>NZ_JCADBK010000069.1:0-658 GCF_059358955.1 Nonomuraea sp. CX421 | reverse complement strand
TCCCTGAAGGGAGCGGCTTCTCGCTAAGCCGCTTCCGCAGCGTCGCGAAGGGCAAGCCCCGCCCTGAGGATGTTGACCGCCGCGTTCACGTCGGCGTGCGCGGCATGTTCACACGCCGTGCAGACGAACGAGGCTTGGGTGACGCGGTTCTCCTTCGCGCGGTGCCCACAGCGGGCGCATGTGCGGGAGGTGTTGGCCGGGTTCACTGCGATCAGCTTGCGACCGGCGCTTTCAGCCTTGTGCGACAGGATCGTCAGGAACACCCCCCAACCCGCGTCCAGGATCGAACGGTTGAGACCGGCCTTGGCGGTGACCTTGCGGCCGGGGGCCTGGATCGTGCCGGACGCCGAGCGGGTCATGTTCGCGATCCGCAGGTCCTCGTGCACGATCATGTCGTAGTCGCGGACCAGCGCGAGCGCGGCCTTGTGCGCGTGGTCGAGGCGTTGCCGCCGGACCTTGGCGTGCAGCGCGGCGAGTCGGGTCACCGCCTTGCGGCGACGCTTGGAGCCCGGCTTCTTGCGAGCGAGGTCGCGCTGCGCCGTCGCGAGGCGATCGGTGGTCGCGGCGAGGTGGCGCCGGCCGGCCACGTGTGCGCCGTCGCTGGTGGTGACAAGCGAGGCGACGCCCATGTCGATCCCGGCCACCGCGCCCGTGGGGG
>NZ_JCADBK010000068.1:0-669 GCF_059358955.1 Nonomuraea sp. CX421 | reverse complement strand
CCGTCCCAGCCGTTGACGCCCACCACGAAGGGCAACTGCGCCTCCTCGAAGTAGTCGATCGCCGGGAAACTGTCGGCCAGCCTGCGCGTGTCCACCAGCACCACCGCGCCGATCGCCCCACGCACCAGGTCATCCCACATGAACCAGAACCGATGCTGACCCGGCGTCCCGAACAGATACAGGATCAGATCCCGATCCAGCGACACCCGCCCGAAGTCCATCGCCACCGTCGTGGTCGACTTCAACGGCGTCATCCCCAGATCATCGATCCCCGCCGACGCGTCCGTCATCACCGCCTCGGTCGTCAACGGCATGATCTCCGACACCGCACCGACGAACGTCGTCTTGCCCACGCCGAAACCACCGGCCACCACGATCTTCGTCGAGGTAAGGCCCGGACTAGAGCCTGCGAAGTCCACTGAGCACCCTTTCCAGCAGGTTGACATCTGGCCTACCGGCATCCAACTGCGGCTGATGCACCCGAACCAGACCCTCGGCCGCCATATCAGCGATCAACACCCGCACCACACCCAGCGGAATCCGCAACAGCGCCGACACCTCGGCCACCGACCGAACCTGCCGACACAACTGACTGATCGCCTGATACTCCGGCGTGATATGCGAGAACTCCCGATGCTCAGCCGTCGCCGACGAAACGAGGGCCTCCAT
>NZ_JCADBK010000067.1:0-755 GCF_059358955.1 Nonomuraea sp. CX421 | reverse complement strand
TTGGTCGGCGGCTCACCCGGCCGCAGCTTGCGGTAGATGTCGAGCAGGGCGTCGTCCTGGCCGGACGTGTGGTCCTTCTCCAGGGTGGCGCGCA
Source organism: Nonomuraea sp. CX421 (assembly GCF_059358955.1). NCBI lineage: Bacteria > Bacillati > Actinomycetota > Actinomycetes > Streptosporangiales > Streptosporangiaceae > Nonomuraea > Nonomuraea sp. CX421. The sequence goes on along the minus strand of NZ_JCADBK010000067.1, from coordinate 661 downwards.
TCGACTCGTACTGGCCGAAACGCTCGAGGATCTTCTCGTTGGTCCATCCCAGTGCCTTGAGAAGCACGGTGACGGCCTGCTTGCGCTTGCGGTCGATGCGCACACCGACGCTGTCGCGCTTGTCGATCTCGAACTCCAGCCAGGCACCCCTGGACGGGATGACCTTGCAGCCGTAGAGGTCCTTGTCCGAAGTCTTGTCGACATTACGTTCGAAATAGACTCCAGGGGACCGAACCAGCTGCGAGACGACGACACGCTCGGTGCCGTTGATGATGAAGGTGCCCTTCGGCGTCATGAGCGGGAAATCACCCATGAACACCGTCTGGCTCTTGATCTCACCGGTGGTGTTATTGATGAACTCCGCCGTCACGAACATCGGGGCGGAGAAGGTCATGTCCTTGTCTTTGCACTCATCTACTGAGTACTTGGGCGGTTCGAACCGGTGGTCGCGGAACGACAAGGACATGGTCCCCGAGAAGTCCTCGATGGGACTGATCTCTTCGAAGATCTCTTCGAGGCCCGACTGGGTCGGGACGTCCTTGCGCCCGGCCTGGCGAGCCGCCTCTATTCGGCCCTTCCACTTCTCGTTGCCGAGCAGCCAGTCGAAGGACTCGGTCTGCAGGGCGAGAAGGTCAGGAACTTCGAGGGGCTCCTGGATGCG
>NZ_JCADBK010000066.1:0-936 GCF_059358955.1 Nonomuraea sp. CX421 | reverse complement strand
CCCATCGAACATTTCGATAGGCTGACGTACATGGACACGCGGCTGCTGCGGACATTCGTCTCGGTGCACGACACAGGCAGCTTCACCGCGACCGCCCAGGACCTGGCGTTCGCCCAGTCCACCGTCAGCGCGCACATTCAGTCCCTGGAGCAGAGGCTCGGAGTGCGGCTGTTCGACCGGCTGCCCACCCGAGTCGTCCTGACCGCGCACGGACGGCGCTTGCTGCCGCTCGCCCGGCAAATCCTCGACCTGGCCGCGGAGGCCGAGCGGATCGCCGACCCGGCCGACGGTCACTGCGCCGTCCGCCTGGTAGCCCCTGGCACCATTTGCGGTCATCGCCTGCCACAGGTAGCCATGTTCCTGCGGCAACACCATCCCCAGGTTCAACTGTCGGTGGCTGCCGCCGGCACCACGGCTGCCCTTGACGCACTGGGAAACGGGTCCGCCGACCTGGCGCTGATATTCGAATGCGAGCTGACCAACGCCGACATCGGTGGCGAACGGATCGGCACGGAACGGCTGGCCGTCATCTGCTCACCAGGTCACCCGCTGGCGGGACGGCGCGTCAGCTGGCAGCGTCTCGCCGAGCACGAGTTCCTGCTGCTGGAGGAGGGATGCAGCTACGGCGACGTGGTGGCCCGGCGACTTGGCATGGCAGCCAGTGGCCGTGCGAAGGTGAGCCGCTTCGGCAGTGTGGATGCGATCCGCGCCTGTGTCACAGCCGATCTCGGGCTCAGTGTCCTGCCACGTATCGCCATCGAGGAGGCCCTTCGCGCCGGCAAGCTGGCCACGATCGACACGCCGGGGCTACCCGCTCCGCGTGTCCTGCTCGTCACCCGTGCCGGCAGATGCGACGGCCCGGCGACGGCCACGGTGAGCGAGGCACTACGCGTCGCCTTCCTCCCGAACCCTCCGTCGCCGGTGGGATGACGCCTC
>NZ_JCADBK010000065.1:0-975 GCF_059358955.1 Nonomuraea sp. CX421 | reverse complement strand
CTGTAGCCCGCTACGCCTCGCGCGATCAGACTCGCGCGATCAGACTCGCGCCATCAGAAGGGCAGTCCTCGTGGGTGTGACCGACCGGCGAACGTCCGAGATGGCGGTGTACCTCGTGCTGACCGCCGCGATGGCATTGTTCGGCAGTGCCTTCGCCGCGTCCAAGGTCCTGGCGGACACGCTGCCCCCCGAAGTCGCGGCGGCCCTGCGTTTCGGGTGTGGTGCGCTCGTCCTGCTGGTGTGGCTCGGCGTCACGGGTCGTGGGTTCGGCCTGCCTGCCCGTGACTGGCCGCGGATCCTGGTGGCGGGAGCCCTGGGCGTGTTCGCCTTCAACTGGCTGTTCTTCTGGGGGTTGCACCAGTCACCGTCCGTCGACGGAAGCATTCTCGTGCCGGTGCTCAGCCCGGTGTTGACCACGGCGGTCTCGGCATTGTTCCTCCGCGACACCGTCTCGCCCGCGCGGATCGCCGGCCTGACCGTGGGTGTCGGCGGGGCACTGCTGTTCCTGCTCGGCGTGGGCGGCCCAGCCAACGGCCGGCGGCTGATCGGCGATCTGGCCTATGTGGCCGGTGCGGGGGTCTGGGCCGCGTACACGTTGCTCGGCCAGCGAATTCTCGCAGGCATCGACCCGCTGAAGGCGACAGCCCTCACCATGTCTGCCGGTTCCCTCATGCTCCTCCTGGCAGCCGGGCCGGCGCTGCCGTCCGTGGCCTGGTCGAGCCTGTCCGCCGGGATCTGGCTCACCATCGCCTACCTCGGCGTCTTCCCGACTGCCATCGCCTATGTCGCCTACTTTCACGGCATCCGGACGATCGGCCCGGCCCGTACTTCGATCATGATGTTGCTCGTCCCGGTCTTCGGTGCCTCGGGAAGCCTCATCGTGCTTCACGAGTCACTGACTCCCGTCCAATACGCGGGTGGCGCGCTGATGCTCGCCGGAGCCCTGCTCGCCATGGCGCGCGACGCCTTCGCCGC
>NZ_JCADBK010000064.1:0-1008 GCF_059358955.1 Nonomuraea sp. CX421 | reverse complement strand
TCAGAGGCCGGCGGCGGTCCGGAGCGACTCGGCGCGGTCGGTGGACTCCCAGGAGAAGCCCTCGCGGCCGAAGTGGCCGTAGGCGGCGGTCTCGGAGTAGATCGGGCGCAGCAGGTCGAGGTCGCGGATGATGGCGGCCGGACGCAGGTCGAACACCTGGAGCACGGCGGCCTGGATCCTGTCCACCGCGACCTTCTCGGTGCCGAAGCACTCCACGAACAGTCCGACCGGCTGGGCCTTGCCGATCGCGTAGGCGACCTGCACCTCGCAGCGGTCGGCCAGCCCGGCGGCCACCACGTTCTTGGCCACCCAGCGCATCGCGTAGGCCGCCGAACGGTCCACCTTGGACGGGTCCTTGCCGGAGAACGCGCCGCCACCGTGACGCGCCATGCCACCGTAGGTGTCAATGATGATCTTGCGGCCGGTCAGCCCGGCGTCGCCCATCGGCCCGCCGATCTCGAACCGGCCGGTCGGGTTGACCAGCAGCCGGTAATCCGACGTGTCGAGGTCGAGCCCCGCCAGCACCGGCTCGACGACGTGCTCCTTGATGTCGGGCGTCAGCATCTCCCTGAGGTCGATCTCGGCCGCGTGCTGCGTGGAGACGACCACGGTGTCGAGGCGGACCGGCTGGTCGCCGTCGTACTCGATGGTGACCTGGGTCTTGCCGTCGGGCCGCAGGTAGGGCACCAGGCCGGACTTGCGCACCTCGGACAGGCGCTGGGCCAGCCGGTGGGCCAGCGTGATCGGCAGCGGCATCAGCTCGGGCGTCTCCCGGCAGGCGTAGCCGAACATCAGCCCCTGGTCACCGGCGCCCTGCCGGTCGAGCTCGTCCACTCCCTCGCCCGAGCGGTGCTCGTAGGCGTCGTCGACCCCCTGCGCGATGTCGGGCGACTGCGCCCCGATGGACACCGACACGCCACACGAGGCGCCGTCGAAACCCTTGTGGGAGGCGTCGTAACCGATCTCCAGGATCTTCTCCCGGATGACACCCGGAATGTCGACGTAGGT
>NZ_JCADBK010000063.1:0-1132 GCF_059358955.1 Nonomuraea sp. CX421 | reverse complement strand
GGCAGCTTCCAATCCGGCACCGGCGAAGCCTTCAGCAACAACTGGTCCGCCTTCGACACCATCTTCTGACGCCTGATGCAGCGCCTCACTTTCTCCGCATTCCGGGGCTCACTCTCTCTCGAAAAGGACACGTGAGAATGAACAGGTCGACCATTCATCGTCTTTTATCCCGCACCGTCGCGGTGTGTACGGCATCCGCGCTGGCCATGTTCGCCCTTACCGCGCTCGACGAGGCCGGCGGCAGGGGCCAGGCAAACGCGGCGAGCATCGCCAACGGCCCCATCACCCGTTCCGAAGTGCTCGCACGTGCCCAGAACTGGGTGAACCGCGGGGTCCAGTACAACCTGACGCGCCGGTCCAACACATTGGTCACCGATGTGGACGGGACGCACAAGTACGGGCCGGACTGTTCCGGCCTGGTGTCGATGGCCTGGCACATCACGGCGAACTCCGGGAAGGGCGGCAACAGCACCAACGACTTCGCGTCGTGGTCAGGCAAGAGGTACCTGTCCAGTCTTCACGATCTCAGGCCGGGGGACGCGATCCTCAAGGACGGCCACATGGAGCTGTTCGCCCGATGGAAGAACGCCGGCGACCACTCGCAGGGCGCCTGGACCTACTCCCTCAACGGCGGTGCCGACCCGGACGGTGACGGATGGGAGAACGACTGGGCGAAGGGCCCGTCCGCCAACTCCCGTGGTCAAGTGGGGAGCGAGTCGTGGTCGAGCATGCAGGGATATCGCCCCATCCGCTACAACAACATCGTCGAGGACGGAGCGGGTGGCGACACCGGTGACTTCAGCGGTGACGGCAAGGCCGATGTGATCGCCCGTAATGCCACGACCAAGGACCTGCACCTCTACCGTGGCAACGGCAGCGGCGGCTTCCAATCGGGAACCGGTGAGGCGTTCGGCCACAACTGGTCCGCCTTCGACATCATCTTCAGTTCCGGCGACTTCTCCGGCGACGGCAAAGCCGATGTGATCGCCCGTAACGCCACGACCAAGGACCTGCACCTCTACCGTGGCAACGGAACCGGCGGCTTCCAATCCGGCACCGGCGAGGCGTTCGGCCACAACTGGTCCGCCTTCGACATCATCTTCAGCCCCGGCGACTTCTCCGGCGACGGCAA
>NZ_JCADBK010000062.1:0-1323 GCF_059358955.1 Nonomuraea sp. CX421 | reverse complement strand
CTGACAGTGATGATGTAGATGAGCGCTTCCCGCCAGGGTCTGACCCTTGGACTGACTGACCTTCGGGTCCTCAACGGGATCTGTCGGCCCTGGCCGGGAGGCGCTCATGCGCACTCACCGGACGTGGCACCTGTGACTTCATAGGAGCCTGGCCAGAGGCCCCATCACTGTCTTGTCCGCGTTGCCCGGCTGGTGCGTGCCGCCCTGCCCCCGGTCAAGACGACAGGACGACGATGACCACCATTGCACCCCAGAACGCGCCGATCAACGAAGTCGCCGGCGGCGTGGACACCCACCAGGACACCCACACCGCAGCGGTGATCGACCCGATCGGACGGGTCCTGGGAACCGAACAGTTCCCCGCCACCCCGGCCGGATACGCCACCCTGCTGCAGTGGATGCGCACCTTCGGGCACCTGACACGCGTTGGCGTCGAAGGCACCGGCGTCTACGGAGCCGGGCTCACCCGCCTGCTGCAAGCCGAGCACATCGACGTGATCGAGATCGACCGACCCGACCGCAAGACCCGCCGCTTCCAGGGCAAGTCCGACCCGATCGACGCCATCCAGGCCGCCAAGGCCGCGCTCGCCGGCGACCGGACCGGCACGCCCAAGCAGCGCGAGGGCCGCATCGAAGCCCTGCGCAACCTGCGCATCGCCCGGCGCAGCGCGATCGACCAGCGCGCCGACACCCAACGCCGCCTCAAAGCCCTGATCGTGACCGCCCCCGACGATGTTCGCCAGCGCCTGCGCGGCCTGTCGACCACACAACTGATCGCCACCTGCGCCGCCCTGCGCCCCGACCGCGACGCCGCCGCCGACCCGGCCAGCGCCACCCAGATCGCGTTGCGCTCTCTGGCCCGCCGCCACCAGCAGCTCACCGCCGAAATCGCCGACCTCGACGAGCTGCTGGAGCCTCTAGTGGCCGCGATCAACCCCCGCCTGGCCGACGCCCACGGCGTGGGCACCGACACCGCTGGACAGCTCCTGGTCACCGCCGGCGAGAACCATGATCGGCTGCATGGCGAAGCGGCCTTCGCCATGCTGTGCGGTGTCGCGCCGATTCCCGCCTCCTCGGGCAAGACCAGCCGCCACCGCCTCAACCGTGGCGGTGACCGTCAAGCCAACGCAGCCCTCTACCGCGTCGTCCTATGCCGCCTGCGCTGGGACCCGCGCACCCGCGCCTACATGCAACGACGCACACAAGACGGCCTGTCCAAGAAAGAAATCATCCGCTGTCTCAAGCGCTACGTAGCCCGCGAGCTCTATCGACTCATCACATCAAACGATCAAGAACACGTCGCTTGACATCCATAGGAGCATC
>NZ_JCADBK010000061.1:0-1332 GCF_059358955.1 Nonomuraea sp. CX421 | reverse complement strand
GGCTTAGCCCAATCAGGAACAACAAACCCATCAAAACCCACAACAACTCACCCACCATTGGCGCGCTCTACCGCCGACTCGTACGTCGAGACGATGCTCCATAGCGGGTTGCATCTCTACCACCTCGTCAACGTCCGCGGTCAAGCACCGAAGATGCCTTCCCTGATCGAGTAAAGGGTTCCTCTGCGGCGCTCTACCGGTCAGCGCCCAGGGTTGCCTTCCCGGTCGAACACCTCCGGCTACCCTTCGCTTGCTTACTGATCACTCTGCCGTAGATCCACCGGCTGAGGCAGGAACGAACCGCACCACTTTTTTGGCAAGACCCGACCTACCCATCAGCCCACAATGACCAGGTCGGGAAGGGGGCCGTCAGCCTGCGGCCAGTCGCTCCAGCGCCGGCAGGCCGGGCAGTTCCTGCTCCGCGTTCATGAGGATGCGTCCCGCGCGGGCATCCTCCGCCTGCCCCGCCCAGTGCCGCAGGGCCCGCAGCGGCGTAAGCCCGTTGGCCTTCGCCCAGCGCAGCCGCTGCACCCAGGCCACTCCGGCGTTGAAGCCGGCATCACCGGCGTCAGCTCGCGCCACATACCGCGCCGCGTCATCGGTGACCGCCGCCCACAGATAGCCGACGACGGCGTCACCCAGGACAACCGGGACGAATCGAACGGCGGACTCCGTCGTCCGCGAGTAGCTCTCGGGTGCCCAGACCGTCTTGAATTCCGGCTCATCATGCAAAGACAACTCAAGTCTCCTTAATCGCCCGGCTGATCCGGCAAGATCCAACCGTAGATATACCACTTTCCGTTTATTTTTTCGACTTCCTCGACATACCAGGATAGGCCGCGACCGAGCAGCAGTTCCTGTTCATAGAATATGCCGAGTGAAGCGACATAAATCGCCGGAGTGCCCTCGGGCACCCGCAGGCGCACTTGAATGCTTTCCTGAGCCCATGTCGGTCCATCACCGATATTAGTCGACAGGAACCCCGGATCTCTCTGCACGGTCCCCGGAAGCTCGTCGAGCTCGGTGAGGGGCACGGTGAAGAGGCCATCTCTCAATCTCAACCCCCGGAACACGTCGATCGTCTCCGGCAACACCTGACGTCGCGTGACCGAATTCAGGAGCTCGATATCCTTGACTGTCTCGGCTTCCATCCGGGCAAGTGAGTCCGATGGATACCAACTATATTCGTTTTTGAAATACATGCTGTCACGCAACAACCCGTTTATCTTTTTATACCCCGAGCTGGTGTAGCTCTCGATCGCCTGGCGATGCTCGTCGGGCAGCTTCTTGATGACATTACCCCAGACCGCTTCCCCGAACGACGTGCCGACC
>NZ_JCADBK010000060.1:0-1405 GCF_059358955.1 Nonomuraea sp. CX421 | reverse complement strand
CACCCACGAGGACTGCCCTTCTGATGGCGCGAGTCTGATCGCGCGAGTCTGATCGCGCGAGGCGTAGCGGGCTACAGGAACGCGATGGGGTTGATCGGCGCACCGGCGGCGTTGGTGACGTGTAGCGGGGCCGCGACCAGGAAGAACTCCCATCGGTTCGCCGCCTCGCAGGCCTCGGTGAGTTCTTCGAGCCACCACAACTCGCCGATGGTCAGGCCGAGATCGCGGATGAGCCGCGCGTGCATCGGATAGCCGCCCTCGTACGGTCGCGCCGGCACCACCTCGATCGCGATGTTGTCCACGGCGAGCGCGGCGATCTCACGTTGATGGATCCAATCCACCGTCTCCATGGCCAGTCCGGGCGATCCGGCGAGCCAGAACCCGGCTTTGTCCGGCAACCCATAGAAGAACGGCATCTCCCCGGTACGGAGCAGGAGGATGTCGCCAGTGCCGATCTCGACGTCCTGAGCCGCCGCACAGGCGTCCAGTTCGTCGACGGTGATCGCGTGGCCGGGCGCCAGGTGGTCGACTCCCAGATGCCGGGCGATGTCCAGAAGGACGCCCCTGCCCGCCAGCCGATCTTTGAGGAGATGGGTGCCGCAGCGCCGGGCCCCGCTGTAGGCGGCGACGTTCCCGGCCCAGAAGCCGTTGTACATCGCGTCGTCGTGGGCGACATGAGCCAGCCCGTCCCAGTGGGTTGAACTCTGCAGCGGCATGGAGATGTGATCGTCGCTGCCCTGGAACCCATTGAACTCCTTGTGCGCATCGGGCCCGGCGAAGTCCACACCGGTGTACATGAACGTGTGCACGACCGCCGGCCGGGCCGGGTTGACCGGCATCACCTCCTGGATCGGGATGGCGCAGCTCACCGCCCGGCCGTCGCGGACCGACCCCGCGGCGTCGGTCACCATGGCCGGGGTGATGAAATTCACGGTTCCGAGCTCGTCGTCCGGCCCCCAACGGCCCCAGTTGTTCGGCTGCCGGTCGTTCACGTATCCGACGAGGTGACCCCTGTCGTCGAGGTCCGGCCACATGTCAGCTCCTATCGCCGCGCGTTGGGTTACCGGGACGTGGACCGCCACGAGGCGGCCTCGGCCCAGAGAGGTGCACCGGGTTCGCTCCGCTCGTGCGCAAGCACGGCGAACTGCTCGTCGTCACGGTCAGTCGGTGAGCCGTTCATGACCGGGTGCAGGCATGGAGCAGGAGATCGTTGCCACCTCGGTGCCCCTGGCCACGAAACGCACCATGGGTCGGAGGACGGTCACGAGTCTCTGTGATCAATCTGCACCACTTCTGCCTATCGAGTCCAACGAATGTTTTTGGATGCACCCATCGAACATTTCGATAGGCTGACGTACATGGACACGCGGCTGCTGCGGACATTCGTCTCGGTGCACGACACAGG
>NZ_JCADBK010000006.1:0-381112 GCF_059358955.1 Nonomuraea sp. CX421 | reverse complement strand
CCGTTGAGGACCCGAAGGTCAGTCAGTCCAAGGGTCAGACCCTGGCGGGAAGCGCTCATCTACATCATCACTGTCAGTCCAAGGCGCAGTCCCACCGGATGACCTTCCCCGAGCCCGGTTCGACGACGACGTGCCGGCTCAGGCAGGCCGAGTCGTCGACCACGTCCACCCGCCACCGGAGGGGATACGGGGCGGTCCGGGAGAGCGCCTCGGCCGCCCCTTCGGCGCCCTTCGCGGTGGCCCCGGCCGCCGTCTCGGGGATCAGGGCCACGGCGAACTCGTTGCGCTCTCCGGCGCGGACGGAGATGCCACCCGCCACCCGTGCCGGGGGCCGCGGGCCCACCTCGCACGGCCCGTTGTCCACCAGCTCGCCGTTGACCCAGATCAGCACATGGGCGGCAGGTTCGCAGGTGATCCAGAAGCCGACCTTCCGCACCTCCGGCGCCCAGATCGCGCTGAACGTCTCACGCGTGCCCCCGCGTTCGTAGGCGCCGAAGTAGAGAGGAGCGAGGGAGATCGTCCGCGTGGGAGTGGGCTGCGCCAGCTCGCCGGTCCACACTCCGGCCGGTGCGGGCGCCGTACCTGCCGAAGGCAGCCAGGCCGCCATCACGACGGCGGCCGCGGCGGCGGTGAGGGAGCCCAGGACCCGGACACGCCGCCGGCGGATCCGCCGCACCCTGCGTCCGACGTCGGCGACGGTCACGCCCCGGTAGGGACCGTCCTGGCTGTCGCGTTCAAGCAGTTCGCGCAGATCGTACTCGGTCATGGCCGGCTCCCCGTCTCCATCGCGGCGATCGCCGCGGGGTTGAGCCGCAGCTTGGCCAGCGCGCGGCTGGCCTGGCTGCGTACGGTCGGCACCGAACAGCCGACGATCCCGGCGATGGTCTCGTCGGACAGGTCCTCGAAGTACCGCAGCACGACCACGGCCCGCTGCTTGGCGGGCAACGCGGCCAGGGCCGCCCTGAGCGCGTCACGGGTGCCGAGGTCGGCATGGGGGTTGCCGACCGCCGCCCGCTCCGGGAGCTCCGGGGTGGGGACCTCGCCCCGCCAGCGCCGCCGCCACCAGGAGGCGTGCGTGTTGGCCAGGATGCGGTACACGTACGGGTCGGGATCGTCGCCCACCCGGCCCCAGGCGAGCCAGGCTCTGGCCAGGGCCGTCTGCACCAGGTCCTCGGCCGTGGCCCAGTCGCGGCACAGCAGGTAGGCCGTCCTGACGAGGCGGGCCGAGCGCTGCTCGACGTACTGCTCGAAATCGGCCTCGGAGCGGTCCCGCATCGGGGGATCCTCACTGTTCGGTGATGGTCACCGATGACTACGCGCGAGGGACCGGCATCCGTTGCATCAGTGGCCGCGGTCGAGCGAGCGGCGCTCGTCGCCCCAGTCCGCGCCGTGGAGCTGACGCCAGTGCTCCCGCCAGGCCGTCCAGCGCCGTTGGAGCGGCTTGACGCGGGAATCGCCGAGCACCTTGACGTCGCCCATCACCGTGTAGGCGTGCACCCGCACGACCGGAGCACGGGTGCCCGGGGCGGCCTCCTCGACGTCGACCCGCTTGTCCCCCATGATCGCCATGCCGTCGAGGTCGATGTTGACGCCATCCGGGACGATGATCTTGATGTCGCCCATGACCGAGACGGCCAGGATCTCCACCGTATCGGTGCGCACCTCGGCCTCGCGCAGGTCGAGCAGCACGTCGCCCATCACGGCGACGGCGCCTAGCTCCTGGTCGATCCGCCAGGTGCCGCGCCGCTTGGTGTCGCCCATGATGCCGACGAACCATCGGCGCTTCCTGCCCTCGCGTGGCTGGAGCGGCGCGGGCGCCGCGCCCTCGGGCAGGTCCTGGGTGAGCAGGGCCAGCTCAGCATGGGTGGTGGCGGTGTAGGCCGCCTCGGTGCGGTCGGTGAGCTCGGCGAGCGTGAGCCGGCCGTCCACCGAGGCCACGCGGAGCAGCTCGACCACGGCTTCACGCTCGGCGTCGGAGGCGCGAACGTCACCAGCGTCAGTCATACTCGCAACATATCGCGTTTGATGCCTCTATGGCTCTCCCCGCCCCGGAATAGCCACTATACGGACAATTCATCTATGCTTCCGGCGCGGCTGACACGACCTGTTCCTGGCCCGACCAGCGGCCGGATCAGGTTAGGGTCCCAGTCATGCATGAGGAACAGCTCTACCGGGCCGCGTTGAACGGCGAGTCACAGACCGTGAGCGAGCTCATCGCCGCCGGCACCGACCCCAACCAGCCCAGCGAGGGCGAGGACGAGGGGCTGCCACTGTGCGCCGCCGCCGCCTGGGACCGGGCCGAGGTCGCGACCACGCTGCTGGCCGCCGGGGCGGAGGTGAACGCCCGCGAGAGCGGCGGCTGGACCGCGCTGCTCTGGGCCGCGGCCAACGGCCACGCCGACACCGCCAGGGTGCTGATCGAGGCGGGAGCCGCGATCGATGACGCCAACGACGACGGCGACACCCCCTTGACGCTCGCCGCCCGACGCGGCGCGCTCGGCGTGGTCCGGTTGCTGCTGGAGCACGGCGCCTCGGCCGAGAAGTACGACGGCGACGGCGACACCGCGCTCGACATCGCCATCGACTGGGTGGGCGTGCACCTGGAGTCGGCGCTGCTCGACCAGATCGCCCAGGACGACTGGGAGTACGTCGTCGGCCGGCAGTTCGCCAAGGACGGCACCGAGCTGGTCACGGTCGCGGGCCGCTCCGCCGACGGCTCCGAGACCGAGCAGGTCCAGGCGCAGCGCGGGCACGCGGCCATCGCCACCCTGCTGGAGGACGCCACGGGCGCCTACACCCCCTTCGAGCAGCTGGTCGCGCGGGCCCTGGCGCACCGCGACACCGACGAGGACGCCGAGACGTGGTGGATCGTGGCCGACACGCTGGGCAAGCGGGCCGACGACGAGACCTACGAGGCGCTGGCCAAGCTCTGCGTGAGCGAGGACGCCAGGGAGCGTGAGTTCGGGGTCGACGCGATCGCCCAGTTCGGGGTGACCGAGGACGACAAGCCCTACCTCGACCGGACGCTGCCGCTGCTGCGGAAGATGGCGACCACCGAGGGCAACCCGCAGGTGCTCCGCTCGGTGCTGGCGGCGCTCGGCCACCAGGGTGACCCGCGGGCGCTGCCGGACGTCCTGGACATCATCCAGCGGCCCGGTCACAAGCGCACCATGACCGACGCGATCGCGCTGGCCGACGTGCTGCCGCCCGACCACGCCGAGGGCCTGGCCCTGCTGATCTCCATGACCGAGGACACCGACGACGAGGTGCGCGACTGGGCCACGTCCGGTCTGGCCTCGGTGGCCGCCGACACCCCGGAGATCCGCCAGGCCCTGGCCGCCCGGCTCGACGACGCCGATCTGCGTACGGTCGCCGAGGCCACGCGCGGGCTGGCGGAGCGGGGCGACGCCCGAGCGGCCCACGGGGTCAAGCGGGTGCTGGCCGACAGCGACGACGACTACGCCCGCGAGCTGGTGACGGAGGCCTCGGCCAAGCTCTGACCGACCCGGCCGGTCTCGCCGTGAGCAAGGCCCTGCCCGGTCGTCGGCGTGCTCGGCGGTGGCCTGCTCGGCCGCCTGCCGGAGCAGCCCGCATCGTCAGTCGCGGCCGGCGACGGTGAAGACCACGTTGACCAGGACGATCCCGAACCAGATGGCCGGGATCACCCACAGGTCAGCCGAGGTGATGGCCAGGGCGACGGTGGCGAGCGTGCCAAGGGTCATCGACACAATCGCCAGGGCCAGTCGCTGGCCCTGGATCACGGTGTTCCGGCCGGCCGCCTTCTTGTCGTTGCCGGTGGCGGCGAGGCGCTCGTCCACCCGCCGGTCGATCTCCTTGCCCATCTTGTCGAGGAAGGACTCGACGACCGCGTCCTCGAAGTCAGGGCCGAGGTCGCGGCGCGCGGACACGGCGGCGCGCAGCTCATCACCGGTGCTCATATGACGAGATATAGCGCGATAACCAGCTCTGCGCAAAGCCCATCCGGAACGGAGCCGCCTCGTCGAAGCGGCTCAGCGGGCCAGGATGTCGTCGAGGTTGTACAAGATCGGCCGCTCCAACTGCTCGTACGTGCACGACTCAGGGGTGCGGTCGGGCCTCAGGCGCCGCCACTGGGCGGTGTGGCGGAACCGGTCGCCCTCCATCTGGTCGTAGGCCACCTCGATCACCAGCTCCGGCCGCAGCGGGATGAACGACAGATCCTTCTTGGCGTTCCACCGCGAGATCGCGCCGGGCACCCGCTGGCCGCCGGTCGCGGGACCGGCGGCGGGCTGCCCGATGGTGGCCTGCGCCTGCTCGGCCCAGTGCCCCCACGGGTGCTCGCCCAGGTCGGCGATGTACGGCTTGAGCTCCTCGACCAGCTCGGCCCGGCGGGCCATCGGGAACGAGGCGGCCACGCCCACATGGTGGAGCCTGCCGTCGTCGCCGTAGAGGCCGAGCAGGATCGAGCCCACGATCGGCCCGGTCTTGTGCTCGCGGTAGCCGGCGATCACCACGTCGGCGGTGCGCTCGTGCTTGACCTTGAACATCGTCCGCTTGTCGGGGATGTAGGGCTGGTCGCCCGGCTTGACGATGATGCCGTCGAGGCCCGCGCCCTCGAACATCTCGAACCACTCGGCCGCCTGCTCGTCGTTGGTGGTGACCGGGGTCAGCCGCACGGACTCGCCGGCCTGGCCGAAGATGCCCTCCAGGCGCGCGCGGCGCTCGGCGAACGGCGCCTCCATGAGCGACTCCGAGCCGAGTGCCAGCAGGTCGAAGGCCACGAACGAGGCCGGGGTCCGCTCGGCCAGCATCGTGACCCGTGAGAGCGCCGGGTGGATGCGCTGCTGCAACGCCTCGAAGTCGAGGTGGGAGCCGCGCGGCAGCACGATCTCGCCGTCGACCACCACCCGGTCGGGCAGCTCGGCCCTGACCGCCTCGACCAGCTCGGGGAAGTAGCGCGTGAACGGCCGCTCCTTGCGGCTGCCCAGGTAGACCTCGTCGCCGTCGCGGAACACGATGCAGCGGAAGCCGTCCCACTTCGGCTCGTAGAACAGCGTGCCGTCCTGCTTGGGCATCGCCTTGACCGGCTTGGCCAGCATCGGCGGCACGGGCGGCCGCACCGGCAGGTTGGGCACCGGCTCCGGCTCGGCTGCGGCCTCAGGGACGCCCTCGGGAACGGCCCCGGCGGCGGGCTCGGCGGGCTCACGGGTGGGCTCGGGCTCAGTCATGACTCAACTCCCTGGTGTAGCGGCAGAAGAGGACGCCTTCCTCTTCGAGCACCTGGCGGAGATCGAGCCTGACCTGGGCCGTCTCGCCGTTGACGATGCGCGCGGCGTCGCCCCCCAGCAGCAGCGGGCTGACCGACAGGCAGAGCTCGTCGATCAGCCCGGCCGCCGCGAGCTGGGCGTTGACCCGGGGCCCGCCCTCGCACAGCACCCTGGTCAGGCCGCGCGCGTGCAGCTCGGCCACGGCCCGCGGCAGGTCGACCCGGACGTCGCCCGCCACGATCACGTCGGCCACCTGGGCGGCCTGCCTGCGGCCTTCGGCGGGGGCGGCCTCGCAGGTGATGACGATGGTGCGGGTGGCCGCCTCGGTGAACAGAGGGCTGCCGAAGTCGAGGCCGAGGCCGCGGCTGAGCACCGCGATGGGCGGGGCGGGCGGCCTGCCCTCGCGCAGCGCCCGCCAGGAGTCGCGGGGTTTGGCGGGGCCGTAGCCCTCGGCGCGGACGGTGGCGGCGCCCGCGAGCACCACGTCGGCCAGCCCACGCAGGACTCCGAAGACGCGCCGGTCACCACGGCTCGACAGGCCGCCCGACAGGCCCTTCAGCCACGCGGCACCGTCGGCGCTGGCGACCATGTTGGCGCGTAGCCACGGGCGGTCGGCCGGGTAGGCATAGGCCTGCGCGATGTCAGGATCGTCCTGTATGTCGGGATAGATGCGCCGCACCTCTCTACCTTGGCACACGCCTCCGACAGACAGCCCGCACAGGTGGCTTTGACCGCAGGCATAGCACTTTGGCGTATCGAATGGCATACATGGCGTGATGTACATAACGTGGCCGACAGGTGTCCGGGGACTCCAGGGAGGTCCGGGTGGGGCTGATCACCGCTGTGACGTGGGCCTTCACCGCACTGGTGGGGATCTATCCGCTCTACCTGTGGCTCGCGGGCGGTGGGCCCCGGCAGCAGGCCGCCAAGGTCACCCGCTTCCCTGTGACGCTGCTCTTCTCGCATCCGGTGCTGGCGGTGGCGGCACTGGGCTGCTGGATCGGCCACCTGGTGACCGGCGACCGGGTGCTGGCCTGGGTCGCGTTCGCGGTGCTGGCAGTGGCGGCATTGCTGGGCTTCGTGATGTTCACGCGATGGCTCGGGGCGGGGCGGCACGCCAGGGGCGCCGAACGGCGCTTCCCCTTCCTCGCCGTCGGGCTGCACGGCGTGGCCGGGGTGGTCACGTTCGTGCTGGTGCTTCTCACCGCGAGCGTGATGCGCGGGACCTGAGCGGCGTCGGACGTGACTCCTGGCACTCCCGGACTCCCGGCCCCCGGCGTTCCGCACTTCCGGGACTGCCTGCCGGACTTCGGCACTCCGCACTCACGGCGCGGACGTGCGTCGGGTCAGGGTGACAGCGGCTGGCGCAGCACCTGGATCGACCGGGAGGTGACCGCGACCAGGGCGCCCGGGGCCCACTGCTCGTCGGGGAAGGCGTCGTCGCGGGGCGACTCGTCGTTGGTGTCGAGCACCGGCGACCAGCCTGGACCGAACTCCTCGCCCGGCAGCGTGAACGTCATGTCCTCGTGGTGGGCGTTGATCAGCAACAGGAACGAGTCGTCCACGATGCGCTCCCCCCTCGGCCCCGGCTCGGTGATGGCCCGGCCGTTGAGGTAGACCATGAGCGACTTGGCGTAGCCGATGTGCCAGTCTCCGGCCGTCATCTCGGTGCCGCCGGGGGTGAGCCAGACCAGGTCGCGCCGGCCGTCGTCGGGATGGCGGCCGTGGAAGAAGCGGCGGCGCTGGAAGACCGGGTGCTCGCGGCGCAGCTTGGACAGCCCCCGGACGAACTCCAGCAGGTCGGACTCGGTGTGCAGATGTGACCAGTCGATCCAGGCGATCTCGTTGTCCTGGCAGTAGGCGTTGTTGTTGCCCCGCTGGGTGCGGCCGAGCTCGTCGCCGTGGGACAGCATCGGGACGCCCTGCGACAGGAAGAGCGTCGTCAGCAGGTTGCGGCGCTGGCGGTGACGGAGCCGGACGATCTCGGGGTCCTCGACGGGGCCCTCGGCGCCGCAGTTCCAGGACCGGTTGTCGTCGGTGCCGTCGCGGTTGTCCTCGGCGTTGGCCAGGTTGTGCTTGCGGTCGTAGGAGACCAGGTCGGTGAGGGTGAAGCCGTCGTGGCAGGTGACGAAGTTGATGGAGGCGACCGGGCGGCGGCCCGAGGTGGCGTAGAGGTCGGCCGAGCCGGTCAGCCGGGAGGCGAACTCGGGCAGGGCGGAATGCGTCCCTCGCCAGAAATCTCGCACGATATCGCGATATTTGCCGTTCCATTCCGTCCACAGGGGAGGAAAGTTCCCGACCTGGTAGCCGCCGGGGCCCACGTCCCACGGCTCGGCGATCAGCTTGACCTGTGAGATCACCGGGTCCTGCTGGATGAGGTCGAAGAACGTGCTCAGCCGGTCGACGTCGTGCAACTCCCTGGCAAGCGCCGCCGCCAGGTCGAACCGGAACCCGTCGATGTGCATCTCCAGCACCCAGTAGCGCAGGGAGTCCATGATCAGCTGCAGCGCGTGCGGCGAGCGTACGTTGAAGGAGTTGCCGCAGCCCGTGTAGTCGAGGTAGTAGCGCCGGTCGCCGTCGTGCAACCGGTAGTAGGCGGCGTTGTCGATGCCCCTGAAGCCCAGCGTCGGCCCCATGTGGTCACCCTCGGCGGTGTGGTTGTAGACCACGTCGAGAATGACCTCGATGCCCGCCTCGTGCAGCGCCCGCACCATGGCCTTGAACTCCAACACCTGCTCGCCCCGCGTGCCCGAGCTGGAATAGGCGCCATGGGGGGCCAGGTAGGCCATGGTGTTGTAACCCCAGTAGTTGTTCAGGCCGCGCGCCACCAGGAAGTGCTCGGGCATGAAATGGTGCACCGGCATCAGCTCGACGGCCGTCACCCCGATCGACAGCAGGTGATCGATGATCGCCGGATGCCCCACGCCCGCATAGGTGCCGCGCAGCGCCTCGGGCACGGCCGGGTGGCGCATGGTGAGCCCGCGCACGTGCGCCTCGTAGATCACGGTCTCGTGGTAGGGCTTGCGCGGCAGCCGGTCGTTGCCCCACTCGAAGAACGGGTTGATCACCACGTTCTTCGGCATGTACGCGGTGCTGTCGGCCGTGCTCAACCTCGACGGGTCGGTGAAATGGTAGGAGAACAGCGCCTCGTTCCAGGTCAGGTCGCCGTCGATGGCCTTGGCGTAGGGGTCGAGCAGCAGCTTGGCCGGATTGCACCGGTGCCCCCGCGAAGGCTCGTAGGGGCCGTGGACACGGTAGCCGTAGCGCTGCCCCGGCAGGATGCCCGGCAGGTAGCCATGCCAGACGAACCCGTCGACCTCGGGCAGTTCGACGCGCTCCTCGGAGCCGTCATCGTGAAACAGACACAGCTCGACCCGCTCGGCGACCTCGGAGAACAGCGAGAAACAGGTGCCCACGCCATCCCAGGTGGCGCCGAGTGGGTAGGGCTCGCCTGGCCAAACTTCGCGCATGTGACCCGATTGTCGCATGCGATCGCGGTCTTGCTATAGCAGTTGGGCGTTGAGAGTGATCGTCGTGCCCGCGAGCGCCTTGCTCACCGGGCAGTTGGCCTTGGCCGTCTCGGCCGCCTGCTGGAACTGCTCGGCCGTGATGCCGGGCACCTGGCCCTGCACGGACAGGACGATGCCGGTGATGCCCTCACCCGGCTGGAAGGTCACGTCGGCGCTGGTGCGCAGCGACTCGGGCGGAGTGCCGGCACCGGCCAGCCCGTGGGAGAGCGCCATCGAGAAGCAGGAGGAGTGGGCGGCGGCGATGAGCTCCTCCGGCGACGTCTTGCCGTTGGCCTCCTCAGCTCTGGACGCCCACGAGACCTCGAAGGTGCCGACGCCGGACGTGTCGAGCGACACCGTGCCCGAGCCGTCGAGCAGGGCGCCCTTCCACTGCGTGGTGGCGGTGCGGATGGTGGCCATGGCGAATCCTCCTCTGTCGTGAATCTTCGACATTACCGTGAGGCTGACAAAGTTCGGCGACCGAGTCATCCGACTCAACATCCGCGGCGAATAGTGTCATGCTCGGGTCGCGGCGCACCCGCCGCCTTGGTCCGGATCTACGGGAGTGTGGTGCCAGTGGAGGCACCGTACGACGACCGCCTGCTGCACCAGCGGGTGGTCGGCGGCGACGAGGCCGCGCTCGGAGAGGTCTACGATCGGCTCTCCTCGTTGATCTTCGGTCTCTCGCTGCGCGTCACCAGGGACCGGGTGATCGCCGAGGACATCACGCAGGAGGTGTTCCTGGTCTTCTGGGAACGTCCGCTGACCTACGATCCCGACCGCGGCACGCTGCGGGCGTGGCTGGCCACGATCGCGCACCGCCGCGCGGTCGACCACGTGCGCGCCGAGGAGCGCCGCCGCGTCACCTCGCTGGGTCCCCGGCTCTTCGAGCCCGCCCCTGCCCGGTTAGAGGACACCGTGCTCGCCGCAGACGAGGCCAGACGGGTGAAGCAGGCGGTGACGGCGCTGCCCGACGCCCTGCGGGAAGCGATCGAGCTGGCCTACTACGGCGGCCGGACCTACCGGCAGGTCGGCGAGGAGCTGGGCGTGCCCGAGGGCACGGTCAAATCGCGCATCAGGCTGGCGCTGCGGCGCCTGGCCGACGCACTGGCAGAGGAAGAGGTGTGATGGAGCCCGTCGAGCGTCTCTACCTGGACGCACTGATGGAGGACCCCGCGGTGCCCGGACACTCACTGCGCCCGCAGTTGCTGGCCGGCGCCAGGGCCCGGCGCAGGCCCGCGGCCCCCACCGCCCCCTGGGCCGAGCCCTTCGCCGGCCGGGTGGCCGCCATGGACGCGCTGCTCGCCTCGGCCGTCGATGACGACTGGTCGCGCGTCATCGTGGAAGGCTGGACCCTGCAGGAGCTCGTCGCCCACCTCGCCGCCAAGGACGGGCTGCTCGCGGCGTCCGTCGGCGCCCCCGTCCTCGGCCCGCCCCTTAGCGCCACCTCCGCCGTCGGGCGCACCTCTGACGTGCAGGCCTACGAACGGGCCCGCAGTCCCGAGCAGACCAGGCGTGACTGGCGCGCCCAGGCCGACGCCCTCTGCCGCCATCTGGCCGGTCTCTCCCCCGACACGCCCGCGACCCTTGACGGGATGTCGGCCGCGGTGCGGGATCACGTGCTGGCGCGGTGCCTGGAGACCTGGGTGCACACCGACGACGCGGCCCGGACGGCCCGGGTCCGGCTGCCGCATCCCGTGCCCGAGCACCTCCATCCGACGGCCGACCTGTGCGCGCGCCTGCTGCCCTGGACCATGCTGCTGTCGGGCCTCGACGGCTCCGGCCGTACGGTCCTTCTCACGCTCACCGGGGACGGAGGGGGCGAATGGCATGTTCCGCTCGGCGGGGAGGGTTCCGGCGTCCTGGAGCTCGACGCCTGGCGGGAGGGTGACGGCTGGCGGCGGGCTGACGCGCGGATCACGGCTGACGTGGTGTCGTTCTGCTTCCTGCTGGGTGGTCGCGGCGATCCCTCCTCCTTCGCCGCCGACCTGTCCGGTGATCTGTCTCTGGCCCGCGACGTCCTCTCCAGCGCCCCGGCCCTCTCCGGGCCATGACCGTTCCCGACCCTTGGTGCCGCGCGGACGGGCGGTCCGCGAGTTGACCGCGGCGGGTGGGCGTTGTCCGCAGCGGGTCCGTTCTGCGGGTGGCCGCGGAGGCGGGTGGGCGTTGTCCGCAGCGGGTCCGTTCTGCGGGTGGCCGCAGAGGCGGGTGGGCGTTCCGGCCGACCGCGATTGCCCGGGGTCTGGTGTTTTTCGCCTTCGGCGTTGTTGCGGGCGCGGGGGTACTTGGCACGGTCTTAAGTCGGCCGGAACGCCCACCCGCCTCCGCTCTACGGTGCCCCACCGTCCTGTCACCTGGCCGCAGAGCGGGCCGGGTTTCGACGCCTTCCTGCTCGCCGATGCTGAAGCGCCTGTCTCCGCCCCTTGGGCTTGGTCGCCGTAGCTGAAGCCCTCACTTGCCGGCACAGTGCGGGCCGGGCGCCGTAGACGTGGCAGGGTTGGTACGGCTCGCCTGCGCCTTTCCCGCCCCCGGCATATGACGGCACGTTTCGTAAGATCATGCGACCTTTCCCCGCCTGGCATGGGCCGCGGTGGCGGATCAGGTGAGCCAGATGAGGCCGGCGAACCGGCCGCCCCGCTGCTCGCGGCGGTGAGAGTAGAGCTCGGCCGACTCGATCGTGCAGCGGTCGTCGTGGCGCACGTCTGTGAGACCGGTCCCACGCAGCTGGGCCTCGATCCCGGCGCGCAGATCGAGGGCCGGGGTGTCCCAGGAGGTCGTGGACCACGTCCCGGGCACCCGCTGGGCCACCCGCTCGCGCAGCTCGGCGGGCACCTCGTAGCAGCGGCCGCAGGCCCCGGGGCCGATCAGCGCCACCATCCGGGCCGGTGCGGCGCCCTTGGCGGCCATGGCCTCGACCAGCGCCGTGGCCACGCCCGCCTCGGTGCCGGGACGGCCGGAGTGGGCGGCGCCGACCATCCGCGCCACCGGGTCGGCCACCAGGACCGCCGGGCAGTCGGCGCCGAGGGAGGCGAGGGCCAGTCGCGGCTCGGTCGTGAAGACGCCGTCCAGGGGCGGCGGGTCGTCGCCGTACGGCTCGTTCACGTAGGCGACGTCGGCGCCGTGGACCTGGCGCATGAACACGACGGCCCGCACCCCCAGCTCCGCGGCGACGGCCGCCCGGTTGGCGCGCACTGCCTCGGGGTCGTCGCCGACCATCCCGCCGAGGTTGCGCGACCCGTAGGGCGGGGCGCTCACTCCCCCGTGGCGATCGGTGACGGCGACGTGCACTCCCGGGGCCAGCTGCATGCCTCAGATCCTAGAGGCCGCTCCCATGAGCCGACCGCCTCCTGTGCGGCGTCGCACGTCAGGTGCCAACCGGTTCGCAGAGCAGCTGAAGTCCGGCTTTGTCGATACGGAGCCGCCGCCCCGCGTGACGGTTGTGGTCAGGCAGGCGGGGTGGGCGTGTTCGTCCCATTCGACGATGCCGCGTACAGGCCGAGCCACCGACGGCGCGGCTCACGTGATCCGCATGACGGACATTCAGCTAGATTCTCCCTCCATGAGTGAAGGGATCTTCCAGGAGCACGACGAGAGGCCCGTGCTGTCCGAGGCCGCCGCCCAGTCTCGGGCCTCCGTGCTGCGCAGCCGTGCCGAGTCCTACATCGGGCTGTCGCGGCACGACGCGGCCATCGCCGACCTCACCGAGTCGATCGCGCTGGTGCCGGACAACGCCCGTTCCTGGCGGCTGCGCGGCGAGAGCCACCGCGTCATCGAGAGGTACGAGGCGGCGCTGTCCGACTTCGACGAGGCGCTGCGGCTGGAGCCGGACAGCGCCTACTCGCTCGGGTCGCGCGGGCAGGCGTACGCCGCGCTCGGCCGCATGGAGGAGGCCATGGCCGACTTCGAGCACGCGCTCACCCTGGCGCCGGAGTCGCTCTGGATCCTGGAGGCCAGGGCCGACGCACTCGCCGACCTCGACCGGGTGGACGAGGCGCTGGCCGAGCATGCCAAGATCATCGCGCTGGACGAGGACCTGGCCTACTCGTGGCTGGCCCGGGGCGACCTCTACCAGCGGCTGCAGCTCTATCCCGAGGCCATCGCCGACTACACCAGGGCGCTGGAGCTGGATCCGGTGTACGTGCGGGCATTGGGCAGGCGGGGTGAGGCGCTGCGCATGATCGACCGCTACGAGGAGGCGTTGGCCGATCTCAACCAGGCTCTCGACCTTGAGCCGGACAACGATCGCGCGCTGGGCAGCCGGGGCGCGGTCCTGAGCGAGCTGGGTGACAACGAGGCCGCTCTCAAGGACCTCGACCGGGCCGTCGAGCTGGACGAGGAGTACGTCTGGGCCTACCGGGTGCGCGGCGAGATCCTGCAGGAGCTCGAACGCCACGAGGAGGCGGTGGCCGACTTCACCCGAGCCCTGGAGCTGGAGTTCGGCGACTCGTGAGTCCCGGGGGCGGTGCTGGGCGGAAACCGGATCGCGCGGGCTCTGGAGATCGACCGAATATAGTTCTAGATTCTGACGCATGGGTATCGGGCTGACCGAGGAACATCTGGCGCTGGCCGCCTCCGTGCGGGGGCTGGCCGAGCGGACCGTCGAACACGCGGCGCTGGCCGCGCAGGGCGTGCTGGGGCTGCATCTGCCGGAGGAGTGCGGCGGGCAGGGCTACGGCCTGCTGGAGCTGGTCGTGGCGCTGGAGGCGCTGGGCGAGCGGCGGGCTCCGGGCGCCTACCTGCCATCCGTGATCACCTCGGCGGCGCTCGCACGCGCCTCCGGCGGCGACCCGGGCGCGCTGGGCGGGCTCGCGGACGGGTCGCTGACCGCGGCCGTGGCGCTCGGCGAGGCGGCGGGCGGTGCGGGGCTGCTCGCGCTGGGGTCGCCCGATGCCGATCTCTTCCTGGTGCCGCTGGAGGACGGGCGGTGGTCGCTGCTCGACCGGGCCGACGTGGACGTGGAATCCGTCGAGGGCGTGGATCTCGACCGCGCGCTGTGCTCGGTGACCGTACGGGACGGGACCGCGCGGGAGGGGGGCGACGGGCGGGTGCTCGGCGCGGTGCCGGTGCGGGAGGTGGCCGCCGTGCTGCTGGGGGCCGACGCGTGCGGGGTGGCGGCGTGGGCCGTGGCGACGGCCGCCGGCTACGCGAAGGTTCGGGAGCAGTTCGGGCGGCCGATCGGGCAGTTCCAGGGCGTGAAGCACCGGGTGGCCGCCGCGCTGGTGGCGCTGGAGCAGGCACGGGCCGCCGTATGGGACGCCGCCAGGGCGCTGGACGACTCCCCCGGCCGTACTCCGACGGGCGAAAGCCCTGATCCGACCGCGACGGGCGAGAGCCCTGGCCGGAGCCCGATGGGCGGGAGTCCGGACACGGGCGCCGGGAGCGGTGGGGAGATGCGGTTGGCGGTGGGAGTCGCGGCGGTGCTGGCGCCCGACGCGGCCGTGCGGTGCGCCGCCGACGCGATCCAGGTGCTGGGCGGCATCGGCTACACGTTCGAGCACGAGGCGCACCGCTTCTACCGGCGCGCGCTGTCCGACCGGATGCTGGCCGGGGACGCCGGCGTGTGGGCCGAGGAGGTGATCCGCCTCGCCCTCGCCGGGGTGCGGCGGGGCACCGAGCCGGACCTGCCGGAGGAGGCGGCCCCGGTCAGGGACGCGATCAGGGCGCAGGCCGAGTCGCTGCGGGCCGAGGAGCCGTTGGCCAGGCTGGGGCGGTTCGCGCGGGAGGGCTGGATCATGCCGTACCTGCCCGAGCCGTGGGGCAGGGGCGCCTCCCCCCTGGAGCAGGTGATCATCCACCAGGAGTTCCGCGACCTCAGACGGCCGAACCTGGGCATCGGGGCCTGGGCGGTCCCGTCCATCGTCCGGCACGGCACTCCGGAGCAGCGGGAGCGGTTTTTGCCCAGGACGTTCACCGGCGAGATCGTGTGGTGCCAGCTGTTCAGTGAGCCGGGCGCGGGATCGGACCTGGCGGGGCTGTCCACCAAGGCGGTCCGCGTGGAGGGCGGCTGGTCGCTGAGCGGCCAGAAGATCTGGACGTCTCTGGCACAGTACGCCCATTGGGGGATCTGCCTGGCCCGGACCTCTCCGGAGAAACCGAAGCACGAGGGGATCAGCTACTTCCTGGTGGACATGTCCTCGCCGGGCGTCACCGTCAAGCCGCTGAAGGAGATCAACGGCGACGAGGTGTTCAACGAGGTGTTCCTGGACGACGTCTTCGTGCCGGACGATCTGGTGGTCGGCGAGGTGGACGGCGGCTGGCGGGTGGCCCGGGACACGCTGTCGCACGAGCGGGTGGCGCTGGGCGACTCGTGGGGGCCGGGATCCCGGCACACCGACATGGTCGGCCTCATCGCGAAGCTGCCGGAGCCGCGGCAGGCGCGGCTGGAAGAGGCCGGGCGCCTGTGGGCCGAGGGGCAGGCGCTCGCCGCGCTCGGCCTGCGCGTGACGCTCGCCCAGTTGTCGGGCTCCGATCCGGGCACCGCGTCGAGCGTGCGCAAGCTGCTCGGCATGCGCCACTCGCAGGCCGTCTCGGAGTTCTGCTGGTCGCTGGCGCCCTTCGACCGCCACTGGAGCCGGATGATCCTCACCACCCGGGCGTTCACGATCGGCGGCGGCACGACCGAGGTGCAGCTGAACATCATCGCCGAGCGGGCGCTCGGGCTGCCGCGCGATCCCTGATCAGCTCCGGGGATGGTATGGCGCGGCCAGGTGGGCGTACACGATGGTGTTGTCCTGGTAGCTGTGCGCCCGCCCGTCGAACGCGCCACCGCAGGTGACCAGGCGCAGCCCCGGATAGCGGAGGTCGCCGTAGACCTTGCGGGCCGGGAAGCTCCTCTTGGGCGTGTGCTCGATCCGGTCCACCACGAACACGGCCACGGACCGGTCCGCGCGCAGCACCTGCACCTGGTCGCCGCGCCTGACCTCCTTGAGGCGGGCGAACACCGCCGGGCCGGTCCTGGTGTCGAGGTGGCCGGTGATCACGGCGGCGCCGCGCTGGCCGGGGACGGCCCCGTAGCGGTACCAGCCGGCCAGGTTGGGGCGCTCGATGGGCGGGTTCTGGATCGTGCCTCCGGTGTCGAGGCCCAGCTCCATGAGCGGCGCCGACACGCCGATGGACGGGATGTAGACGGCGACCGGCCGGGCGGGCCGCATCGGCTTGGCCGTCTTCCCGACCGGCACGCGCAAGGACGCGACCGGCGCGGGCGACGACGTGACCGGCGCGGGCGTGACGGCCGCGACGGGCTCGGCCCCGCCGCCGGAGAGCAGGCCGCCCACCCCGGCCCAGATCAGTACGATCCCGGCCAGGGACACCGCTCCCGCCGCGACGAGGAGCGACTTCTGGCCCAACTAGGCGTCACCCTTGCGACGGCGCACCGCGAACCCGGCCAGCCCGGCGCCGGCGAGCAGGGCGGCGCCGCCCGCGACGACCGGCCACACCGGGTCTCCCGGCGCCAGCCCGCCGCCACCCGTCTCCGGATGCCCCTGCGGCATCCGGCGTTCGTCCTCGTCGACCGGCTTCCAGGGGGCCCCGGTCTCGCGCGGGGCGTCAGAGGGCGCGTCGGACCAGGAGTCGGTGGGCACCGGATTGCCCGACCAGCTCTCCATCGGGTTCGGCACGGGGTTGTCCGACCACTTCTCCATCGGGTTCGGCACCTGGTCGTCCGACCACTTCTGCACGGGACCGGCCCCCGGCGCCTCGGGCTCCACGCCGCCCGGCTCGTCGCAGGGCACCAGGGGCGGCAGGCAGGTCGCGGCCACGGACGGCGTCTCCTGGCTCGACTGGGCAGAGGCGGTGCCGATGCCCGCCGCGGTCATCACGCCGCCGGCCACGAAGGCCACCACGGCTCCGGCGGCGGCCAGACGTTGCGCTCTTGCCATAACCAGGCTCCCGAATCGGTTGTCGCGCCCCGAGACAGAACGAGAGCCTTGCGAACTATTGGACCAATCGTCAAGTAATGTGACCGAAGCGATATCGGTGGATTACCGGGCGATCGCAGAGAGTGATGGTCCAGTTGGTGATCCATGCTGGAACGGGGTGAAATTTCCCCTCTCCGGGTGAAGACTTCTCCTCCCGCTTGTCAGACTTCACAACCCACTCAGACCGTCGCGTACACATTGGCGAGTTACGTTCCACGACAAGGTCCCCCTCATGAGAGGACACGGACGCCGCACGGCCGGACAGCCCGAGCCTTACCCCGGTCCGGAGGGGGCCGGCCGTGCAGCCCACCGCCTCGCTCAGCCGGCCTCTTCTTCGGGACGCGCCTTGCTCGGCTGGACACGCTTGGGCTCGCCGGGCATCTTCGGATAGTTGGGCGGATACGGCAGGTCGCCGCGGTCGTCTCCGGCGTACCAGTCGAGCAGCGTCTCGATCGAGTACGCCTCGTCGTCGATGGCGGCGTGGACGTCGCCCAGCTTGGCGAAGCGGGCCGGGACGGTGCGGATGTCGAAGTCGGCCGGATCGGCGTCCTCGAGCTCCTCCCAGGTGAGCGGGGTGGAGACGGGCGCCGTGGGCCTGGCCCGCACCGAGTAGGCGCTGGCGATCGTCCGGTCGCGGGCGTTCTGGTTGAAGTCGATGAAGACCCGCTCTCCGCGCTCCTCCTTCCACCAGGCCGTGGTCACCAGGTCGGGCGCGCGCTCCTCCACGGCCCTGGCCAGGGCGATGCCCGCGTGACGTACCTGGACGAAATCCCAGCGCGGTTCGATCCGGACCGCGATGTGCAGGCCGCGGTTGCCCGAGGTCTTCACGAACCCGGTCAGGCCCGCCTCGGCGAGCACCTCACGGGTCAGGAAGGCGGCCTTGCGCGCGGCGTCGAACTCGAGCCCCGGCTGCGGGTCGAGGTCGACGCGCAGCTCGTCGGGGTGCTCGACGTCGGACGCGCGCACCTGCCAGGGGTGGAAGTCGATCGTGCCCAGGTTGGCGCAGTAGGCGATCGCGGCCACCTCGGTGACCCGTAGCGAGTCGGCCTTGCGTCCGCTCGGGAAGGTGACGGTGACGGTGCGCAGCCAGTCGGGATGCCGGGGCGGCATCCGCTTCTGGTAGATGGCCTCGGTGTGGATGCCGTCGGGGTGACGTTTCAGGTTGGTCGGGCGGTCTCGCAGCGCCCGCAGCGCGCCGTCGCCGACGCTCACGTAATACTCGACGAGCTCGCGCTTGGTGCCGCCGATCTCCGGAAAGTAGACCTTGTCGGGATTGGTGACCTTGACGGTCCGCTCCCCCACCTCGAGCTCTATGTACGGCGATGCCATGCCCCCGAACCTACCCCGGACCGGCCCGCGAACGGGTGGGTCCGTCCCGGAGCCGCCTCGGTGGCGGGACCGAGGGCTCGACGGGACGGACCTTTTAAGATCACCCGCCATCGTCGCCGTCCCGGGCGCTGGCGCGCCGCCCGGCCGGCCTCTGATCGCCTGCGACTCCAGCACGGGCGTGGGCTGTGCCGCCTCAGCGATCCGGCGAATGATCTCACCCTTAACAGGAGGCGATGACACCCCCTTGCTTACAAAGACGCAAATTCGCCCCAGAAAGGATGCTTCCCCCTGCGGAGATCTCTTTTTGCCGCATCTCGTACGCTGGACGTATGGACAAGGTCGTCAAGAGCGAGGCCGAGTGGCGGGTTCAGCTCTCGCCCGAGGAATTCCACGTGCTCCGCGAAGCCGGCACCGAGCGGCCCTTCACCGGTGAATACGTCGACACCAAGACCGAGGGCGTCTACTCCTGCCGCGCGTGCGGGGCCGAGCTGTTCAGGTCGGACGCGAAGTTCGAGTCCCACTGCGGATGGCCGAGCTTCTTCGAGCCGTCGGAGTCGGAGGCGGTGCGGCTGATCGACGACCGCAGCCACGGGATGGTGCGCACCGAGGTGCGCTGCGCCCGCTGCGACTCCCACCTGGGCCACGTCTTCCGGGGCGAGGGCTACGCGACCCCCACCGACGACCGCTACTGCATCAACTCCGTCTCGCTCCGCCTCCAGTCCGCCGAGTGAACGCGGCACGCCCCCGCGCTCCGCCGAGCGCGAGGGCGTGCCGTGAGTCGCCGGCTGATCACGGCAGGGCCGCGACGAGCTCCTGGACGGGCTTGCGGGCCCCGGTGTAGAAGGGGATCTCGATCCGGGTGTGCTCGCGGGCCTTGGCACCGCGCAGGTGACGCATCAGGTCGACGATCCGGTGCAGCTCGTCGGCCTCGAAGGCGAGCATCCACTCGAAGTCGTTGAGCGCGAAGCAGGCGACCGTGTTGGCCCGCACGTCGGCGTAGTCGCGGGCCATCTTGCCGTGCTCGGCGAGCAGCGCCCGGCGCTCGGCGTCGTCGAGGAGATACCACTCCAGCGACCGTACGAACGGGTAGACGCTCACGTAGGCCCGCGGCTCCTCCTCGGCCAGGAACGCCGGGATGTGCGACTTGTTGAACTCGGCGGGCCGGTGCAGCGCCATCGCCGACCAGACCGGCGTGGTGTGGCGGCCGAGACCGGTGCGGCGGAAGCGCGAGTAGACGTCCTGCAGGTCCTCGGGGGTGGGAGCGTGCCACCAGAACATGAAGTCGGCGTCGGCCCGGAAGCCGGCCACGTCGTAGAGGCCCCGGGTCACCACGTCCTTCAGGGCGGCCTGCTCCAGCAGCTCACCGAGCTCGTCGGCGAGCTGGCCACGGTCGCCCGGCACGGGCTCGGTCACCTTGAAGACGGACCACATCGTGTAGCGGATCACCTGGTTGAGATCGCGGGCCTTCGGCCGCGCAGCGCCCTCTGTCATGCCTCTATTCTCCTCGCCGGGACAGGTGGTCCAGAATCCGGCCCGCGGCCGTCCGGGCGGTGGCGACGCAGGCGGGAATGCCGAGCCCGTCGTAGGCGGCCCCGCACACCGCGAGCCCCGGCTGCACGGCCACCGCGGACCGCACCCTGGCCACCCGGTCGAGGTGGCCTACGTTGTACTGCGGCAGCCCGCCGCCCCACCGGGTGACGCGGGTGTCGACGGGCAGCCCGCGCACGCCCATCACGCCGGCCATCTCGGCCGTGCCGAGCGAGACCAGCTCGGCGTCGTCGCGCTGCAGCAGGTGCTCCTCGCCGACGCGGCCGATCGAGCAGCGCAGCAGCACCAGGTCGCCCGCGAGGTGGGGCCACTTGACCGAGCTGAACGTGACGGCCTTGACCGGGCGGCCCTCGACGGGCGGGACGAGGTAGCCGGTGCGCGCGGGCGGCTCGGGGAAGGCCGCGACGGGGTAGGCCAGCGTAACGACGGCCATGCTGGCGTACTCGATCTTGGCCAGCTCGGTCGCGGCCCCCGGCACCTCGGCCCCGAGCAGCCGGGCGGCGGCGGGAGCGGGGACCGCCACGATCACCGCGTCGGCGTCGATGACCTCGGGCCTCGGCACCGGGCCGGTCACGAGCCGCCAGCCCTGCTCGGTGCGGCACAGCTCGCGGACGGTGACGCCGGTGCGGACGTCGGCCTCGGCGGCCTTGGCGACGGCCTCGGGCAGGCTGCCCATGCCGTCGCGGAGCGTGGTGAAGACGGGGCCGGCGTCCCTGGGGCTCTCCTCGGCCATCCGCCGGGCGGCGTTCAGCAGCGAGCGCTCGGATCGGGCGGCGGCGGCCACCTGGGGCATCGTGGCCTCCAGCGACAGCTTGTCGGCGCGGCCGGCGTAGACGCCGCCGAGCAGCGGCTCCACGAGCCGGTCGAGGACCTCGCCGCCCATCCGGGCCCTGATGTAGGCGGCGACGGACACGTCGGTGCGCACCAGGGTCGGCGGCAGGATCTGGTCCATCGGCACCCGGAGCAGCCCGCCCGGCGACAGGATGCCGGATCTGGCCAGCTCGGCCAGGTCGGCCGGCACGCCCATGACCTGTCTCCTGGGCATCGGCCGCAACGCGCCCCTGCTGAGGATGGCGGAGCCGGCGGAGCCGGGGCTCATCAGGTCGTCGCCGAGCCCGGCCGCCTTGGCCAGCTCCTTGCCCTCGGGCCGCCTGGCCAGCATGGCCTCGGCGCCCACGTCGACGCTGACTCCGGCGACCGGCGAGGCGAGCAGCTTGCCGCCGACACGCGGGGCGCCCTCCAGCACGGTGATCCTGATCCGGTCGCCCCCGGCCTGGCGAAGGTGCCAGGCCGCGGCCAGCCCCGAGATGCCGCCGCCGACCACGACGACGTGGGGCGCGTTCTCTTCCACGGCGTTCCCATTCACGGCTCCTGACGTTACCGTCTCGGGTGCCTGACCGGCCGTTTGGGGCGCGTGACCATACCGTGACGGCTGCCATCAAACCCGCCTGTTCCCGCGGCCGTCATAGGGGCATGAAGAGATTCCGGTACGGCGTGGCGTTGTCGGCCGCGTGCGTTGCCCTGCTCGCGTCAGGGTGCGGCGGCGGCTCGGTCCGCACCATTTCAACCGATTCAGCCCCGGCCGCGGCGCCCGAGTCGGCGGTCGCGCAGGACCGGGCGGACACGGACGGCTCCGCGGAGGTCAGCCCCAAGTCCGCCGCCAAGAGCGGGCGGTCGGCGGGGAACGGCGAGAACCTCGCCTCCAACGTCAAGCTGACCCAGCAGGAGCGCCAGGTCGTCTACGTGGCGAACATGACCGTGCGGGCCAAGGAGGTCACGGCGGCGGCCTCGCGGGCCAAGCAGATCGTCACCTCGGCCGGCGGCTACCTGTCGAAGGAGGAGTCGCACTTCTCCGACGGCGGAGACGGCTCCGCCACCCTGGAGTTCAAGGTCCCGCCCGCCCGTTATCCCGAGGTGCTCGCGAGCCTCGGCAAGGACCTGGGCAAGCAGCTCTCGGTGAACCAGGGCACCCAGGACGTCACGCTGCAGGTGGCCGACGTCGACAGCCGGCTGAAGTCGGCGCAGGAAGCCCTCGTCTCGCTGCGCACCCTGCTGAAGAAGGCCGACACGATCGGCCAGGTGCTGGAGGTGGAGCGGGAGATCTCCGCCCGCGAGGCCGACCTGGAGTCGCTGCAGGCGCGGCAGAAGGAGCTGGCCGCCCAGGTGGGCATGGCGACGCTCACGCTCAACCTGGTCGGGCCGGTCACCGTGGTGCCCGAGCCGTCGGAGGAGCCCGCGGGCTTCCTGGGCGGGCTCGCCGCGGGCTGGTCGGCGCTCAAGGGGTTCGCGATGGTGGCCCTGACGGTGCTCGGCGCGGTGCTGCCGTGGCTGATCGTCATCGTGCCCGTGGTGCTGCTCGTGTCCTTCCTCGTACGCCGCGCGCGTGGCAGGAGGACGCCCCCCGCCGTCGCCCCGGCGGAGACTCAGGCCTCGTGAACCAGGTCGGTCAGCCGTCTGAGCTGGTCGGGGTCGGTCGAGGGGAGCACGCCGTGGCCCAGGTTGAACACGTGACCCTCGGCCGCCCGGCCGCGGCGCAGCACCTCGCGGGCCTTGCGCTCGACGACCTCCCACGGGGCCAGCAGGATGGCCGGGTCGAGGTTGCCCTGCAGCGCCTTGCCGGGGCCGACCCGCCGGGCGGCCTCGTCGAGCGGCACCCGCCAGTCGACACCGACCACGTCGGCTCCCGCCTCGCCGAGCAGGCCGAGCAGCTCGCCGGTGCCCACGCCGAAGTGGATGCGCGGCACGTCGAGGTCGGCGAGCCCGTCGAAGATGCGGCGCGTGTGGGGCAGCACGAACTCGCGGTAGTCGTCGGGGGCCACCGCGCCCACCCACGAGTCGAACAGCTGGACGGCCGAGGCGCCCGCCCTGATCTGGATGCGCAGGTGCTCGAGGACGATGCCGCTGAGTCGTTCCATCAGCGCGTGCCACAGCCGCGGCTCGCCGTACATCATGGCCTTGGTGCGGTCGTGGTTCTTGGACGGGCCGCCCTCGATGAGGTAGGACCCGAGCGTGAACGGCGCGCCGGCGAAGCCGATCAGGGGTGTGCCGCCGAGCTCGCCGACCAGCGCCTCGATGGCCTCGGTGACGTAGGTGACGTCGCCGGGCTCGATCGGGCGCAGCGCGTCGAGGCCGGCCGCGTCGCGGATCGGCTGGGCCACGACCGGGCCGACCCCGGGCTTGATGTCGAGGTCGACGCCGATGGCCTTGAGCGGCACGACGATGTCGCTGAAGAAGATGGCGGCGTCGACGCCGTAGCGGCGGACCGGCTGCATGGTGATCTCGACGATGAGCTCGGGCGTGGCGCACGCCGTGAGCATGGGCACGCCCTCGCGCACCTTGAGGTATTCGGGCAGCGAGCGCCCGGCCTGGCGCATGAACCACACGGGAGTGTGCGTGACGGGCCGGCGGCGGCAGGCGCGCAGGAACGCTGAGTCGGCGAGATTCACCCTCCAAGGGTGCCATGGCCTGCGCGCGGTCCGGTATCCGGCGTGAGGTGTCGGAAAAGTAGGCATTGGACGACCAAAATCATGATCAGATGGTCGGATGCACGTTTACCGGCCGACCCGGCATCGGCGCCGCACCCGGGTCGAACACACCCCATGGGCGACCAGAAAGCCGGTCTCGACTGGACCAAATGTTCCCCAAGTGACCGCGCGGCATCGATTCAGCATCCACTTTCGGGACACGCCGAGCGCGTTGCGGGGAATTGTCGGCGCGGCATGCCAACGTCGGAGCCACGACCCGACGAAAGGCCCCAGAGCGATGACCGCGTTGTGGAGTTCCCCAGAGCGCCGCAGAGAGACCTGCGCCTCGTGCGCTGGTGAGCGGCAGTTCGAGCGACCACCGTGCCTCGACGGGCACGAGCCGGGCGAGTGCGCCGAGTGGGCCTGCGTCGAGTGCGGTCACGCCCTGCTCATCGCCCAGGTCACGTCCACCCGCCCGGTCCGGCAGCTGGTTGCGGCAGCGGTTTGATCGCGAACGATGAGCACCCCCGTGGTCCCCTTCCGTCCGTCTACGACCTACTCTTCGACTATGACCCTCGGTGACCGGCCACCGGCTCCGGCCGCGTTCCGGCACGCGGTCGAGAGCCTCCGGCTGGCCGAGGTCAGACCGGAGATCGAGCTCGAGGACCTGCCCGCGCCGCAGCGGCTCGCGCCCTACTCCGCGGCCATGGGCGCCTCCGTCTACCGTGACGACGACGAGCTCGCGGTCGGCCGGCTGATCCTGCTCTACGACCCCGACGGCCAGCGCGGCTGGGAGGGTCCGTTCCGCCTGGTGGCCTACGTGCGCGCCGACATGGAGCCCGAGATCACCTCCGACCCGCTGCTCGGGCCGGTGGCGTGGAGCTGGCTGACCGAGGCGCTCGACGCCCACCAAGCCGACTACTCCGCCGCCGGCGGTACCGTGACTAGAGCGGTGTCCGAGGGATTCGGCAACAAGGCCGACGATCCGGTCACCACCGAGCTCGAGCTGCGGGCGTCCTGGTCACCCACGCACGAGGACCTGTCCGGCCATGTCGCCGCCTGGTGCGACCTCATGTGCGTGGCGGCGGGGATCCCACCGCTCCCACCCGATGTGGCCGCCATGCCCCGC
The DNA here is from genome assembly GCF_059358955.1 of Nonomuraea sp. CX421. Taxonomy (NCBI): domain Bacteria; kingdom Bacillati; phylum Actinomycetota; class Actinomycetes; order Streptosporangiales; family Streptosporangiaceae; genus Nonomuraea; species Nonomuraea sp. CX421. The sequence goes on along the minus strand of NZ_JCADBK010000006.1, from coordinate 356,971 downwards.
CGACGCGATGATCCGGAGAGTGACCGAACGAAGTGAGGGCACCAGTCAACAGAACAACAGCGTCATGAGAGCGGTGGACTCATGACAGAAGAACGCACCGTCGTCCCCCTGCTGGAGCCGCGCGGAGGCATCCCCCCGGTCGTCGCCGACGCCGCGTCCCTGGCCCGGACCGTCGACGCCTTCGCCGCGGGCACCGGTCCGGTGGCGGTCGACGCCGAGCGCGCCTCCGGTTACCGCTACGGCAACCGCGCCTATCTGGTGCAGCTGCGCCGCGCGGGCGCCGGCACCGCGCTGATCGACCCGATCACCTGCCCCGACCTGTCCGCGCTCGACCAGGCGGTGGCCGACGCGGAGATCGTGCTGCACGCCGCCTCCCAGGACCTGCCGTGCCTGCTGGAGATCGGCTTCCGGCCGCGCGCCATGTTCGACACCGAGCTGGCCGGCCGGCTGCTCGGCTACGAGCGGGTGGGGCTCGGCACCATGGTCGAGACCGTGCTGGGGCTACGACTGGAGAAGGGGCACTCGGCCGCCGACTGGTCGACCCGGCCATTGCCCGAAGCCTGGCTGCGCTACGCCGCGCTCGACGTGGAGGTGCTGGTCGAGCTCCGCGACGTGCTGCGCGCCGAGCTGGAGGAGAGCGGCAAGCTGGAGTGGGCGCGCGAGGAGTTCGCCGCCGTGCTCGGCACACCGCCGACCACGCCCCGGTCCGACCCGTGGCGGCGCACCTCGGGCATCCACAAGGTGCGCAACGTACGGGCCCTGGCCATCGTGCGCGAGCTGTGGATGATGCGCGACCGGATCGCCCGCGAGAGCGACCTGGCGCCGGGCCGGGTGCTGCCCGACTCCGCGATCGTCGCCGCCGCCCTCGACGTGCCGCGCACCAAGAAGGCCCTCACCGAGATCTCGGCCTTCACCGGGCGCAGCGCGCGCAGGCACATGAGCGACTGGCTGAGCGCGGTGAGCCGGGCCCGCGCCCTGTCCGACGGCGAGCTGCCGCAGCCCAGCACCCCGGGCGACGGCCCGCCTCCCGCCAACCGGTGGGCCGACCGCGATCCCGCCGCGGCCAAGCGGCTCAGCGCCGCCCGCGCCGTGGTGGCCGCGCTCGCCGACGAGCACCGCATGCCGACCGAGAACGTCCTGCAGCCCGACGCGGTGCGCAGGCTCACCTGGGAGCCTCCCGAGGAGATCAGCGACGAGAGCGTGGCCGAGCGGCTGCGCGGGCTCGGCGCCCGCGCGTGGCAGGTCTCGCTCACGGCCCACCCCCTCGCCAAGGCCCTGGCCAGACTGGAGACCAAGGGCGACCTCTAGGTACGGCCGGCGCACTTGACGCCTCCGGCGGCCCAGCCGTACGTTGCGGGAAAGCGCTTTCCTTTAAGGGGATCCCATGAGCGTGCGCACCATCGGCGTCGTGATGAACGGCGTCACCGGACGGATGGGCCATCGCCAGCATCTGGTCAGGTCCGTCCTGGCCATCAACGAGCAGGGCGGCGTCACGCTCTCGGACGGCGAGCGGGTCCTGCTCAGGCCGGTCCTCGTCGGGCGCGACCCCGCCCGGCTCGCCCGCCTGGCCGCCCGGCACGGCGTCGCCGAGCACACCACGGAGCTCGACGCCGCGCTCACCGGCGACGACAACCTGATCTACTTCGACGCCCAGGTCACCTCGGCCCGGGTGAAGTCCGTGCTCAGAGCCATCGACGCGGGCAAGCACGTCTACACCGAGAAGCCGACGGCCGAGTCGGTCGACGAGGCGGTCGCGCTCGCCGAGGCGGCGACGGCCAGGGGCGTCAAGAACGGCGTGGTCCAGGACAAGCTCTTCCTGCCCGGCCTGCTCAAGCTGAGACGACTGATCGACGGCGGCTTCTTCGGCCGGATCCTGTCGGTGCGCGGTGAGTTCGGCTACTGGGTGTTCGAGGGCGACTGGCAGGAGGCGCAGCGCCCGTCGTGGAACTACCGCGCGGCCGACGGCGGCGGCATCGTGCTCGACATGTTCCCGCACTGGCACTACGTGATGGAGAACCTGTTCGGCCGGGTCGAGGCGGTCTACGCGAAGGCCGCGACGCACATCCCGGCCCGCGTGGACGAGCACGGCGCCGCCTACGAGGCCACCGCCGACGACGCCGCGTACGGGATCTTCGAGCTGGAGGGCGGGGTGATCGCCCAGATCAACTCCTCCTGGACGGTCCGCGTCAACCGCGACGAGCTGGTGGAGTTCCAGGTGGACGGCACGCACGGCAGCGCGGTCGCGGGGCTGCGCGACTGCCGGATCCAGCATCGGGCCGGCACGCCCAAGCCGGTCTGGAACCCCGACCTGCCGGTCGCCACGCGCTTTCGCGAGCAGTGGCAGGAGGTGCCGGACAACACCGAGTTCGACAACGGGTTCAAGATCCAGTGGGAGCTGTTCGTCCGGCACGTGCTGGAGGACGCGCCCTTCCCCTACGACTTCGCCGCCGGAGCGCGCGGCGTCCAGCTGGCCGAGCTGGGGCTGCGCTCCTCCGCCGAGGGCCGCCGGATCGAGGTGCCGGCACTGTGATGATCGACCTGCCCGGCGGGGCGTACGCCCTGCGCGAGCCCGTGACCTGGCCCACGCAGGGCGCGCCCGTCACCGGCCGCGTCGGCTACGCGGCGGCGCACGTGGTGGCCGATCCGCTCGGCGACAACACGCCCGGCTCCCCCGCCGCCGTCGACTGGGACGCCACTCTCCGCTTCCGCCGCCACCTGTGGTCGTACGGCCTGCGGGTGGCCGACGCCATGGACACCGCGCAGCGCAACGCGGGCCTGGACTGGGCCGCGACGAAGGAGCTCATCGCGCGCGGCGCCCGTGCGGCCCGCGACTTCGGCGATCCCGCCACGCTGCTGGCCTGCGGCGCGGGCACCGACCACGCCCCCGGCGCGGCCGGCCTGGCCGCCGTCACCGCCGCGTACGCCGAGCAGATCGACACGGTGCAGTCGGCCGGCGCCCAGGTGATCGTCATGGCCTCGCGCGAGCTGGCCCGGGTGGCGAACGGTCCCGGCGACTACCACCAGGTGTACGGCAAGCTGCTCGGCCTGGCCGAACGGCCGGTGATCCTGCACTGGCTCGGCGAGATGTTCGACCCGATGCTGGCCGGCTACTGGGGCTCGGCCGACGTGCCCGCCGCCACCGACTCCTTACTGGAGCTGATCCACGCCCACGCCCCGATGGTGGACGGGGTGAAGGTGTCGCTGCTGGACGAGGAGCACGAGGTGAGGCTGCGCGCGGCGCTGCCCGGTGGGGTGCGGCTCTACACGGGCGACGACTTCAACTACCCGTCGCTGATCAAATCGGGCTCGCACGCGCTGCTCGGCATCTTCGCCGCGATCGCCCCCGCGGCGGCGGCCGCCCTCAGGGTGCTCGACGCGGCCGAGTCCGGCGGCCAGGCCGATCGCGACCGGCTGCTGGCCGACTACGACCAGATTTTGGCGCCGACCGTGCCGCTGTCGCGGAAGATCTTCGAGCCGCCGACCTATCACTACAAGACCGGCATTGTCTTCCTGGCCTGGCTGAACGGCCATCAGGACGCGTTCGCCATGGTCAACGGCGCCCAGTCGGCGCGTTCGCTGCGCCACCTGACCGAGGTGTTCCGCCTGGCCGACCAGGCGGGGCTGCTGGCCGACCCGGAGCTGGCCGTGCGCCGGATGAGGGCGCTGCTGGCGGTGAACGGCCAATGAGTCTGTCGCTCAACCAGTGGACGACCAGGCGCTGGTCGGTGGCCGAGGCCGTGGACGGCTGCGTACGGCACGGGCTGGCGGCCGTGGGGCTGTGGCGCGAGAAGGTGGCCGAGCAGGGGCTGGCCGAGACCGTCAGGCTGGTGCGCGAGGCCGGGCTGCGGGTGTCGTCGCTGTGCCGGGGCGGTTTCCTGACCGCGGGCGGACTGCCCGGCGAGGAGGACCGTCACGCCTTCGCCCGAGCTCTCGACGACAACCGGCGGGCCATCGACGAGGCGGCGGAGCTGGCGGCGGCCTGCCTGGTGATGGTGGTGGGCGGTCTTCCCGGCGTGCGGGCGGGCGCACCACTGCCCGCGAGCGGCCTCTCACGCGAGCCGGCCGCGGGCGGCTCGGCTCCCTGCCCGCCCGGCTTCTCACGCGATCTGGCCGGGGCCCGTGAGCGGGTGGCCGAGGCCCTCGGCGTCCTCGCGCCCTACGCCGGGGAGCGCGGCGTCCGGCTGGCGCTGGAGCCGCTGCACCCGGTCTACTGCCCGGACCGGGCCGTCCTGTCCACGCTGGGCCAGGCGCTCGACCTGTGTCAGGCGTACCCGCCGGAGCAGGTCGGCGTGGTCGTCGACACCTTCCACGTGTGGTGGGATCCGCGGCTGTCCGACGACCTCGCCCGCGCTCGCGGCCGGATCGCCGCCTACCAGGTGTGCGACTACCTGCACCCGCTGCCCGCCGACGTGCTGCTCGGGCGTGGCATGATGGGCGACGGAGTGATCGACTTCGGGCCGATCACCCGGGCCGTGGCCGGGGCGGGCTACACCGGCGACGTGGAGGTCGAGATCTTCAACGCCGACGTCTGGGCCGCCGATCCCGACGAGGTGGTGGCCACCATGAAGGCCCGCTACGCCGCCCTGGTGCCGGCCGGCTGACCGTTTCCCCCTGACGAAAGGCGAGATCCTTGGGCTCGCACAACGACCGTCTGGCCCTGCCTGATGACGTCCACCTCGCCGGTGCCGGTCTCATCCTGCGCGAATGGGCGGAGCAGGACCTGCCCGCGATGTCCGAGCTGTTCGACGAGCCGGCCGTCGCCCGCTGGACCCCGCTGCGCTCCCCCTTCGACCAGAGCGCCGCCCGCGCCTACCTGGACCAGGCCCGCCAGCGCCGCGCCGAGGGGAGGAGACTCCAGCTCGCCATCACCACCGACGGCGGGCAGCCCCTCGGCGAGATCCTGCTGTTCGTCACCGGCGAGCCGGGCGAGGTGGAGCTGGCCTACGCCGTCGGCGCCGCGCACCGCGGCCGGGGCCTGGCGGTGCGCGCCGTCCAGCTGATCACCGCCTACGCCTACGACCCCCTGGCCGGCAGCCGGGTGCTCCTGCGGATCGCCGCCGGCAACACCGCCAGCGCCGCCGTGGCCCGGTCGGCAGGGTTCCGCCTCACCGACGCGCCCGCGCTCATCCGCGAGGGCTCCGACCCGTTGCACACGTGGCTCCACCACCGGACCACCGCACCACAGGAGACAGAGGCGTCCGTTCCGGAGCCGCTCAGACCTCCGCCGGCTCCTCCTCGACGGTGACGGTGACGGTGCCCGCCGCGCCGTTCACCGTGATCAGGTCGCCGGTCGTGATGCGGTGGGTGGCGTCGGGCACGCCGACCACGGCCGGGATGCCGTATTCACGGGCCACCACCGCGCCGTGCGACATGGCGCCGCCCATCTCCATCACCAGCCCGCCGGCGGTGAGGAACAACGGCGTCCAGCCGGGGTCGGTGGACGGGCAGACCAGGATCTCGCCCGGTTCGAGGTGGGCGCCAACCGGGTCCAGCACCACCCTGGCCGGGCCGGTGACCGTACCGGCCGAGGCGGCGGAGCCGGTCAGCGCGCCCTCGGCGGCCGTGGCCGACAGCGCCTCCGGCTCGGTGCCGTCGGAGAGCATGAGCCTGGGCACGTGCCTGCGGCGGGTCTCCCGCTCGTAGGCCGCCCGCCGCTCGGTCACGAGGTCGCGCAGGTCGCCGCCGGCCAGCGCGGCCCTGGCCTCCTCGACGCTCAGGAAGAACACGTCGCCGGCCGAGCCGAGCACCCCGGTGGCCGCCAGGTGCTCGCCGACGGCCAGCAGACTGCGCCGCAACCCGGCCAGGACCCGCACCAGGTAGAACTTGGGCAGCTCACGCAGGCCCGCGTACGTCCTGGTGCGGCGGAGCGCGAAGCGGGTGACCGCGGCCCGCGGGCGGCCCCGGCGGCGGGCCCGGGCGACGATCGCGGCCATGGCCACGTCCGCCTCGGCGGCTCCCCTGGCGAAGAGCGCGTCGGGGGCGAGGGGGCCAGCGTCGTCCATGCGCAGATAGTTGGCCAGGACGCCGAGCAGGTGGGCGGGGTCGTCCGACCAGCGCGGCACTCCCAGGTCGATCTCGGCGACGCCGCGGTGGCCGTAGACGTCGAGGAAGCGCGCGATGCCCTGCTGGGCCTTCGGCGGCAGCTCGCCAGCGCGGTAGAGGCGCACCAGCTCGCCGACCGGGTGCCGGCGGAACGGCTCCGGCTCGACCCGGCCGGCCAGGGCCCAGAGCTCCAGGTCCATCTCGGTGGTCGGGTTGTGCGGAAGGGCGCGGAGCACGTCCTGCATCTCGCTCAGCGGCAGGCCGGACAGCCGCGAGGCCAGCCCGAACAGGCCGTAGCCGGTGAGCGCGATCGGCATGATCGAGATGATCTGCGGGAACGTGCCGCCGAGCACCCGTTCCGCGTGGTCGAGGCGCTGCGCGGGCGTCGCCCCGGCGGGCACACGCAGCCGCGCGTCCAGCCGCTCGCCCACCTCGCGGGTGTAGGCGAGGGCGCGGCCCGGCCTGGTCAGCGCCTGGAACAGGCGTGCCGGTGCGCGCACCCGGCGGGCGAAGCGGGCGAGGCCCAGCAGGACCGGCCGGAGCGAGGTGCGCGTGACCGACAGGCGGGGATCCTCGACGAGCCGCTCCAGCACGGCCGCGGCGCGGGTCTCGCCCACGGCCAGGACGCGTGGCAGGATCGCCCGGCCGGCCCGGCTGCGCACGGCCGTGGTGAGGTCGATCCACAGCCGCCCGCCGGACACCGCCAGGAAGGCCGGCCCGGCCCGCCGCTCGGCCGGGGCGTGCCCGAACAGCCCGGCGGCGCCGGAGGCGAGCAGCCGGAACGCCGAGAGCCCCATCGGCGTGAGCGGGCCCATCACGCCCTGGACCACGTTGACCGAAAAGTAGACCCGCAGCCCGTCGCGCGCGGTCTCGGGCAGCGGGTAGAGCGTGGTGATCGGCCGGGCCTGGGTGAGCCAGAGGGCGCCGTCGTCGCCGATGGCCCACTCGGTGTCCTGCGGCGCGCCGTAGTGGTCCTCGACGCGGACGCCCAGCGCGGCCAGCTCGCGCGCCTGGGCGTCGGTCAGGCACAGGCCGCCGGGCGCGGTCTCGACGTGCTCGGTGCCGCCGCCCGGCAGGGAGCGTACGGCCAGCCGCTTGTCTCCCTCGTGCCGGAGCAGGATCTCGCCGGTGGCCGCGTCGACCGCGAACCGGTCGGGGTTGACCGCGCCGGAGACCACGGCCTCGCCCAGCCCCGGGGCGGCGTCGATGACGGCCTCGCGCCTGCGGCCCGTCACCGGGTTGGCGGTGAACATCACCCCGGCCACCCGCGCGTCGACCATCACCTGGACGACGACCGCGAGCCGTACGGCGGCGTGATCGATGCCGTTGGCCTCGCGGTAGGCGACGGCGCGGTCGGTCCACAGTGAGGCCCAGCAGCGGCGGACGGCGTCGAGCACGGCGTCGGGGCCGACGACGCCCAGGTAGGTGTCCTGTTGCCCGGCGAAGCTGGCGAACGGCAGGTCCTCGGCCGTGGCCGAGGAGCGCACCGCGACCGGCACGCCGTCGCCGAGACCGGCGTAGAACTCCCGCACGGTCTTGGCCACCGGACCGGGCACGGGCGTCTCCAGCAGCCGGCTCCTGACGGCCTCGGCCAGTCCTGGGCCGCCCCGGGCGATGATCACGTCGAGCTCCGCCGCCTCGGCGACCTGACGGTAGGCCTCGGTGGTCAGCACCCAGCCGGCGGGGACCGGGAATCCCGCCCTGGTCAGCTCGCCGAGGTTGGCGGCCTTACCGCCCACCTCGGCGAGCATCCCGGCGTGGATCTCGGAGAACTCCAGTGCGGTGTTCATCGCGCCCCCAGGGTCTTCGTGCGTCTCGCCCCGAGTCTCACTCTTCCGAGGCCAGAATTCAACACGCGATGAAAAGATTCTCAGAAGCGGAGCGGGCTCCCGTCGAGCTCCCAGGCGGGGTCGGCGTCGATGCCCAGCGCGGCCAGCGCGGTGGGGGCCACGTCGACCAGCCTCGGCTCGCCGAGCGAGCCTCCGCCCAGGTCCTCGCCCAGCCGGGCGGCGATCACGAACACCGTGCGCTCCTCGTCGGAGACGCCGCCGTGACCGCCCTCGTCGACATGGCCGTGGTCGGTCGTGACCAGCACCGTCCAGCGCTCGCGAGGGTACGACGGCCGCGCGCGGACCGTGTCGAGCAGACGGCCCAGGTAGGCGTCCTGGAGCAGCAGCGCGTCGGCGTATTCGCGACAGAGCGGGCCGAGGTCGTGGGCCACCTCGTCGGTGTCGCCCAGGTAGACGAACGCCAGGTCGGGGCCGTCGCCCGCCAGGTCGGCCGCGGCGGCCTCGGTGACCCGCTCGTCGCCGGCGTGGAAGGTGATGGCGTAGCCGTCGACCACGAACCGGGTGCCGAGGGCCGGGCCGAAGGCACCGTGCTCGGCCAGCGCGGCCCAGGAGAAGAAGGCGGCGGTGACCAGGTCGGGGCGGACGGACCTGGCCCGAGTCAAGAAATCCGGATATTTCGCGAACTGGGCTCCTGCGAACCCGTTGTCCACGACGCCGTGCTTGTCCGGCCAGACCCCGGTCGCGATCGACGACCACCCGGGGCCGGAGTCGGTGCGCGCCCTGATCAGCCGGACGTCGTCCTGGACGTCGCCCGGTGACGTGGCCGACTCCGGGACGACCTCGCCCGGCGACTCGGTGCGGGGCGCCCCGGCCTCGCCGTACGGGAGGCGGCTGGTGCCGTAGCGGCCGGCGGACATCAGCGCGCCGAGCACCGGCGGGCGCACGGCGGCGAGCCGGTCGAAGCGCAGGCCGTCCATGCCCACCACGAACACCTTGTCGATCATGCGGAGGTCCTCCCGAAACGTCGCACCCATGCGGCGGCGCCGGGCAGGACCTCCTCGACCGGGGCCACCTGGGGATACCAGGCGCGCTCCCATTCGAGCGAGACCCATCCGTCGTAGCCGGCCTCGCGCAGCAGTGTCCCGCACTCCTCCAGCGGCACCGCACCGGCCCCCAGGGGCACGGGCGTGCAGTCGTCGGCCGAGACCGCGTCCTTGACCTGCACGTAGGCGAGCCAGGGGCGCAGCGCGGCGAGCGTGGCGGCGGGCGGCTCGCCGCCACGCCAGGGATGCAGCAGGTCCCAGAGCGCGCCGGTGGTCTCGGGGACGGCCGCCGCGCCGAGCAGGCCGGCCACGGCCGCGCCGGTGGCCAGCTGGTCGTGCGTCTCGACGAGCACCCGGACGCCGAGGTCGGCGGCCGCGCCGGCGACGGCCCGCAGCCTGCGCGCGCCTACGGCCGGGTCGTCACCGCGCGGGAAGACCCGCACGCCGGGGGCCCCGAGCTGGGCGGCCAGCGCCAAGTCGGCGAGCAGCGCCTCGACGGCGGGCTCGTCGGGGCCGGGCTCGCACACGCCGACGTAGCCGGCCAGGGCGGCGACCTCCAGACCGGCGTCCGCGATCCGCTCGCGCACGGACCGGCGTTCCTCGCGGCCGAGCCCCCGGTGCACGCCGGTGTCGGGGTGCAGGCGGAGTTCGAGACCGTGGCAGCCGTGCCCGGCCGCCACCTCGATCGCCCGGTCGAGCCCCTCGCCCGGCAGGCCGAGCGTGCTGAGCGCCAGCTTCACCCCGGCTCCCGCCGGAGGTCGCGGACGCTCTCGCGCAGCACGACCTCTCCGGCGACGTGCTCGACCACCGGCGTCTCCCCCGCGTCCAGCGCGAGCTCCAGCGCCCGCGCGCCGAGATCGGTCAGCGGCAGGCGTACGGTGGTCAGTGCCGGCACCTGGTCGCGCAGGGTGGCGATGTCGTCGAAGCCCGCCACCGAGACGTTCTCCGGCACCCGCACCCCGCGCTCGCGATAGGCGGCCAGCGCGCCCACGGCCATCACGTCGTTGACGGCGAACACGCAGGTCGCCTCACCCGTCTCGGCCGCCGCCGTGTAGCCGCCGTCGCGGTCGAAGGGGCCGTGGACGACGCGCGGCTCGGGCAGCCCGAGCTCCCGGATCGCGGTGACGAACCCGGCGCACCGGTCACGGGCGGTGATCAGCCGCGGGGGCCCGGCGAGCACGGCGAACCGGGTGTGACCGAGCCCGGCCAGCGCGCGGGCCAGCTCCGCCGCGCCCTCCCGGTTGGCGGGAGCCACCGTGTCGACGCCCAGCAGGGGCTGGCCCACGCAGGCCACCCGGCCCCCGGCGTCGAGGTAGCGCCGCAGCTCGTCGCGGAGCCGGCCGGTCACCTCGGGGTCGTCGACCCGCGACCCGGCCAGCAGCACGGCCCGTACGCGCTGGGCGTTGAGCGTGGCCACGTAGGCGATCTCCTGCTCGGGGTCGCGGTGGGTGGTGCCCACCATGACGAGCAGCCCCTCGCCGGCCGCGGCGCGCATGGCGCCGTCGGCCAGCGCGGCGAAGTAGGGGTCGGTCAGGTCGTGGACGACGATGCCGATGACATTGCTCGCTCCCCGGGCCAGCGTCTGGGCAGCCATGTTGGCGCGGTAGCCCAGCTCACCGGCGGCCCGTTCGACCCGTGCGCGCAGGTCGGCGCCGACCTGGCGGGTGCTGCCGTTGAGCACCCGCGAGGCGGTCGCGAGCGAGACGCCCGCCTGCTTGGCGACGTCCTCCAGCGTGACCACGACACCTCCCGGAAAGCGGTTGCCTCTGGCGCCGGACCGGCGCCCGGCTCCGCATCCTCGCACGCCGCGCCCGTCCGAAGACACGAGACCCTGGAGAAACGCGGGTCAGACCCAGGGGAACAGCCTCTCGAACAGGCCCTTCCTGGTCTCCGCCGGAGTCGGCACGGGTTCGGCCTCCATCGTCTCCACCTCGGCCGCCTCCCGGCCGGTGGGCTCACCGGCGCCCTTCGGCTCCTCCGCGCCCTTCGGCTCCTCGGCCAGGTCGAGATCTTGGGGCTCCTGGGTGGCCCGCCTGCTGGGCCGGACCGTCGGCTCGTCCACGCGGCCGGTGGGCGTGGCACGCGGCGTGGCGGTGCGCGTCGGCCGGGCCCGCGTGGCGGTCGGCGTCGGCCGGGCGGTCTCCGAGACGACCGGCTCGGGCGTACGCGACTTCTCGGGCGCGGTCGTCGCCTCATCGGTGCCGTCCGGGACAGGGGACTCGGCGGGCGCGCTCACCTCACCGGCACTCGCGCACCGCGCGCCCGCGCACGGGTCCTCGGACGACGCGCCGGTCAGCATCCATCCGGCGCCGGCACCGAAGATCACGACCGCCGCCGCGCCCACCAGCAGCACCCTGGTACGGCGGCGCACCTCACGCCGGCGCTCCTCCTCCTCGTCGACATCGGTCCACCCGGATCCGAGGAACCCCCGCCGAGGCTCGTCCTGGGCGGACTCGTACGCCTTGTCGAGCGGCAGGTAGCCGCGGGTCGCCTCGTCACCCGCGGACGGCGTCTCGGCCACCTGCTCCGACGCCGGGTCCACCTCGTCACGAGGCTCGCCCTTGTCCGGCGGCAGGATGTAGGTCTCCCGGACGGCGGGTTGCTCGTCGGTGTCGTCGGTGCTCAGGCGCGGGGACAGCACGTCGCCGGTCAAATCGGGGTTCAACGACCTGCCCTGCCCATCCTCGTAGGACCTGTCGTTCTCGTCGCGAGCCACGATGTACCTCTCTAGTACGAATACGGACCGCAACCTTTCCTAACAGAATCAACCTCACCTTGTCCGGAAATTCCACTCCTTTCGCCAAGAGAACATCCGTAACTCCGCCCCCAGCCCGCACTGTGCCGGCAAGTGAGGGCTTCAGCTACGGCGACCAAGCCCAAGGGGCGAAGACAGGCGCTTCAGCATCGGCGAGAAGCCAGAACACCGAACCCGAGCACGCGCTACGGCGCCCAAGAGGAACGGCCGGACAGCCGAAAGCGGAGGCGGGTGGGCGTTCCGGCCGACTTAAGACCGTGCCAAGTACCCCCGCGCCCGCAACAAGGCCGAAGGCGAAAAACACCAGACCCCGGGCAATCGCGGTCGGCCGGAACGCCCACCCGCCTCCGCGGCACCCACAGAACAAACCCGGCGCACCGACAGAACCGAAGACAGATCGAGCCGCACCGCGAATCGAGGGCTCCATCCAAATGCCCAGATTCCAGGCCGCTCCCGCAAAGGGAGGACATCATTGACGTCCATGCCGTCGACCCACGTCGCACCCCCTCCCGGCGCACAGGCGTTGACCAGGCTCCGGGCACGGGCCCGCGCCGCCCGCCGGACCGCGCTCATCGCGCTGACCGGCCAGATCGCCCTGCTCGCCTGCGCCCAGTCACTCGCCGAGCGGGCGGCGACCGGCCAGGCTGCGCCGCAGGCCGTGCCGCCGCTGGCCGTACTGTCGCTGGCCGTACTGTCGCTGATCCTGTTCGCGGGCGGGCTGCCCGTGCTGGCCGTCACCCAGGCAGCCTGGGGCTCCCGCGAGCGCGCCGCGCGCAGGCGCGAGCGGGAGCTCTACGCGGTCCGCCGCGAAACCCCCGGCCGGCCACTGAGCAGGCTGGTCATGGCCTGCGGCTGGGCCGTGACGCTGCTGCTCGGCTTCACCCTGCCGCGACTGTTCGAGGCGGCCGGGTGGCACGGCCTCGCGAGCGCGTCGACCACGGCGGTGGAGGCGCTCTGGCTGGTGAGCGTGGCGGCCGGGGTGTGCTTCGTCACCTGGTGGGCGCGCGACGCGCTGGGGATCGCGGCGCGCGCCGTCCGGCGGGGCAGGCCGCCGGCGGATCCGTGGGATCCCGGCCGGGGGCGGAGCGCGCGGCCGGCGAGGAGCGCGGCGCTCTGGACGGGCGCGGGCGCGGCGGTCGCCGTTCTGGCCGGGACCCGCGCCCACCTCTGGGAGCCGCCGGCCGCCGTGCTCTGCGCGCTGGCGGCGGCCACCCTCGTCTGCGGTCTAGTTACTGACGAGTAGCATAGATTCGACAGCTGTCCAGCAACGAGGAGCGAATCCGTGCCTTCCTCTCGTGACGTCGTGTTCGTCGACGGCGTTCGCACGCCTTTCGGCCGGTCCGGGCCCAAGGGACTGTACGCGGAGACCCGAGCCGACGACCTGGTCGTCCGGGTCATCCGCGAACTGATCCGGCGCAACCCCGGCCTGCCGCCCGAGCGGGTGGACGAGGTCGCCATCGCCGCCACCACCCAGATCGGCGACCAGGGCCTGACCATCGGCCGCTCGGCCGCGGTGCTGGCCGGACTGCCCAAGTCGGTGCCCGGCTACGCGATCGACCGCATGTGCGCGGGCGCGATGACGGCGGTCACCACGGTCGCGGGCGGCATCGCGTTCGGCGCGTACGACGTGGCGATCGCGGGCGGCGTCGAGCACATGGGCCGCCACCCGATGGGCGAGGGCGTCGACCCCAACCCGAGGTTCCTGTCGGAGAAGCTCGTCGACCCGAGCGCGCTCATCATGGGCATGACGGCGGAGAACCTGCACGACCGCTACCCCTCGATCACCAAGGACCGCGCCGACGCCTACGCGGCGCTGTCGCAGGAGAAGGTGGCCAAGGCCTACGCCGACGGCAAGATCCAGCCCGACCTGGTGCCGACCGCGATCCGGACGGCCGAGAAGGGCTGGGGCCTGGCGACCGAGGACGAGGCCCCACGGCCCGGCACCACGGTCGAGGGCCTGAGCGGCCTGAAGACGCCGTTCCGCCCGCACGGCAACGTCACCGCGGGCAACGCCTCCGGCGTCAACGACGGCGCGACCGGCTGCGTCGTCGCCGCCCGGGAGGTCGCCGAGGAGCTGGGGCTGACGGCCAGGATGCGGCTGGTGTCCTACGCGTTCGCCGGGGTGGACCCCGAGGTGATGGGCGTGGGGCCGATCCCCTCGACCGAGCGGGCGCTGCGCCTGGCCGGGCTGTCCATCTCCGACATCGGGCTGTTCGAGGTCAACGAGGCGTTCGCCGTACAGGTGCTGGCCTTCCTGGAGCACTTCGGTCTCGCCGACGACGACCCCCGCGTGAACCCCTACGGCGGCGCGATCGCGTTCGGCCACCCGCTGGCCTCCTCGGGCGTGCGGCTGATGACGCAGTTGGCCCGGCAGTTCGGCGAGCGCCCCGACGTGCGCTACGGCATCACCACCATGTGCGTCGGCATGGGCATGGGCGGCACCGTGATCTGGGAGAACCTGGCATGAGCGACCTCGACAACCTCGACGGCTGGCGCGCGCTGCTGAGCGAGCGCAACGGAGCCCGCGCGGACGAAGTCGTCACCAAGGCGCTGGTGCGCAACGTGGAGCTGCCCGGCGGCGCCGGCACGATGGCGCTGATCACACTGGACAACGGCTTCGACCACACCAAGCCCAACACCTTCGGGCCGCGCGGCCTCTTCGCGCTGAACGCCGCGCTGTCGGAGATCGAGGCCCGCACCGACCTGGTCGCGGTGGGCGTCACGGGCAAGCCGTTCATCTTCGCCGTCGGCGCCGACCTCAAGGGCGCGTCCGCGGTGACCTCCCGCGAGGAGGCGCTCGCGATCGGCCGCCTCGGGCACCACGTGTTCCGCCGGCTGGGCGAGCTGCCGATCCCGTCGTTCGCGTTCGTCAACGGCGCGGCGATGGGCGGCGGGCTGGAGATCGCGCTGCACTGCGCGTACCGGACGATCTCCTCGGGAGTGCCGGCGGTCGCGCTGCCGGAGTGTTTCCTCGGCCTGGTGCCCGGCTGGGGCGGCACGCAGCTGCTCCCCCGCCTGATCGGCCCAGCCAAGGCGATCAAGCTGATCATCGAGAACCCGCTGGCGCAGAACCGCATGACCAGCGGGGCCCAGGCGTTCGAGCTGGGCGTCGCCGACGCGATGTTCGAACCGGCCGACTTCCTGGAGGAGTCGCTGCGCTGGGCGGCCAGGGTGATCACCGGTGACCTCACCGTCGATCGGGACGAGACCGACCAGGACGGGGCCGACTGGGACAAGGCGGTGGCCGACGCGCGCTTCCTGGTCGACATGAAGCTGCACGGCGCCTCCCCCGCCCCCTACCGGGCGCTCGACCTCGTCGCCCAGGCCCGTACGGCCTCGCGCGACGACGGCTTCGCGGCCGAGGACGAGGCGCTGGCCGACCTGCTGATGGGCGACGAGCTGCGGGCCGGGCTCTACTCCTTCGATCTGGTGCAGCACCGCGCCAAGCGGCCGGCGGGCGCCCCCGACCGGGCGCTGGCCCGCAAGGTCACCAAGGTTGGCGTGGTGGGCGCGGGGCTGATGGCCTCGCAGATGGCGCTGCTGTTCGCCCGCCGGCTGGAGGTGCCGGTCGTGCTGACCGACCTCGACCAGGCCCGGCTGGACAAGGGTGTCGGCTACGCGCACGCCGAGATCGACAAGCTGCTGGCCAAGGGCCGGGTCTCGGCCGATCGGGCCAACCGGCTCAAGGCCCTGGTCACGGGCTCGCTGACCAAGGACGCGTTCGCCGACGCCGACTTCGTCATCGAGGCCGTGTTCGAGGATCTGGCGGTCAAGAAGCAGGTGTTCGCCGAGGTCGAGGCGATGGTCTCGGCGGAGTGCACGCTGGCGACCAACACCTCGTCGCTCTCGCTGACGGAGATGGGCGCGGACCTGGAACACCCGGAGCGGCTGGTCGGGTTCCACTTCTTCAACCCGGTCGCCGTGATGCCGCTGCTGGAGATCGTCAAGGGCGCCGCGACGGACGACGCGACGCTGGCCACGGCGTTCGCCGTCGGCAGGTCGCTGAAGAAGTCGTCCGTGCTGGTCAAGGACGCGCCGGCGTTCGTGGTCAACCGGCTGCTCACCCGCTTCATGGGCGAGGTCATCGCCGCGGTCGACGAGGGCACGCCGCTGGAGACGGCCGAGCACGCGCTGGACGACCTCGGGCTACCGATGACGCCGTTCGCGCTGCTCCAGCTGGTCGGCCCGGCTGTCGGCCTGCACGTGGCCGAGACGCTGCACGCGGCGTTCCCCGAGCGCTTCGGCGTCTCGGAGAACATGGCCAAGCTGGTCGCCTCCGGTAAGCCCGGCGTGTACGCGCCCGGCTTCTCGCTCGATCCCGAGGCGGTGGCCCTGTTCGCGGGCGGCTCCTCGCCGTCCTCCGCGCAGGAGGTACGACGGCGCGTGCTGGAGGCGCTGGCCGAGGAGATCCGCATCATGCTGGACGAGGGCGTGGTCGCGGCGGCCCAGGACATCGACCTGTGCATGATCCTGGGCGCGGGGTGGCCGTTCCACCTGGGCGGCGTCACGCCGTTCCTAGACCGGTCCGGCTTCGCCCGGCCGCGCTTCCTGGAGCCCGGCGTGGCCTCGCTGCCCGCCTGATCCGCCGCGAGGGGACCCGCTGCGACGGGTCCCCTTTTATCAGCCTTTGCCCGACAGCTGATCACGTGGCGCAAACAAGAGTCGATCCAAGGCCAGTGTCGAGCAGCCGCCGGGTAAGACCCGCACCATGCACATCGTGAACAGGCTGCTACTCACCGCAGCCATCAGCATTCCCGCGCTCGGCGCCGCGGGCGCCGCCTCGGCACTCGCGTCGACGCCGGTGTCCGCGGGCCACCACGCCCGGTCGGCCCTGACGATCACCGTCACGGACAGCAACGGGCGGTCGAAGGCCTACCGGCTCACCTGCGACCCCGACGGTGGCAACCATCCCAACGCCACCGCGGCCTGTGACGCGCTGAGAAGTGTCAACGGGCAGATCTCGAAGCTGAAGAATCCCGACGCGATCTGCACCCGGGAGTACTCCCCGACCAAGGTGTCGGTCAAGGGCAAGTGGCGCGGCGCCAACCTGTCCTTCAGCGGCTCCTACCCCAACAGCTGCCTGGCCCGGGCGGCCGTCGGAGCGGTCTACCCGTAACGCCCGCGCGTGGGGGGCGGGCGTCGTCCCGTCCCCCACGACCACCCGGTCACGAGCCGGCCTCGCGCGCCAGCCGGCTGTGCCGATAGCCGTAGGTGAAGTAGAGCACCGCCCCGATGAGCATCCACACCACGAACCGCAGCCAGGTCTCGACCGGCAGATTGAGCATCAGGTAGAGGCAGGCGAGCACCGACAGGATCGGCAGCACCGGCACCATCGGCGTACGGAAGGACCGCGGCAGGTCGGGCCGTGTCCGGCGCAGGATGATCACACCGGCCGACACGACCACGAACGCGAACAGCGTGCCGATGTTGACCAGCTCGGCCAGCGCCCCGAGTGAGATGAAGCCGGCCAGCAGGGCCGCCACCACGCCGATGATCACCGTGAGCCGGGCCGGCGTGCCGAATCTGGGGTGCACCTTGGCCAGCTGACGCGGCAGCAGCCCGTCGCGGCACATGGCGAACAGCACCCGCGTCTGCCCGAGCATCAGGATCATCACCACCGTGGTGAGACCGGCGATCGCGCCGATGCTGATGAGCGTGGCCGCCCACGTCTGGCCGACCGCGGTGAACGCGTCGGCGAGCGGCGCCTCGGTGCTCAGCTCGCGGTAGTTCTGCATGCCCACCACGACGAGCGAGACCGCCACGTACAACAGGGTGCAGATCGTCAGCGACCCGATGATGCCGCGGGGCAGGTCGCGCTGCGGCTTGATGGTCTCCTCGGCGGCGGTGGCCACGATGTCGAACCCGATGAAGGCGAAGAACACGATCGCCGCGGCGGAGAAGATGCCGATCACGCCGAAGGCGACCGGGGTGAGGCCGAACAGCACCTGGATCAGCGGCGCCTTCAGCCCGGAGACCTGTTCGGTGGGGATCGAGGCGGGGACGAACGGCGAGAAGTTGGCCGCCTTCACGAAGAACAGCCCGGCCACGATGACCAGCAGGATCACCGCGACCTTGATGGTCACGATGACCAGGTTGACCCGGGAGGACAGCTTGATGCCGGCCACCAGGACGCCGGTCAGGATCAGCACCACGACCATCGCGGGCACGTTCACCGTGGCGTTCTCGCCGGCGATCGACGCGGGCAGGTCGAGGCCGAGCGACGACAGGAGCGAGGCGAAGTAGCCCGACCAGCCGACCGCGACCACCGCGGCGGCCAGGGCCATCTCCAGCATCAGGTCCCAGCCGATGATCCAGGCGGGGAACTCGCCGAGGGTGGCGAAGGAGAAGGTGTAGGCGGAGCCGGCGACCGGGATCGTGGAGGCGAGCTCGGCGTAGCAGAGCGCGGCGAGACCGCAGACGACTGCGGCGACGATGAAGGAGACGGCCACGGCGGGGCCCGCGAGCTCCTTGGCCACCTGTCCGGTCAGCACGAAGATGCCGGTGCCGACGATCACACCGATGCCGAAGACCGTGAGGTCGGTGGCGGTCAGACGTTTGCGCAGCCGATGTTCCGGGGCTTCGGTGTCGCGGATCGACTGCTCGACATTCTTGGTGCGAAGGATGTCCACGATCTCCGACCTTCCCTGACCGCAGGCGGTCATGCACGCTCCCCCGCCGTAGAGGAGCGTGCCGGGACGTGACCGTGGGGGCCGGTCAGGAGTGGGCGGTCTGGCTCTCGATCGGCTGGCTCCGCTTCGCGACCGCCTCGGTGATCTCGCGGGCGAGGTCCTGGCCGGTCAGCCCGATGCGGCCGAGGATCGCGGCCCGCTTGGCGTGGTCGAGGAAGTGCTGCGGGATGCCGTAGGTGCGCACGGGCACATCGATGTCGGCGTCGCGCAGCAGGCGGGCCACCGCGTCGCCGACACCGCCGACGCGGCCGTTGTCCTCGACGACGACGACCAGCTTGTGCGTGGCCGCCGCGCCCGCGAGGGCCTCGTCGAGCGGCTTGACCCAGCGCGGATCGACCACGGTGGCCGAGATGCCCTGGGCGTCGAGCAGGACGGCCGCGTCCATGCAGACCTGGGCCATCGGGCCGACGCCGACCAGCAGCACGTCGGGGTCGGCGGCGCGCAGCACGTCCATGTCGCCCAGCTTGCCCACGGCCTCGATCGGCTCGGCGACGGGACCCTTGGGGAAGCGCAGCACCGTGGGCCCGTCGGAGACGGCCACGGCCTCACCGAGCAGCTCGGTCAGCCGCTCGCCGTCGCGCGGCACCGCGATCCGCAGGCCGGGCACGACCTGCAGGATCGACAGGTCCCACATGCCGTTGTGGCTGGCGCCGTCGTCACCGGTGACGCCGGCCCGGTCGAGCACCACGGTGACCGGCAGCCGGTGCAGGGCCACGTCCATGAGGAGCTGGTCGAAGGCGCGGTTGAGGAAGGTCGCGTAGACGGCGACGACCGGGTGCATGCCGCCGAGCGCGAGGCCGGCCGCGCTGGTCAGCGCGTGCTGCTCGGCGATGCCGACGTCGTAGATGCGCTCGGGGTAGGCGTCGGCGAAGGCGGCCAGGCCGGTCGGGTGGAGCATGGCCGCGGTGATCGCGACCAGATCCTCGCGCTCCTTGCCCAGCCTGACCAGCTCCTCGCTGAACACGTTGGTCCAGATGCGGCCCTTGGGCTTCTCGGCGCCGGTCTCGCGGTCGAACGCGCCGGGCGAGTGGAACTGGTCCTCGTCGTGCTCCTCGGCCGGGGTGTAGCCGCGGCCCTTCTGGGTCAGCGCGTGCACGATGACCGGGCCGCGGAAGTCGCGGGCGGTGCGCAGCGCCGCCTCCATGGCCTGCTCGTCGTGGCCGTCGATCGGGCCGATGTACTTGAGTCCGAGGTCCTCGAACATGGCCTGCGGGGCCAGGATGTCCTTGACGCCCTTCTTGAAGCCGTGGAGCGCGTCGTAGAGGACGGGAACGTTCCCGATCTTCTCCTTGACGTACTCGAGCACCTCCTCGTAGCGGCGGGTGACCCGCAGCTTGGACAGGTGGGAGGCGAGCCCGCCGATGGTCGGCGAGTAGGAGCGGCCGTTGTCGTTGACCACGATGACGACCGGCAGGTCCTTGACGGCCGCGATGTTGTTGAGCGCCTCCCAGGCCATGCCGCCGGTGAGCGCGCCGTCGCCGATCACCGCGACCACCGTACGGTCGCGCTCGCCGCGCAGCTTGAACGCCTTGGCCAGGCCGTCGGCGTAGGACAGCGCGGTGGAGGCGTGCGAGTTTTCCACGAAGTCGTGCTCGGACTCGGCCTGGCTCGGGTAGCCGGACAGGCCGCCCTCCTGCTTGAGCGCGTCGAATCCGGCGGCCCGGCCGGTGAGCAGCTTGTGCACGTAGGCCTGGTGACCGGTGTCCCAGACGACGGGGTCGCCGGGCGAGTCGAAGACCCGGTGGATGGCGATCGTCAGCTCGACCACGCCCAGGTTGGGCCCCAGGTGCCCGCCCAGGCGGGCGCACACGTCGACGAGCAGGTCACGGATCTCCCCCGCCAGCCTCGGCAGCTCCTCGACATCGAGCCGTTTGACGTCGTGCGGTCCCTCAACCGAGCCCAGCAACCCGCTCACGGATGCGATCCCCTCTGCTTCTGTGCGCCAACGGATCGAGTCTAGTTCGTGGTCGTCACGCTGACTCCATCGAGTCAATTGCGCCCACATTTGTACGATCTTGACCTAGTCTTTCACTCATTATGAACACTCTCCCCCTGAAGACACTGACGACTCTCGTGGCGGCCGGCGCGGTGATCGGGCTGGCGGGCACGGGCACGGCGTCAGCCGCAACACAGCCCACCGGCCAGGCACAACAGCAGGTCACGGCCCCACCGAGAGGCAAGGCGGCGGCGACGGCCAACCCGCTGTACAAGACCGGACGGCTCGCGTCATCCAACTGCTCGCCCGGCTCGCTCCCGCGCGGCAGCACCGCCGCCTACAAGCGCTTCCTGACTCGGGTGACCAACTGCCTGAACCGGTCGTGGGCCACCCAGTTCCGTAAGGCCGGCCTGCCCTTCAGCAAGCCCCGGCTGCGCATCATCACCAAGAAGGTGCGCACGCCCTGCGGCCCCTGGAGCGCGGGCGCCGACGGCGTCTACTGCTCGGCCGACCGCACGATGTACATGCTCATCACCAAGACGCAGCTGCGCAGGCCGTACGCGCTGGGCATCACCCGCCTGATGGCCCACGAGTACGGTCACCACGTCCAGCAGGTGTCCGGCATCTGGAACTACTACTGGTCCGCCAGGAACAGCACCGGCCGCTCGGGCCAGCTGCAGCTCTCGCGCCGCTCCGAGCTCCAGGCCGAGTGCTTCTCCGCGGCCTTCATGAGCACGATCAGGAACACGCTCCCCGTCGACCCGGCCGAGTGGGACCACACCGTCGAGTGGTTCCGCCAGAACGGTGCCAAGGCCTGGGCGCAGAACGACCATGGCAAGGGCCCCACGCAGGCCTTCTGGATGAACCGCGGCTTCAACTCCGGCTCACCCGGCTCCTGCAACACCTGGCGCGTCTCGGCGCGCTACGTCTCCTAGTCACGACCTTGGGGCGGCCGCGTCACACCGGCGCGGCCGCGCTGTGGGTTTCATGGCAAAAGCAAAGAATTAGTAAACAAATTCGCATTAACTGGTCTAGTATCCGCGATCGTGCGTATTCCCCTTGTCGCAGCATCCGTCTGCATCACCGTGGGCCTGGTCCTGACCGGCACCGCCAACGCGGAGACCGCCAAGCCCTCCGCTGCGGCCGAGATCGCCGCACCGCCCGCCGTACTGACCAAGAACAAGATCTACCGCTCCGGTACGCCGTCACCGCAGTCGTGCGGGGCCCCCGACATCACCCGGGGCAGCACCGCCTCCCTCAAGACCTTCCACCGGGCGATGGCCCGCTGCGCCGACCGCTTCTGGGCCGCCCGCTTCAGGGCCGCCGGGCTGAGGTACACCCCGCCCAAGGTCACCATCACCACCGGCAGTAGCTCGGTCTGCGGCAAGATCACCAACAACGGCGCACAGTACTGCCCCGTGCAGCGGACGGTCGTGATCCGCATCATGAAGCGTGACCTGCGCGACCCGTTCCGGATGAACATCGCCCACTCCGCCGCCCACGAGTGGGGCCACCACGTGCAGGAGCTCACCGGCATCCTGGACGCGCAGAACAGGCTCTACTGGCGCGCCCGCGGTCAGGCCCGCACCATCCTCAGCCACCGCCTGGAGATGCAGGCCGAGTGCTTCGCCGGCCTCTTCTACAGCGCCACGCTCGACACGCTCAACACCGGCATCACCTGGGACCAGTGGACCGACGCGGTGTCCAGGGGCACCGAGAGCAAGGCCCACGGCAAGCCGCGCAACCTCGCCTACTGGCAGAACCGCGGTTACAACGGCGGCTCGGCCCGCTACTGCAACACCTGGACCGTGTCCAACGCGCGCGTCGCCTGACGTCAGCCGGTGACCCGCGCCAGCACCTCGAGCGGGTCCGCGAGCACGTGGGCGAAGGCCAGCTCGGCCGCGCCCACGAGCGTCGCGTCGTCGGCCAGCGCCGAGGTGCGCAACCGGAGCCGCTCCCGCTGGGGAGCCATGGCGTGCAGCGCCATCCGGCTGCGCACCTGGGCCGCCGACCCCAGATAGATCTCCCTGAGCATGCCGCCGAAGATGACCATCTCGGGGTTGAAGATGTTGACCAGGTTGGCGACGCCCAGCCCGAGCCAGTCGCCGACCCTCTTCAGCGCCTCCTGCGCGACGATGTCGCCCCGGTCGGCCGCGTCCACCACCGCCCGCACCGCGTCGCGGCCGTGCTGGCCGCCGCCGAGCTTGCCCGCCGCCTCCAGCAGCGCCCGCTCGCCCACCTCGGCCTCCAGGCAGCCGCGCGAGCCGCAGCCGCAGACTCGCCCGCCGGGATTGACCACCATGTGGCCGACCTCGCCACCGTAGCCCTCGTGGCCGCCGAGCAGGTGACCGCCCGCGATGATGCCGCCGCCGATGCCGACGTCGCCGTGCAGGTAGATCAGGTCACGTACGGCGACGCCGACGCCCCGGCTGTGCTCGGCCAGCGCCGCCAGGTTGGCGTCGTTGCCCACGCTGACCGGCAGCCCGAGGCCCAGCCTGCGGCCCAGCTCCTCGCCGAACGGGATCTCCTCGGCCTGCAGGTTGGGGCCGAACCTGATCACGCCGTCACCCTTGCGCACCCCGCCCGAGACGGCCGCGGCGGCGCCCACGCAGACCGTGTCGGCCCGCGTCTTGCGCCGCATCTGCCGGGCGAACCCGGCCAGCATCCCGGCCAGCTCCTCCAG
This sequence comes from Nonomuraea sp. CX421, assembly GCF_059358955.1. NCBI lineage: Bacteria > Bacillati > Actinomycetota > Actinomycetes > Streptosporangiales > Streptosporangiaceae > Nonomuraea > Nonomuraea sp. CX421. The sequence goes on along the minus strand of NZ_JCADBK010000006.1, from coordinate 334,033 downwards.
CTCGAAGGGACCGCGCCGGCGTACGGCCTCCCTGCGGTCGAGAATCGTCCCGCCGAGCCCCACCCGGGCCACCGCCAGCCGGTCGGGCCCCACGTCGAAGGCGAACACGTAGACCCGTGACGACTCCGGGCGCACCACCAGCGAGGGGCGGCCGGCCCGGCCCGTCTCGCGCGGCAGCTCCTCCCGCACCAGCCCGGCGGCGGTGAGATCGGAGGTGAGCGCCATGATCGTGCTGCGGTTGAGGCCCATCTTGGAGGTGAGCTCGGCCCGCGACGTCGGCCCCCCGAGGTGCACGTGCCGCAGCAGCGCGCCGAGGTTGTGGCGCCTGATGTCCTCCTGCGAGGGGCCGGCACGCATCGTCTGGTTGTCCTTACGAGGGTGGAAGTCGCTGATCACCTTAGACCAGCGGCAGCCGCCCGCTTGCGCGCCAGGGCGTCCACACCGGCGGCGAGCAACAGGACGAACCCGGTCACCAGGTACTTCACACTCGCGCCGTACTGCATCAGCCCCATGCCGTTCTCGATCACGGCGATGACCGCGCCGCCGAGAATCGCGTCGAGCGCCCTGCCCTTGCCCCCGAACAGGCTGGTCCCGCCGATGACGGCCGCGCCCACAGCGTAGAGGAGCACGGAACTGCCGCCGGTGTTCGGGTCGACCGAGCTGGCCCGCGAGGCCGCGATCACCCCGCCGACGGCGGCCATCGAGGAGCAGATCACGAACGCGCTGATCCGGATCCGGTCCACCGCGATGCCCGCCCGCCGGGCCGCCTCCGCGTTGCCGCCGACCGCGTACAGGTGCCGTCCGAACGCGGTGCGGCTCAGCACGAACGTCCACAGCACGAGCAGCGCGAGGATGACCGGCACCACGATCGGCACCCCGGTGAGCGAGGCGAACTCCGGGTTGAAGCTGCGTTCGAGGTTGAGCACGTACACCGCGACGCCGGCGACGACGGCCAGGGCGCCCACCCGGCCCGCGATCATGGAGAGCGGCTCGGCGACCAGGCCGCGCCGGGCGCGCTTGCGAGCCCGGGTGAGCTGGACCAGCGCGTACGCCGCGACGCACCCGGCGTACAGTCCCCAGCCGAGGGCCGGGGGCAGGTTCTTCTGCGCGATCGCCTTGATCACCGGGTCGTTGATCGAGATGTTGGTGCCCTCGCTCACCAGCACCAGGGCGAGCCCCTGGAAGGCGAGGAACGCGGCCAGCGTCACCACGAACGACGGGATGCCCACCTTGGCGACCAGGGTGCCGAGCATGGTGCCGATGATCACGCCGCTGACGATCGCCGCGAGCACGGCCACGTACCACGGCAGGCCCATCTCGGTCAGCGTGACCGCGAGGACGGCGGCGCAGACGCCGCTGGTGAACCCGGCCGACAGGTCGATCTCGCCGAGCAGCAGGACGAACACCAGGCCCATCGCGATCACCGTGATCGCCGCGCCCTGGGTGAACAGGTTGGCGAAGTTGATGGCGGTGAGGAAGGAGGGCCGGGCCAGGGCGAAGGCCGTGCAGAGGACCAGCAGCCCGAAGACCGCGGGAAGCGCGCCCATGTCGCCGCCGCGGACCCGCTCCAGGTAGGCACGCGAGCTGTTGGTGATGGACGGTGAGCTGGCCGCCGCGACGACGGCCTCGCCCGGAAGTTCCTTGACCTTGCTCATGGTGCGGTCCCGTTCTTGAGGCCGAGGTCTCCGCTCCGGCCGGAGGTGATCAGTTCGACGATCTGGGCGTGGGTCACGTCGGCCGTCCTCACCTGGGCGGCCATCCTGCCCAGGTAGAGGGCCGCGATCCGGTCGGAGACGGCGAACACGTCGTTCATGTTGTGCGAGATGAGGACGACGGCCAGGCCCTTGTCGGCCAGCCGGCGCACCAGCTCCAGCACCTGCGCGGTCTGCGCGACGCCCAGCGCCGCGGTCGGCTCGTCGAGGATGACCACCTTGCTGTCCCACAGCACGGCCTTGGCGATGGCGACGGTCTGCCGCTGCCCGCCCGACAGGCTGGAGACCCGCTGCCGGATCGACTTCACGGTGCGGACGGACAGCCCTTCGAGCGTCTCGCCGGCGAGCTCCTCCATCGTGGCCTCGTCGAGCACGAGGCCGTTCTTGCGCTCCCTGCCGAGGAACATGTTCTGGACGATGTCCAGGTTGTCGCAGAGCGCCAGATCCTGGTAGACGATCTCGATGCCGAGCTCGCCGGCGTCGCGCGGGCCGTGCACCTGCACGGGCCGGCCGTCGAAGACGATCTCGCCGGCGTCGATGGGATGGATGCCGCCGACACACTTGACCAATGTCGACTTGCCGGCGCCGTTGTCGCCGACCAGCGCGGTCACCTCGCCGGCGTAGGCCGAGAAGGTGACGTCGTGCAGGACCTGCACCGGGCCGAAGCTCTTGTCGATCCCGCGCACTTCGAGCAGGGGGGTCATGGGTCTCCCTCGGGGAAGGGCACGGCCCCCGTTCGTGGCGAGGGTCGTGCCCTGTTCCGCTCTGTTACTGGACGCCGGTTACTGGATGCCGGCCTCGGTGCACTTGGCGGCGAAGTCACCGGTGCACAGGTCCTCCTTGGCGACGTAACCGTCGGCCACGACGTCCTTGACGTTCTCGAAGGTGATGGCCTGCGGGTCGAGCAGCTCGGACGGGACGTCCTGGCCGCTCTCCGGGTCCTTGACGCTGCCGCTCGCCGTCGGCTTCTCGCCCTTGGCCAGCGCGACCGCGAGCTTGGCCGCCGCGTCGGCCTCCTTCTTGACGGCCTTGTAGACGGTCATGCACTGGTCGCCCGCGAGGATGTTCTGCAGGCCCTGGACGGTGGCGTCCTGGCCGGTGACCGGCACCTTGCCGTTGAGGTTGTTCTTCTTCAGCACGGTGATGGCGGCGTTGCCGAGGCCGTCGTTGGCCGCCAGCACGCCGGCGATCTTGGGCTCGGTGGTGAGCATCTGCTCGAAGATCGTGCCGGCCTGGGTGTTGTCCCATTCGGGGACGGCCTGGTCGGGGCCCTTGACGTACTCGCCGGCGTCGAACTTCGGCTTGAGCACGCCGTCGTAGCCCTGCTTGAACAGGGTGGCGTTGTTGTCGGTCGGGGAGCCGTTGAGGTAGGCCACGATCGGCTTGTCGGCCTTCTTGTCGGCCAGGCACTTGCTCAGGCCCTCACCCTGCAGGGTGCCGACCTTGGTGTTGTCGAAGCTGACGTAGAAGGCGGCGCCGCCGCCCAGGGTCAGCCGGTCGTAGTCGATGGTCGCCACGCCTCGCGACTTGGCCTTCTCGATGACGGACTTGCCGGTGCCGCTGTCCAGGTTGACGATCATCAGCACGGTGGCGCCGTTGGTCATCATCTGGTCGGCAATGGTCTGGAACGCGGTCTTGTCGTTCTGCGCGTTCTGGATGTCGTAGGCCACACCCGCGGCCTTGAACGCCTCTTCCAGGTATTTGCGGTCCGCCGTCTCCCAGCGGGCCGAGGATTTGCTGTCGGGCAGGATGACGCCGATCTTCCCGGCCTTCTGTGAACTCTCTGCCGTCGAAGTGGCGCCGGTCTGACCGCTGTCGCCCCCGCAGGCGGTGAGACCGAGGGCGAGCGCGGCGGCTGCGGCGGTCAGGCTGAGGATCCCCATGCGCATGGTGCAGGGTCCTTTCTTCCGGAGGCACCCGGATGAATGTTGTTTGCGGCAACGTATTCCGGTACGGCCTGCTTTGGAAGACCCCTGATGCGCACGATTTGTTGTTCCGGGTAACAATCCAGAAACGTGCGGGCCGGGCGACCGGTGCTCGTCGTCGGGTCCTGCCGTGCGAAGATGCCCTGTGACCAAGCTGACCGGACAACAGATCGAGGCCGAGCGGCTGGACGGGTGGGCCTACCTGCTCGGCGGCCTGCAGACCCGCATCCACACCAAGGACTTCGCGACCGGGCTCTCGATCGTCAACGCCATCGGCGCGGCGGCCGAGGAGATGAACCATCATCCCGAGCTCACCCTGCGCCACACCCACGTGGACGTTCGGTTGAGCAGCCACGACGAGCACGCGGTCATAGACCGTGACATCCGGCTCGCCCGCGCCATCTCCGCCGTCGCCGCCGACGCCGGGGTACGGCTGGAGTCCTCCGGCGTCTCCCGGCTCGAACTCGCCCTCGACACCCCGGGCCCAGCCGTGATCGCACCGTTCTGGGCCGCGGTGCTGGCGATGGAGCACCTGTCCGGCCCCGGCTCCGGCGACGAGGTCCGCGACCCGGCCGGCGTCCTGCCGACCGTGTGGTTCCAGACCTCCGGCGGCGGGGAGCCCCGCCAGCGCTGGCATCTCGACATCTGGCTGGATCCCGCGCAGGTGGAGCCACGCGTCGCCGCGGCGCTCGCCGCCGGCGGCACGCTGGTCAGCGACGCGGAGGCGCCGAGCTTCTGGGTGCTCGCCGACCCCGAGGGCAACCAGGCCTGCCTGTGCACCTGGCAGGGCCGCGACTGACCTCGGCCGACGCTCGCGGGCGGCCCGTCGGCGGTCGCAGAGTCTCGTACCGGCCGCCGAGGCGCGCCTTCGCACCGGTCACGCGGCAAGGCTCTGGATGATGAGGACCAGGGCCGAGATCGCGGCCACCAGCAGGATGGCGGCCCGCACCCGGCCCCCGTCCAGATATCTCCGCAGCGGCCCGGAGACCAGGAACCCGAGGATCATCGGCACGATGAGGGTCGCGCCCGTCGTCAGCGCCCGCGCCGGAAGCCGGTCGACGACGGCCAGGATGACCAGCGACTGCGCGGCGCTCAGGAAGAAGAACATCGCCAGCGTGGCCCTGATCTGCGCCCCCTTGGCGCTCTGGTAGACCAGCGCGATGGGCGGCCCGCCGATGCCGGTGGCGGTGCCGGTGATGCCGGACACGAACCCGGCCGCGGTGACCGTCACCCCGTTGCGCGGCACGCTCAGCGCCCGCGCGGTCAGCCCCACGGCGGCGAGCACCATGACACCGACGAAGACGCCTAAGGTGTAGACGGATATGTAGACCACGATGACGCCGCCGATGACGCTACCGGGCAGCCGCCCGAGCATCCCAAAGCCCACCCCGCGCCAGTCGACCCGCCGCCACTCCACGGCCAGCGTGAACACCGGCAACGTCAGGTTGACCACCTGGATCGCGCCGGGCATCACGGCCGGATCGAGCAGGGTCAGCACGGGCGCTCCCACCAGCCCCAGCCCGAATCCCACGCTGCCCTGCACCACCGCGCCCACGAATACCGCCAGCCCGCCGACGATCAGCACAAGTGCTTCAGGATTCATGGGGCGAGTCAATCACCCTTACTCTCCGTTGCCATTGCACATGCGAGCGTGACGGGGTGATGTAGGCCGACCGGCCGCGAGCAGGGCTACCGAAGGCCCGTGCTCGTCGTCAGCAACGACGACTTCAACACCGCGACCGCGGTCAAGGTGATCGTGCCACTGACCACGACCGAGCGCGGGTGGGACAACCACATTCCCATCGGCCGCGAGGACACGGGCCTGGACAAACCGAGTTGGGCCATGGTGGAACACGTTCGCAGCGTGTCGCCCCAGAGGTTCGCGAGAAGGGTCGGTATCGCCCCCGGCGATGTCGTCCGCGAAGTCACCGAGTGGATCGCGGACATCATCTAGTAGGCCGTGCCACCCGGCGAAATGTTGGTTCGCCGGGTGGCACGTCACATCGTGCCAGAGTCCGCGGCGCCCCACTGCTCTAAGCTGCTTGATCGTGCTCCTCCGCTCTCCGGCCGAGGCCGTTCCGGCCGACGCGAAGCCCGCTCCCGCCCCGCGCACTCCTGCGACGCCCGCCCGCCCAGGACGCGCCCGCCCTCGAGGCCGCGCGGTGCTCTCGGCAGCGGTGTTCGCGCTGAGCGCCACCTGCCTCACCCTGCCTCCCGGCCCCGCCGAGGCATCGCCTCGTTCCGCCGCTGCCGCGCTCTCCCCTCCCCGCGCTGCCGGGCCGGGAGCGCCCGCCCGGCTGGCGCGGAGCGGCAGGCTGGCCGCCCGAGCGTGCCCGGAGCCGCCGCTCGTGTGGGGCAACGTGCCGCGAGCACGGGAGTACTTTGGAGTGATCGCGAAATGCCTGGAAAAGTCGTGGTCCGCGCACTTCGCCAGGGCCGGGCTGGCGTTCCGGAAGCCCACCGTGCGGTTCTACGACGAGCCCGAGCAGCGGGTGTGCGGCGTCCGCTGGCCCTCCGGCGCCTCCGCCTTCTACTGCACCGAGCGGGGCACCCTGGTCTTCCTGCTCACCGGCGACTGGATCGAGGGCCGCACCGACCTCTATCCGCTCAAGGTGGCCGCCCACGAGTACGGTCACCACGTGCAGAGCCTGACCGGGATCAGGCGCTACTACGAGGCCCGGATCCGAGCCGACCACGCGCGCCAGGCCGAGCTGGGCCGCCGCTACGAGCTCCAGGCCGACTGTCTGTCCGGGGTGTTCATCGGCAGTGTGTGGGGATCGCTGTCGCGGAGTCAGGACGACTGGGCCGCCGTGGTGGAGGCGACCAGAGCGACCGGCGACGACGACGATCGCCGCAGTCACGGCACGGGAGGCAACCGGGCTTACTGGCTCAAGCGCGGCTTCACCGCGGTCTCCCCCGCGGCCTGCGACACCTGGAGGGCGGCCTCCTCCCGGGTCTCCTGACCTCGGCGACCGAGTCTGCTCCCGGCTCCGGGAATCAGGCCGCTGACGGCTCCACGAACCAGAGCTCCTGCCCGGCTCCGGAATGGGGGCCCTGACGGACGCCGCGAACCAGAGCTCCTGCCCGGCTCCGGAAATAGGGCCCATGACCGGCTTGGGAAAGGCCCGGGATGCCCGGAAGCCGCCTCGCGCACGGGTGCGGCGACGAGGCGGCCTCCGGTGGTCGGGTGGTTCCCCCGAGACGGGCGCGTGAGGATCGCGCCCTCCCGCGCCGCCGGTGAGGCGGGCGGGCACCCGCCGCCGCCGTCCGGCTGATGGCCGGGCGACGGAGGCGGGACGTGTGACCTACTTGGCGAGCAGCGAACGCAGGACGTACTGCATGATGCCGCCGTGCCGGTAGTAGTCGGCCTCGCCGGGCGTGTCGATGCGCACCACCGCGTCGAACTCGACGTCGCCGGCCCTGACGTGCACGGTCGACGGGATGCCGCCCTTGTTGAGCTCCTCGACGCCGGTGAAGTCGAACGTCTCCTCGCCGGTCAGCCCGAGCGACTCGGCCGTGACGCCCTCGGGGTACTGCAGCGGCAGCACGCCCATGCCGATCAGGTTGGAGCGGTGGATGCGCTCGTAGGACTCGGCGATGACGGCGCGGACGCCGAGCAGCGCGGTGCCCTTGGCCGCCCAGTCACGCGACGAGCCGGAGCCGTACTCCTTGCCCGCCAGCACGACCAGCGGGGTGCCCGCCGAGGCGTAGTTGACCGAGGCGTCGTAGATGAACGACACCGGGCCTTCGGGCTGGGTGAAGTCGCGGGTGTAGCCGCCCTCGGTGCCCGGCGCGATCTGGTTGCGCAGGCGGATGTTGGCGAAGGTGCCCCGGATCATCACCTCGTGGTTGCCGCGCCGCGAGCCGTAGGAGTTGAAGTCGCGGACCTCGACCCCGTGCGCCTGGAGGTACTGGGCGGCGGGGGTGCCGACCTTGATCGAGCCGGCCGGCGAGATGTGGTCGGTGGTGACCGAGTCGCCCACCTTGACCAGCACCCGCGCGCCGGAGATGTCGGACACCGGCTCGGGGGACGACGGCATGCCCTCGAAGTAGGGGGCCTTGCGGACGTAGGTCGAGTCGGGGTCCCACTCGAAGGTGTCGCCCGTCGGGATCGGCAGCGACCGCCAGTGGTCGTCGCCCTTGAACACGTCGGCGTAGTCACGCTCGAACATGTCGCGCCCGATCGAGGAGTTGACCACGGCCGAGATCTCCTCGGGCGCCGGCCAGATGTCGCGCAGGAACACCGGCTCGCCGTCGGCGCCGACGGCGAGCGGCTCGGTGTCGAGGTCGATGTCCATGGTGCCGGCCAGCGCGTAGGCCACCACGAGCGGCGGCGAGGCCAGGTAGTTCATCTTCACGTCGGGGTTGATGCGGCCCTCGAAGTTGCGGTTGCCGGACAGCACGGCGGTGACCGCGAGGTCGTTGGCCTGGATCGCCTCGGAGATCTCCGGGATCAGCGGCCCGGAGTTGCCGATGCAGGTGGTGCAGCCGTAGCCGACGAGGTTGAAGCCGATCTTGTCGAGGTAGGGCTGGAGCCCCGAGCGCTCGAAGTAGCCGGTGACGACCTGCGAGCCGGGCGCCAGCGAGGTCTTGACCCACGGCTTGCGGGTCAGGCCCTTCTCCACGGCGTTGCGGGCCAGCAGGGCGGCGCCGAGCATGACGTACGGGTTGGAGGTGTTGGTGCACGAGGTGATCGCGGCGATGGAGACGATGCCGTGGTCGATCTCGAAGGAGGTGCCGTCGGCCAGCGTGACCCGCACCTTCCTGTGCGGACGTGAGCCGTCGAGCTCGGGGGCGTGCGGCTGGTCGCCGTTGCCGCCGTGGCTGATGGCCGGGGAGTCGGACGCCGGGAAGGACTCCTCGGACGCCTCGTCGGCCGGGCCGAGGACGGTCGGGGCGTAGTCCTTGACGGCCGCGCGCCAGGCCCGCTTGGCGTCGGAGATCTCGATGCGGTCCTGCGGGCGCTTGGGGCCGGCGATCGACGGGACGACGGTGCCGAGGTCGAGCTCGATGTACTCGGAGAAGACCGGCTCGGGCGCCGACGGGTCGAGCCAGAGGCCCTGGGCCTTGGCGTAGGCCTCGACGAGCGCGATCTGCTCCTCGGAGCGGCCGGTCAGCCGGAGGTAGTCGACGGTCTGGCCGTCGATCGGGAAGATGGCGCAGGTGGAGCCGAACTCGGGGCTCATGTTGCCGATGGTGGCCCGGTCGGCCAGCGGCACGGACGAGACGCCCTCGCCGTAGAACTCGACGAACTTGCCCACCACGCCGTGCTTGCGCAGGATCTCGGTGATCGTCAGCACGAGGTCGGTGGCGGTGGCCCCGGCGGGCAGCTTGCCGTTGAGCTTGAAGCCGACCACGCGCGGGATCAGCATGGAGATCGGCTGGCCGAGCATCGCGGCCTCGGCCTCGATGCCGCCGACGCCCCAGCCGAGCACGCCGATGCCGTTCTCCATCGTGGTGTGGGAGTCGGTGCCGACGCAGGTGTCGGGATAGGCCTTGCCGTCGCGGGTCATCACCACGCGGGCCAGGTGCTCGATGTTGACCTGGTGCACGATGCCGGTGCCGGGCGGCACCACCTTGAACTCGTCGAAGGCCGTCTGGCCCCAGCGCAGGAACTGGTAGCGCTCGCGGTTGCGTTCGTACTCGCGCTCGACGTTGCGCTGGAAGGCGTCGGGGTGACCGAAGTAGTCGACGATGACCGAGTGGTCGATGACCATCTCGGCCGGGGCCAGCGGGTTGATGCGGGCCGGGTCGCCGCCCAGATCGCGCACGGCCTCGCGCATGGTGGCCAGGTCGACGACGCAGGGCACGCCGGTGAAGTCCTGCATGATGACGCGGGCCGGGGTGAACTGGATCTCCACGCTCGGCGCGGCCTCAGGGTCCCAGCCGCCCACGGCGCGGATGTGGTCGGCGGTGATGTTGGCGCCGTCCTCGGTGCGGAGGAGGTTTTCCAGCAGGATCTTCAGGCTGTACGGGAGGCGGGCAGCACCCTCGACGGCGTCCAGCCGGAAAATCTCATATGACGCGTCGCCGACGCGCAGCGTGTCACGGCTGCCGAAGCTGTTCGCGGACACGGTGATTCGCCCTCCTCCATAGACAGTTGCTCCTTTGAATCCTGCCGCACGGAGGAAGCGATCAGTACGTTAGGTGACCCTAACTCCACAGGCCGCGGCGGATGTCTCGATATCAAGATATCCGGAAAAGTATCTCGACATCAACTTAAACCGGTCCGAGGCGGACGAACAGCAGGCCGACGATGGCGACGGACAGCAACGGGGCGAGGATCTTCTGCTCGAACTTCCGGCCCGTCTTGATACCGATCTTCCACGGCAGCAGGAACTTCACCGACAGCGGCCAGAGCACCGGGCACCCGCGCTCGGTCATGCAGTCGCCCACGACGTGGATCAGGCAGCCGATCCCCACCGCCAGGCCCAGCCAGGCGTAACCCACCCCCTGGGAGAGGAACACCGCGTAGAGCCCGGCCGTGAGCCCGATGTTGACCAGGGCCGACCCCATCTTGTTGCCGGGGATGCCGACGCCGATGGCGCGCAGCGCGAGCCCGATGAGCAGCACGACCATGATGGCGCGGCCGAGCGGATAGGTGCTGGCCAGCCAGTGGGCGCCTAACCCCATCGCGACCGCGAAGGCCAGCGAGTGGGTGGCCCCCCGGTGACCGCCGCCCAGCCAGTTGACCGCCTTGCTCAGCATCCAGGTGACCGGACCGAAGGTCTGCGCGATCGTCGCGCTGGGATGGTCGAGGTCGGGCAGCATCGCCGCGCCCGCGCAGACGATCGCCCCGGCGACGAGCTCGGACGGGCCTAACGCGCCCGCCATGATGCCGGTCTCGATGAACCGGCTGGACTCCATGACCATCGGCAGCGCCGCGAGCCCCGGCGCGAGCCCCAGCCAGGCGATGGCTCCCGTCATCGCGTGCGTGTGACCCATCATGATCCGGACTGTACGGCAAAGCCCGTGGCCCCGCGTCGGCCCCGTCCCACCCGCCTCAACGGCCGCCCGGGCCGGTCGGCGACGTACCCGTGAAAACGAACGTACCCGTGAAAACGACGTACCCGTGAAACGCAGACGAGGTCGTCTCCACGGCGACAGCACCCCCCAGCCCTGCCGACGCGGAACGACCTCGTCTGCTTTGAACAACGAGGCCGCCCGGCATCCTGTTCCCCGATTCCGCAACTTTTTCGTGATCTGTCTCACTTCGCGCCAAGTGTTGCCTACGACATGTTGTCGATATATCTTTGAAGCATCTAGAACAGTCAGAAGGAGGAACCATCATGACCTCAGCACAGGCGGCGGGCGGGCAGTGGCCCGACGCCCGCGAGTTCAAGCGCGCGGCGCGCGACGCCATGAGGGCCATGGCCGGCGCCTGGCAGCAGGGCGGGCACCGCCACCATCACCACCACCAGGGACCGCACGAGGAGAGGCACCGGGGCAGGCGCCCGTTCCCTCCCGAGTTCGGGCGTGGGCCGTGGGGGCCCGGCGCACCGTGGGGCCAGCACCGGGGCGGCTGGGGCGGCCGAGGCCGCAAGGCCAAGCGGGGCGACGTCCGCGCCGCGATCCTGGCGCTGCTCGCCGAGCAGCCGCGCAACGGCTACCAGATCATCCAGGAGATCGCCGAGCGCAGCGAGGGCGGCTGGAAGCCCAGTCCGGGCGCCGTCTACCCGGCGTTGCAGCAGCTCACGGACGAGGGCCTGGTCGTCGCGCAGGAGAACGAGGGCCGCAAGACCTTCCGCCTCACGGACGAGGGCCGCGCCTACATCGACGCGCACCCCGACGAGGTGCGCGCCCCGTGGGACGAGATGCGTCCCGACATCGACGAGAACACAGCCGACATGTGGGACCTCACCCGCCAGTCGGCGTTCGCACTCATGCAGGTTCTGCAGACCGGGAGCGACGCGCAGATCCGCGAAGCGCGTAAGACTCTTGTTGAGACCCGGCGCAAGCTCTACCAGATCCTGGCCGACGGCGATCCGGGTGAGGAGTGACCTCATGACCGGTGCCGCAGCGAGAAGCCGGCTCGGAGAGAAGGAGCCCCCTGTCATGGATCCCCGCGACCTCCGCATCGGCGACGCCGAACGCGAGCACACGATGACCGCCCTGCGTGAGCACTTCGCGCAGGGCCGGCTCGACCACGAGGAGCTGGACCAGCGCCTCGACCAGGCCCTCGCCGCGCGCACCGCCGGCGACCTGGCCCAGGTGACGGCCGACCTGCCCGGCCCCGGCCCGCGCTACCACCCCGGCCCTGCCGTACCTGGGCCGGACGACTGGCGCGCGGCCATGAAGGCGCAGCGGGCGCAGATGCAGTCCATGCGGCAGGCCCACCGCGACCTGCGGCATGAGGGGGGCCGGCGGCCCCACCGGTCGCATCGCCACCATCACCCCGGGCCGGGGCCCTTCCTTCCGATCCTGTTCGTGGTCGGGATCGTGGGGCTGATCTTCGGCGGCTGGGGGCTGCTCAAGGTGGTGCTCTTCATCTGGATCGGGGCGATGATCTTCAGCGCGATCCGCCGGCGCGCCCACCGCCGTCCCTGACCCCGCCCGCGCGTCAGCCCATCTCCTCCAGCTTGCGGCCCTTCGTTTCCTTGACCCATTTGACGACGAAGAGGAAGGACAGCGTGGCGAAGCAGGCGTACCCGGCGTAGGTGGCAGGCAGGTTCCACTCCGAGAGGGCCGGGAACGACACGGTGACCGCCCAGTTGGCGATCCACTGCGCCGACGCGGCCACACCGAGCGCGGCGGCACGGATCCGGTTGGGGAACATCTCTCCCAACAGCACCCAGACCACCACACCCCACGACAGAGCAAAGAACAGCACGAACGTGTTCGCGGCGATGAGCGCGATCATGCCCTGCGGGCTCGGCAGGGTGACCGTGTTCCCGATCTTCTCGGCGGTGCTGAACGCCCAGGCGGCGGTGCCGAGCGAGAGAGCCATGCCCGCCGAGCCGATGAGCAGCAGGGGCTTGCGCCCGATCTTGTCGACCAGCGAGATCGCGATGAACGTGCCGACGATGTTGATGACCGAGCTGGAGAAGCTGATCAGCAGCGACTCGCTCTGTGTGATGCCCACCGACTGCCAGAGCACGGACGAGTAGTAGAAGATCACATTGATGCCGACGAGCTGCTGGAACGCCGACAGGGTGATGCCGATCCACACGATGCCCCGCAGCCCCAGCCGCGGCCCGCGCAGGTCCCTCATCGTCGGCCTGCGCTCGGTCTGGAGCACGTGCTGGATCTCGGCCACCCGGGCGTCCAGGTCCACCTCGGAGCCCTCGACCTCGGCCAGCACCCTGCGAGCCTGCCTGGGACGACCGGCCATAATCAGGTATCGGGGCGACTCGGGGATCGTCAGGGCGAACAGCAGGTAGAGCAGGGCCGGCACGACACACGCGCCCAGCATCCACTGCCAGGCCTGCAACCCCCACACCTCGTTGTTGACGTTCCCGCCGGCCAGCCGCGCGATCGCGTAGTTGACCAGCTGGGACACGGCGATGCCGAGCACGATCGCGAGCTGCTGGAACGAGCCCAGCCGCCCGCGGTAGGCGGGCGGCGAGACCTCGGCGATGTAGGTGGGCCCGAGCACCGAGGCCATCCCGATCGCGACGCCCGCGATGATGCGCCAGAGGGCGAGGTCCCAGATGGCGAACGGCAGCATCTGCCCGATCGAGCTGATGGCGAACACGATCGCCGCCACCTGCATCGTCCTGGTACGGCCCAGCCGGTCGGCCAGCCCGCCGCCCACCCAGGCGCCGAGGGCGGAGCCGAGCAGCGCGATCGCGACCACGAGCCCGATCTCGACGGCGCCCACCGCGAAGTACTTCTGGATGCCGACGACGGCGCCGTTGATGACGGCGCTGTCATAGCCGAACAGGAACCCGCCGATCGCCGCGGCCGCCGTGATGAAGACGATGTGGCCCAGGTGCTCTTGATGGGCGTCGTGAGTCGCCATGCCGGCCCCCCTTCAGGCCCGGGAGATACCCGCAGGTCAAGGGGGTACGGCTGCACTTACACAAACTTGAAGGAATCAGATCAAAGCCAACCCATCCGCTGGGCGGTGCGAATGGCTTCGAGCCGGTTCTGGGCACCCAGCTTGGTCATCGCGCTGGACAGGTAGTTGCGTACGGTGCCCTCCGTCAGGTGCAGCTCGGCCGCGATCCTGGCGATCGTGGCCCCGTCGCCGGCCAGCCGCAGGGCGTCGCGTTCCCGTTCGGTGAGCGGGCTGTCACCGGCCGCCATGGCCGCCGCGGCCAGCTCCGCGTCGAGGTAGCGGCCGCCCGCCTGGACCTTGCGGATCGCCATGGCCAGCTCCTCGGCCGAGGCGTCCTTGCCCAGGAACCCGCTCACGCCCGCCGCCATCGCCCGTCGCAGGTAGCCGGGACGGCCGAGGCTGGTCAGAATCACGATCTTGCACTGGGAGCTGATCTGCTCGGCCGCGCTCAGGCCGTCCATGCCGGGCATCTCGATGTCGAGCACCGCCACGTCGGGCCGGTGCTCGGTGACCGCGGCCAGCACCTCGTCGCCCCGGCCCACCTGCGCCACCACGTCGATGCCGTCCTCCAGGTTGAGCAGGGCGGCGAGGGCGCCGCGGATCAGGTGCTCGTCGTCGGCCAGGAGCACCCGCGTCGTCATGCCCGTACCGCCGCTCTGAGCAGGTAGGAACCCTCCGCGGTGGGCGCGGCGGACAGCGTGCCGCCCGCCGCCCGGACTCGCCCGGCCAGCCCGCCGAGGCCGTTGGGGGCGTGGTCGCCCACCGGCCCGTTCACCCCGTCGTTGGACATCTCCAGCACCCCATCCGTGATCGTGATCGTGCAGTGCCCCGCCTCGCTGTGCTTGAGCACGTTGGTCGCGCCCTCGCGCACGATGGTGGCCAGCAGCGTGCGGGTCTCGGCGCTCAGCGCGGCCGTGTCGGCGCGCACGGTGCAGCTCACGTCCGCCGCCTCCAGCACCGCGCGCACGCTGGACAGGACCTCGTCGAGGTCCAGCGCCCGGTAGCTCTGCACGGTGGCGCGCACCTCGCGCAGCGCCTGCCTGGTCAGGTCGCGGACCTCGAACATCTCGCGCCCGGCCGCCGCCGGATCGGTCTCCAGCGCCTCCTGTGCGCCCGCCGTCCTGGCGGAGATGTCGGCGAGGCTCTGCCCGAGCAGGTCGTTGAGGTCGCGGGCGAACCTCAGCCGCTCCTCCGACACGGCCAGCCTGGCCTTGGCCTCCTGCCCCTCGTGCGCCTCCTTGGCCACCCGCCAGAGCCACAGGTTGGCCAGGACGCAGCCCACGACGAGCGCCGTCAGCAGCGCCTGGAACGCGAAGAGCGCCCACGACCAGCCGCTGACCAGCGCCACGTAGCCGTTGACCGCCAGGACCGACCCGACGGCGGCGAGCGTGACGGTGCGCCGCCGCCCGAACGGCGTCAGCATCCCCACCCACAGCACGGGCGCCCAGACGACCGGGATCGCCGACAGCAGCAGCGCGATGACCCCGGTCACGGCCAGCAGGATCGTGGGACGCGAGCCGCCCCTGACCGCGATCCGGAACGACCGGGCGGCCAGCGCGACGAGCGCGGCCAGCAGGACGGCCGCGCAGCCGGCCGCCCATCCGGGCAGGCCGAAACGCCACCGGAGGTACAGCTCGGCCAGGCCGATCAGGGCCACCAGGTGGATGATGTCGGTGGAGTAGACGATGAGCCACCGGATCTTGTCCAGCTTGGTCGCGCGTCTTCTCATGCGGGCACCACCGCCCGCAGCAGGAACTCGCCGGTGGAGGTGGGCCCCGCCGACAGAGAGCCGCCCACGGCGGTCATCCGCTCGCAGAGCCCGCGCAGCCCGGTGCCGCCCCCGGCCGGGGAGCCGTGCACCCCGTCGTTGCGCATCTCCAGCACGCCGCCGTCGATGACGATCGCGCACCGCGTGGCGGCACTGTGCTTGAGCACGTTGGTGGCGCCCTCGCGCACCACCCACGCGAGCAGCGCGCGGGCGCCGGGTGACAGGCCGTCGGTCCTGGCCTCGACCGTGCAGCGGGTGCCCGCCGCCTCCAGCGCGGCGCGCACGCCGTCGAGCTCCTCGTGCAGGTCGAGCCCGTGGTAGCCGTCCACGGCCAGCTGGACCTCGGTGAGCGACTCGCCGGCCAGGCGGCGTACGTCGGCCATCTCCCGGGCCGCCCGGCCGGGGTCCTTGGTGGCGAGCTTGGCCGCCAGTTCGCTCTTCAGCGTGATGACCGACAGGCTGTGCCCGAGCAGGTCGTGCAGATCGCGGGCGAAGCGCAGCCGCTCCTCCGCGACGGCCAGGCCGGCCTTGGCCTCCTGGCTCTCGTGGGCGTCGCGGATCGTCCACCACAGCCACCGCCACAGCCACATGGCGGCGGCCATCGTCCCGGCGCTCACCGCCTGGACGGGCAGCACCACCTGCCACGGCTGCCCGGTGATCACGGCGACGCCGGCGCTGGTGAGCAGGATCACGGCGGCGCTCGTGCAGAGCGCCGCCCAAAGCGGCTGGAACAGGATCACGGCAGACAGCCACAGGAACGCGACCATCGACCACGAGCCCTCGCCCAGGCTGCCGTCCGACGAGGGTGGTATGAGGAGCACCGCTCCGAGCGCCGCCATCCCGGTGAGGACCAGCCACATGGTGGGGCGCGGCCGGCCGTCGAAGGCGACCCTGAGCAGGTACGGGAACGGAACGAAGACGCCCAGCAGGCAGGCCCCGGCGGCCAGGGCGCGCGTCGCGGACAGACTCCCCTCGACGCCGAGGATCACCAGGAGGCCGCCTAAGGAGAGCGCGAGCAGGACGACCACGCCGTCCATCCAGTAAAGGAGGATCCTTCTCGCCGTCTCCGGGCGGGCCGCCACCGTCCCTCCCCCTCACCACAAAGAACCCGTTGCCCCGGAATCCTATAGTTCAGCCGGACGTGCGCCAGAGGGCCGTTCGGCCGATGTCAGATAATGGCGGCATGAAGTTGCGGATCTTCACCGAGCCCCAGCAGGGCGCCACCTACGACGATCTCCTCACCGTCGCCCAGGCCGCCGAGCGGCTGGGGTTCGACGCCTTCTTCCGGTCCGACCACTACCAGCGCATCGGGCCCGGCGACCCTGGGCCCGGCTCCACCGACGCCTGGATCACGCTGGGGGCGCTGGCCAGGGAGACGTCCACGATCAGGCTGGGCACGCTCGTGTCGCCGGCCACGTTCCGGCTGCCCGGCCCGCTGGCGATCGGCGTCGCCCAGGTCGACCAGATGAGCGGCGGCCGGGTGGAGCTGGGCTTCGGAACGGGCTGGTTCGAGGGCGAGCACACCGCCTACGGCATCCCGTTCCCGCCGGTCGGCGAGCGGTTCGCCCGGTTCGAGGAGCAGCTGGAGATCGTCCTGGGGCTGTGGACGGCGGGCTCGTCCTACTCGTTCGAGGGCGCGCACTACCGGCTGGCCGACTCGCCCGCGCTGCCGAAGCCAGTCCAGCGGCCGCACCCGCCGATCATCATCGGCGGCTTCGGCGCCAGGCGGACGCCCCGGCTCGCGGCGACCTTCGCCGACGAGTACAACGTGCCGTTCCACTCCCTGTCCGACACGGGCGAGGCCTTCCAGCGGGTCCGTCAGGCGGCCGAGGCCACCGGCCGCGCCCTGGTCTACTCGGCGGCCCAGACCGTGTGCGTGGGCAGCGACCAGGCCGAGCTAGAGCGCCGGGCAGCCGCCATCGGCACCGGTCTCGACGAGCTGCGGGCCAACGGGCTGGCGGGCACTCCGGCGGAGGTGCTGGAGAAGATCGGCGCGCTCGCGAAGCTGGGCGCCGAGCGGATCTACCTCCAGGTGATGGATCTGGCCGATCTCGACCAGCTGGAGCTGATCGCGGCTGAGGTGCTGCCGTACGTCTGACGGGCTGCCGTACGGCTGACTAATCGAGTAGCACCGCTTTGTCGTGCTACGCCACACTTGGCCCGTGCTGCTGACGATCTCCACCACTGCTCGTCCGGCGACCGACCTGGGCTTCCTCCTGCACAAACATCCCGACCGGGTGCAGGAGTTCGGCCAGTCGTTCGGCACGGCGACGGTGTTCTACCCCGAGGCGGGCGAGCGGCGCTGCACCGCGGCGCTGCTGCTGGACGTCGACCCGATCGCGCTGGCCAGGTCACGCGGAAAGGGCTCGCCCGACTTCAGCCTGTCGCAGTACGTCAACGACCGGCCCTACGCCGCCTCCTCCCTGCTGGCGGTGGCCCTGGCCGACGTCTTCCGGACGGCGCGGGCGGGGCGGTGCGCGGCCAGGCCGGAGCTGCCCGGCACCCCGCTGCCGCTGGAGATCGGGCTGCCCGCGCTGCCCTGCCGTGGCGGGCCCGAGCTGGCCGGACGGCTGTTCGAGCCACTCGGCTGGACGGTGTCCGCGCAGGCCGTACCCCTCGACGAGGGGTTCCCCGAGTGGGGCGACTCGCGTTACGTCCGCCTGTCGCTCAGCGGGACCGTCCGGCTGGCCGACGCGCTCAACCACCTGTACGTGCTGCTGCCGGTGCTCGACGACGCCAAGCACTACTGGATCGCGCCCGACGAGGTCGACAAGCTGGTCCGGGCGGGCGAGGGCTGGTTGCGCGGGCATCCCGAGCGCGGCCTGATCAGCCGCCGCTACCTGGGCCGCCGGTGGGCGCTCGCGCGCACCGCGCTGGCCCGGCTCGCCGAGCTGGGCGACGAGCCCGAGGAGCGGCTGGAGCCCGCGGTCGCCGAGGAGCCCGCCGCGGGCGAGACCGCGGCCGACGAGCTGGCTCCGGAGGATGGAACCGGCGACGCAGGGGACGGCGCGTCGGAGCCGAAGGCGCCGCCGCTCGCGGTCCAGCGGCGGGAGGCCGTGCTGCGGACCCTGGAGGACCTCGGCGCGGTGAGCGTGATCGACCTGGGCTGCGGGCAGGGCGCGCTGGTCGGCGCGCTGCTGGCCACCCCCAGGTTCGCGCGGGTGGCCGGGATGGACGTGTCGGCGATGGCGCTGACCATCGCGGCGCGCAAGCTGCGGCTGGAGCGGATGGCCGACAGCAAGAGGGCCCGGCTGACCCTGTTCCAGGGCGCGCTCACCTACACCGACAAGCGGCTGTCCGGCTACGACGCGGCCGTGCTCATGGAGGTCGTCGAGCATGTCGACCCGCCACGGCTGGCCGCGCTGGAACGGGTCGTGTTCGGGCACGCCCGGCCGGAGCACGTGATCGTCACCACTCCCAACATCGAGTACAACGTGCGCTACGCGTTCCTGACCGGGCTGCGCCACCCCGACCACCGCTTCGAGTGGACCCGCGCCGAGTTCGCCGGCTGGGCCGCCCGAGTGGCGGGCGAACACGGTTACCGCGTCACCCTCCGGCCCGTGGGCGAGGAGGACCCCGAGGTCGGCCCGCCCACCCAGATGGGAGTGTTCACCCGTGATCAGCGTTCCTGAGCTCTCGCTCGTGGTGCTCGTCGGCGTCTCGGGCAGCGGCAAGTCGACGTTCGCCGCCCGGCACTTCAGGCCGACCCAGGTCATCTCCTCCGACTTCTGCCGCGGCCTGGTGTCCGACGACGAGAACGACCAGTCGGCCACCCCGGCGGCGTTCGAGCTGCTGCACCACATCGTCGGCACCCGCCTGGCGCGCGGCCTGCTCACCGTGGTCGACGCCACGAACGTGCAGTATCCCGCCCGCAAGGCGCTCATCGACCTGGCCCGGCGGCACGACGTACTGGCCGACGCCATCGTGCTCGACGTGCCGGAGGAGGTGGCGATCCGGCGCAACGCCACGCGTCCCGAGCGCGACTTCGGGGCGGGCGTGGTGATCCGGCAGCGCAAGGACCTGCGCCGCTCCCTCGGCAAGATCTCCCGCGACGGGTTCCGCAAGGTGCACGTGCTGCGCGGTCTCGACGCGATCGACGACGCCACGGTCTCGTACGAGAAGGCCTGGAGCGACAGGCGTGACCTGACGGGACCGTTCGACATCATCGGCGACGTCCACGGCTGCCGCGCCGAGCTGGAATCACTGCTGCGGCGGCTCGGCTGGGTCATCGAGCGGGTCGGCGGCCAGGCGGTGTCCGCCCGTCACCCCGAGGCCAGGATGGCGGTGTTCGTCGGCGACCTGGTCGACCGCGGCCCCGACACGCCGGGCGTGCTGCGGCTGGTCATGGGCATGGTCGAGGCGGGCGCCGCGATCTGCGTGGCGGGCAACCACGAGCAGAAGCTGGTGCGCGCGCTGAACGGCCGGGCCGTCAAGACCACGCACGGCCTGCGGGAGTCGCTCGACCAGCTCGGCGCCGGGCCGCCGGAGTTCGCCGAGCGGGCCCGCGCGTTCATGGACGGCCTCATCAGCCACTACCGGCTCGACGGCGGCCGGCTGGTCGTCGCGCACGCCGGCCTCAAGGAGGCCTACCACGGGCGTGCCTCCGGCCGGGTCCGCGCCTTCGCCCTGTACGGCGACACCACCGGCGAGACCGACGAGTACGGCCTGCCGGTCCGCTACCCGTGGGCCGAGGAGTACCGCGGCCGGGCCATGGTCGTCTACGGCCACACGCCCACGGTCCACCCCGAATGGGTCAACAACACGATCTGCCTCGACACCGGCTGCGTGTTCGGCGGCTCGCTGACCGCGCTGCGCTACCCCGAGCGCGAGCTCGTCCAGGTGCCGGCCGAGCAGGTCTGGTACGCGTCGGTCAAGCCGCTCGGCGGCCCCGCCCGCGATCCCGCCATGCTGGACATCGGCGACGTCCAGGGCACCAGGCACGTCGAGACCCGCTTCGGCACGCGGGTCAAGGTGCTGGAGGAGAACGCGGCCGCCGCGCTGGAGGTGATGAGCCGGTTCGCGGTGGACCCGCGCTGGCTGGTCTACCTGCCGCCGACCATGGCGCCGCCGGAGACGTCCCGGCTGGACGGCTTCCTGGAGCACCCGCACGAGGCGTTCGAGGAGTTCGCCGCCGCCGGTGTGACCGAGGTCGTGTGCGAGGAGAAGCACATGGGCTCGCGGGCCGTCGCCGTGCTGGCCCGTACGCCGGAGGTCGCGGCGGCTCGGTTCGGCGTCACGGACGGCGGCTCGGGCACCGTCTACACCCGCACCGGACGGCCGTTCTTCGGCGACCTGGTGCCCCTGGTCGACGGCCTCCGGGAGGCGTGCGAGCCGCTGTGGACGGCGCTCGGCTCGGACTGGGTGGCGCTCGACTGCGAGCTGCTGCCCTGGTCGGCCAAGGCGGGCGAGCTGATCAGGGCCCAGTACGCCTCGGTGGGGGCGGCGGCCCGGGCGGCGCTGCCCGAGGCGGTGTCCGCCCTGGAGGCGGCGGCCGGGCGCGGGCTGGACGTGGGCGGGCTGCTCGACCGCACCCGCCGCCGGGCCGGCAACGCGGCGCTGTTCCGTGACGCCTACGCGCGTTACTGCTGGCCGGTCGACGGTCTCGACGGCGTGCGGCTGGCGCCGTTCCAGATCCTGGCCTGCGAGGGGCGGGCGACGGCGCTGGAGCCGCACGCCTGGCACCTGTCGACGCTGGCGCTGCTCGACTCGCCGCTGATCACCCCGACCCGTCACGTGTTCGTCTCGCTGGACTCCGCGGAGTCCCGTGCCGGGGCGGTGGCCTGGTGGGAGGCGCTGACGGCGGCCGGCGGCGAGGGGATGGTGGTCAAGCCCGCCGTCCACACGCCGGGCCGGGTGCAGCCGGGCGTCAAGGTGCGGGGCCGCGAGTACCTGCGCATCATCTACGGGCCCGACTACACCGAGTCGCTGGACGTGCTGCGCAGGCGCTTCCTCGGTAAGAAGCGGTCGATGGCGCTGCGCGAGCACGCGCTGGGCCTGGAGGCCCTGTCCCGGCTGGCCGACGGCGATCCGGGCTGGCGCGTGCACGAGCCGGTCTTCGCGGTGCTCGCCCTGGAGTCCGAGCCGGTCGACCCCAGGCTCTGACCTCCCTCACCTCCGCCAGACCGGCCGCTCAGCCCGCACCCCGCCGGGGCCGGCGCGTCAGCTCCCCGCACCCCGCCGGGGCCGGCGCGTCAGCTTCCCGGTACGCACCAGACCCTGACGGCGGTGACGATCTGACCGGCCTGGTGGCTGGTCACGTCGGTGAAACGCTCCTGGGCGTTGCTGACCACCTCGGTCTCCGGCATTCCCTGGACGAGCTCCAGGCAGGTGGCGCGGGCCCGCGTCAGCGTGCGCGGCTCCTCGGCCACCAGCCACGGGGCGATCCCGTCCAGCCGGGCAAGGAACTCCGACCACTGCTCCCCGCTCGGATCCGGTGTCCCGCTCACCACTCCGGACGCCGCCCCGGGCAGCCGGTCACTCGTCCCGGAGAACGGCGGTGCGGTGCCCAGGGCCAGGATCAGCGCGGCGGCCACCCCGGCCACCACGACGCCCGTGAGGGACACCCACGCCAGCGGGCCCCGTCGAAGCCGACGGCTCGCGGACGATCGGCGCTCCTGTGATCGCTGGGGACCCATGCTGCGTACCGTACGCCCTCATGGGCGAATCATCCGGTTCTCACGCGTACGGACGCCCGAAAAAGCCCTTTCGGGCCGGATAAACCCCC
Organism: Nonomuraea sp. CX421; assembly: GCF_059358955.1. Classification (NCBI taxonomy): domain Bacteria; kingdom Bacillati; phylum Actinomycetota; class Actinomycetes; order Streptosporangiales; family Streptosporangiaceae; genus Nonomuraea; species Nonomuraea sp. CX421. The sequence goes on along the minus strand of NZ_JCADBK010000006.1, from coordinate 311,904 downwards.
GAGAGCTAGCCTCTGACCAGCAGCGCGACGCACTCCACGTGGTGGGTCATCGGGAACACATGGAATTCACATCGCCCAGGTCCGGATCCGGATTACCGATCCACTATCAGGCTTCGTGCGCTCCTGGTGCGCGTCGATCTTCAACCACGCCGCCTCAACCTCTCCATGCGGTCCGGAGCGAGATGCGCATACCGCAGAGTCGTCTGATACGCAGCGTGACCAAGCAGGTCCTTGACTCAGTACAGATCGACACCCTACTGCACCAGCCAACTGGCCGCCGTATGACGACAGTCATGCGGGTCGTAACGCGGCACCGGATCGGCCCGCCGCTCCTTCGGCAACCCGCGATTCGCCTCCTCGATCTTTACGTTCGCAGCGTCGATCGCCTCGTACCAGACGACCCGCCAGTTCGCCCCCGACAGCAATGCACGCTCCTCGTGAAGACGTTCCAGCAGAGCCAGAAGCTGGCCGCCAACGGCGTGACCGCGCTGTTCGTGGCGGTGCTCACCCGGCCGTTCGTCGTGTCGGGCCTCACCGGCGCCCTGTCCACCGCGCTGACAGGGATGGCGTCGTTCGGGCTGCCGCTGACGGAGGTGCAGACGGGCGCGTTTGTGATGCTCGTGTCGGCGGTGCTCGGTCTGGTACTCCGCTCGAATGTGTCGCCGGGGCCGACCACGTCATCGTACCCACCGGGGTCGCATTCCTGAGTCGCCGTCCCGTGTCCTCGAGGGACGGTCTGGTCTTCCCCGCACGGGTTTCTTAGGTTCGGGACTCCCGACAAGCCCTGTGACAAGGGATGCGAGAAGCCCCGCCCACTCTCTCGGAGGGGGGCGGGGCTTCTTCGTCGTGCCTGGGATCAGGCCCGGTACTCGACCCATGCCCGGCCGGCGGCGGCTGCGCGAGCCCGCGACGCCCGGATTTCTGCGGGACCGTTGCGGGCGACGAACTCGCGGAACAGCGACCAGACCGCAGCGAGCCCGGTCACTGCGTCCTCTGGGGCGCTCTTGAAGGCGAGCACCTGGGCGGCAAGTGATTCGGCCTGCTCCGGCGTGTGCCCGGCGAGGATCAGCCTCGGGACGAACAGGGCAGTCTCGACCCACGCGGCGCCCTCGCAGGCCAGCCCCCAGTCGAGGACCCGCACGCCGCCCGCAGTGGCGAGCAGGTTGCCTGCATGGAGGTCGGCGTGCAGCAGCGTGTCGCCGGCGAGGGCGTCGAGGTCGAGGCAGGCACGGGCGTGACGGTAGGCGGCGAGCGCTTCCAGGTCTGCGGGAGGGTTTGCGAGCAGGGCGTCTGCGCGCTTCCGGAGGAACTCGACGTTGTCGCCGACAGGCGGCACGTCGGCGCCGGGGGCCGGGGTGAGTTCCTGGCCGAGCACCTGCACGAGGTTGAGGGCCCCGGCCAGGTCGGGCGAGTCGGGTCCGAGGTTCACGTCGCGGATGGCTGCGACGTAGCCGAAGACCAAGGCCACCCAACCAGCGGTGTGCCCGCTCCACAGCATGCGTGGGGCGGGCACGCTCTCAGGTAGGGCGGCGCCGACGAGGCGCTCCCGCTGGTAGAGCCGGGCGGACGGCACGTCGTCGGGCAGGGCCTTCACGAACAGCGGTCCCGCCGCGGTGTCGAGGCGGGCAGCGAGGCCTGCGGTGAGACCGGCCGGCACGGGCGTGACCGTCCTGATCGAGCCGGTCGTCTCCCCGATGGCGTCACGTATCTCTGCGGGCAGGTCGTCCCATCGGTGTCCCGTCATCCTTGGCACTGTACGCCGCTCCTGCCTGGCCGGAAGCTATCTCAGGTGCTGTCGACGCAGCCTTCGTGGCACTGGCTGCACTTCTGGTTGCACTTGGCGCTGTGCGGCCACAGCGTCAGGTCGACCCGGTAGCCGGCCCGCTTCATGGCGGTCATGGTGGCGGCAGGTCCGCCGCCGGCCGACTCGCCGGGGGCGTCGTCGGGCTGATGGTGGATGAACCTACCCGCGGCCCGGAAGCAGAACTCGGCGTACTCCTTGGTGTACAGGATGAACGTGTGCCAGCCGATGTCGACCAACTCGCTCGGGCCGAGGCGGGCGTCGGGGTTGGCGGCGCAGGTGGCGAGGAACGCCAAAGCCTGCTCCATGATCTGGTCGGCCTGGTGGGCGTGCTGGGGGTGGTCGGCGCGGATGCGCGCGACGAGCCGACCGAGCAGTTGAGGGGTGATGAGGGTGCGGGCGTTGGCGGTGGGGTGTTCGACCGTGATGGTCATGTCGTCCTCCGAACGGTCCTGCCTCCCGGGTTGGGAGGCTTGCTCTCACGATGGCTGCAGACCGGGCTCGGGGTCATTGCTGGGTGGCTCGACGGTCATTGAGGGTCTGGCGTCAATCCCATCGGTGTGGCCTGCACGGTAAGTGCCAGGTCGGCTACGGTGCAGCCACCGGTGTTCGCGAGCCGTGGAGGCGTCCCATGGGGATCACCAGGTCAAGGCGTGCCCAGATCCAGCGCGAGGCGACGACCATCCGGATGCGAGCTCAGCGTGCCGGCCACACGACGGAGCGGATCGTCACCGAGCTGCGCAACGCCCTGCCCGAGTTGACAGCGCTGGAGGCGTGGCGGCTGGCGTTGGGCTGGTCGAGGGTGCAGGTGGTCGAGCAGGTGGCTGCCGCCTACTTCGGCGAGGGACTCCGGCCGCCAGGACTGTCCGAAGCACGGCTGTGCCGCATGGAGCACGGCCAGGAGCGTCCCGGCCCGGAGTATGCGGAGATGCTCGCCCGCGCCTACGGCACGAGCCAGGAGACGCTGGGACTGATGTCTCGGTGCGTGTGCGGGCGAGACCGTCGCGGATATGGTCAGCTCGGGTGCTGGACGCCGCTGCTACTGCCAGGAGTGGACATGACGTCAGCAAGTGGACTACCAGCCGTACGCGAGTCGCTGCGGCTGGCCCTGCTCGACGCCCCGCAAGGCGACCCCGCGGTGGTCGAGCTGGCAAAGGCAGCGGTGGAGCACTACGCCCTCAACTACAGCCTCCATGCGCCGTCGCACCTGTTCGACGAGGTACATGCCTCCCGCAGCATGCTCGCCGAGGCCCTGGCCGCGCCCGGCGGCGACGGGATCCACAGAGACCTTCGGCGGGCGACGGGCTGGCTATCGGGCCTGCTCGGCAACCTCGCCTACCATCTGGCCGACCAGAGCGGCGCCCGCGCCCATCTCGCGCTGGCGGCATCCCTCGGCGAGCGCGTCGGGGATACCCGGCTGGTCGCGTGGACGCTTGGGGCGCAAAGCATGCTCGCCCGCGCCCGCCATGACCTGCCCTCCGCGCTCACCTACGGCCAGGCCGGGCTGGAGCGCGCCCCGTCCCCGCTGGTGCGAGCTCAACTGCTGGGGTGGGCGGTACTGCCCTCCCTCGCACGTCTCGGCCGCGCGGCGGAGGCGGAACGCGCTCTCGGAGAGGCGACCGCGGCCCTCGGCGCGAGCGAGGAGGAGCCGGGCCGGTTCGGGTTCGACTTCGCCGAGTTGACGCTGCACGAGTCGGAGGCGTGGCTGGCGCTCGACCGTACCGACCGGGCCGCTATCCGCGCGGAGGCATCCGTAGCCGGCTGCACTCCGTACACGCCCGGCTGGGCGGCGGCGACGCTCGTCCTCGCCCAAGCGGAGGCTCCGACGCAGCCGGGAGACGCTGCGGGGCGGGCTCTCGACGTGCTGGAGCGGGTCCCTGCGGACCGGCTGCGCTCGACATCCCGCGACCGATTGCGGACCCTGGTGAACGCCATGAGTGAGGCCGACATCGCCCCGGTACGGGATCTGCGTGAGCGGGCACGGGCCCTGCCGCCCCATACCGATATCGGCGGGCGCAGTACCGCCTGAAGGAGAGCGGCAGCTACGCGAGGCGGCGCGCGGCTAGATCCACGACCTCGACCAGGCCAGCCAGATCCACATGCTCAGCGAGTTCGTCCAGGTCACAGCAGTCCGCGACCCAGTAGCGGCGACCGTGCACCTCGTCACACCGCCACGCATGCAGAATATGCGCAGGTCAAACACGACAAGGCCCCGGCCAGAGAGTTCTTGGCCGGGGCCCCGGGCAGGCCGACGGGATCAGCCGATGCGCCTTTCTCCAGGTCAGCGCCATGATCTACTCCCTCACCAGCAGCGCGACGCACTCCACGTGGTGGGTCATCGGGAAGGCGTCGAAGGCGCGCAGATCGTCGAGGCGGTAGCCGCGCTCGGCCAGCCAGGCCAGGTCGCGGGCCAGCGTCGCCGGGTCGCAGGAGACGTAGACGACGCGCGGCGCCTCCAGCGAGGCCACCCGGTCCACGACATCGCGCCCGAGCCCGGTCCGGGGCGGGTCGACCACCACCAGGTCGGCCCGCTCGATCTGGAACCGGTCGAGCGCCTCCTCGACCCGGCCCCGCTCCACCCGCGCCTGAGGAAGGTCGCGCAGGTTGGCCCGGGCGTCGCGGACGGCCGCGGCGTCGGACTCCAGGCCGAAGACGGCCCCCTCCGGGCCCACGGCCTCGGCCAGCCCGGCGGCGAACAGGCCCACCCCGCAGTAGAGGTCGAGCGCCCACTCCCCCGGCTCGGGAGCGGCGTAGGCCAGGACCGCGTCGAGCAGCGTCTCGGCGGCCCCGGGATGCACCTGCCAGAAGCCGCTGCCCGACACCCGGAACTCGCGGTCGCCCACCCGCTCGCGCAGCACGCCCGAGCCCCGGCGCGGCACCGTGCGGCCCTTGCCCTGGTCGAGCAGGACCGAGGCCGGCACGTCGAGGTCGGGCACGGCCACCGGGCGGTGCGAGCGGGGCCGGACGACCACGGCGTGGTCGCCGCCGGAGGAGGCGATCACCTCGACCCCGGCCGCGCCCGGCCACTCGTGCCGCTCCGCGCCGGCCGCCTCCACCTCGGGGTGGGCGATCAGACAGGCGTCGACCGGCTGGATGTCGTGCGATCGGTGCTTGCGGAAGCCCAGCTCACCGCCGGGGCGGGCGGCGAACTGCACGCGGGTGCGCCAGCCGAGCCCGCCGGGAGCGCCGGGCACCTCCTCGACGACGATCTTCCGATCGATGCCCGCCAGCCGCCGCAGCTGCTCGGCCACGACGTCGGCCTTGAGGGCGCGCTGCGCGTCAAGGGTGGCGTGCTGCCAGTCGCAGCCGCCGCAGCGGCCAGGACCCGCGTAGGGGCAGGGCGGTGTCACGCGGTCGGGAGACGGCTCCAGGATCTCCACGGCGTCGGCCCGCAGGAACCGGGTCGTCTCCTCGGTGACCGCGGCGACGACCCGCTCACCCGGCAACGCGTGCCGGACGAAGACCACCCGGCCCTCGTGTCGTGCCACGCACCAGCCGCCGTGTGCGACCGGACCCACCGTCAACTCCAGAGATGCCTGTTCCACACGCATACCCTATGCCCTGCCCCTACCGATCACTTTCGGGAATGGATCACCTACGGTGTGCGCGCGGTCAGGCGTTCGGGCAGCGGCTCAGCGGGGCGGCGCCTGGTCGTCCTTGACGTTGCGCCTCGGCGGGCGGCGCGCCGACCCCGGAGCGACCGGCTCGGGACGGCCCAGCAGCCGGTCCGACGAGTGCAGCTGCCACGGCACGCTCGTCACCATCACCCCCGGCTTGAACAGCAGCCGCGCCTTCAGCCGGAGCGCGCTCTGGTTGTGCAGCAGGTGTTCCCACCAGTGGCCGACCACGTACTCGGGGATGAAGACGGTCACCACGTCGCGGGGCGAGCGCCGGCGCAGCGTCTTGACGTAGTCGAGCACGGGCTGGGTGATCTCCCGGTACGGCGAGTCGAGCATCTTGAGCGGCACCGGGATGCCCATCCGCTCCCAGTCCTCCTGCAACTGCCGTGCTTCCTTGCCCTCGACGCCCACGGTGACCGCCTCCAGGGTGGACGGGCGGGTGGCACGGGCGTAGGCGAGCGCGCGCATGGTCGGCTTGTGGATCTGGGAGATGAGCACGATGGCGTGGTTGCGCGCCGGCAGCGTCGCCTCGTCGTACTCCTCAGTGATCTCCAACTCGGCCGCCACGTTGTCGTAGTGGCGCCTGATGGCCTTCATCATGAGGAACAGCAGGGGCATCGCGATGCACACGATCCAGGCCCCGACCACGAACTTGGTGAGCAGCACGACCACCAGCACCAGCCCGGTCATGACGGCGCCGAAGAAGTTGATCACTCGGGAGCGGTGCATCTGGTGCCGGACCCGCAGATCTTCCTCGGTCTTCAGCAGGCGGGTCCAGTGGATGACCATGCCGGTCTGGCTCAGCGTGAACGAGACGAAGACGCCGACGATGTAGAGGTTGAGCAGGCGGGTGACGTCGGCGTCGAAGCCCCACAGCAGCAGGCAGGCGCCGAGTGCCAGGATGACGATGCCGTTGGAGAAGGCCAGCCGGTCGCCGCGGGTGTGCAGCTGGCGCGGCAGATAACGGTCCTGGGCCAGGATCGAGCCGAGCACGGGGAACCCGTTGAAGGCGGTGTTGGCGGCCAGGAACAGGATGAGCGCGGTGACCGCCGAGATGATCACGAAGAGCGCCGATCCGCCGCCGAAGACCGCGTCGGCCACCTGCGAGATGATCGGCTGCTGGTAGTAGCCGGGGCCGACCGGGGTGCCGTCGGGCCGGAGCAGGTCGGTGGCGACCATGCCCGGGTCGGCGATCTTGACCCCCGAGGCCAGGCCCAGCGCGATGATGCCGCCGAACATCGTGATCGCGATCAGGCCCATCAGCAGCAGCGTGGTGGCGGCGTTGCGGCTCTTGGGCTTGCGGAAGGCGGGCACGCCGTTGCTGATCGCCTCGACACCGGTCAGCGCCGCGCAGCCGGTGGAGAAGGCCCGCAGGATCAGGAACGCGGCGGCGAAGGCCGTCAGGTCGGTCTGCTCGGGCACGATGCCGAAGTCGGCGCTGGGCGCCCGCAGCTCGTCGCCGAAGACGAGCACCCGGAAGCCGCCCCAGGCGATCAGCCCGAGCACCGCGAACATGAACGCGTACGTGGGCACGGCGAACGCGGCGCCCGACTCGCGCAGCCCGCGCAGGTTGACCACGGTGAGCAGGATGACGATGCCGATGGCGACGGCGGGTTTGTGCTCGGCGACGAACGGGATGGTCGCGCCCACGTAGTCGACGCCGTTGGCCACCGACACCGCGACGGTCAGCACGTAGTCGACCATGAGCGCGCTGGCCACGGTGAGCCCGGCGTTCTTGCCCAGGTTGGTGGTGGCCACCTCGTAGTCGCCGCCGCCGCTGGGATAGGCGTGGACGTTCTGCCGGTAGGAGGCGACGACCGTGATCATCACCACCACGACGGCCATCGCGACCCACGGGCTGTAGGCGTAGAACGAGACTCCGGCCAGCGACAGGATGACGAGGATCTCCTGCGGCGCGTACGCGACGGAGGACAGCGCGTCGCTGGCGAACACCGGCAGGGCGAGCCGTTTGGGCAACAGCTGCTCGTGCAGTTGGCCGCTGCGCAGCGCGCGTCCCACCAGGACGCGTTTAAAGAGATCCGTTCCCTTCGCCACGTAACGAGATGCTAGTCCCATCTTCCGGGGCCGCAGCCAGTACGCTCCCGGACCGCGCCATACTGGTGTCGAGCAACCGGCCGACCGCGAATTGCGGGGGAGAATGCATATAGTGATCATGGGATGTGGCCGGGTCGGCTCGACCCTGGCGCACATCCTCGAGGACAACGGCCATTCCATCGCGATCATCGATCGCGACCCCCAGGCGTTCCGCCGCCTGCGCGCCGGCTTCCGCGGTCGACGGGTCACCGGGGTGGGCTTCGACCGCGACGTGCTCACCGAGGCGGGCATCGAGTCCGCGACCGCCTACGTCGCGGTCTCCAGCGGCGACAACTCCAACATCATCTCCGCCCGGGTGGCGCGCGAGACGTTCGGCGTCGACAACGTGGTCGCCCGCATCTACGACCCCCGCCGCGCCGAGGTCTACCAGCGGCTGGGCATCCCCACGGTGGCGACCGTGCGCTGGACCGCCGACCAGATCCTGCGCCGCATCCTGCCCGAGGGCGCCGAGCCGCTCTGGCGCGACCCGACCGGCACGGTGGTCCTGGCCGAGGTCACCGTGCACCCCTCCTGGATCGGCACCCGGGTGCACGTGCTGGAGGCCCAGGCCAGGTGCCGCGGCGCGTTCCTCACCCGGATGGGCGAGGCGCTGGTCATCACCGAGAACACCGTGGTGCAGGAGGGCGACCTCCTGCACGTCATCGCCGCCGAGAGCGACATGGACCGGATCAACAAGGTGCTCGCCGCCGCACCCGAGGAGGAGCACTGATGCGCGTCGCCATCGCCGGCGCCGGCGCCGTCGGCCGGTCCATCGCCGCCGAGCTGCTGGAGAACGGCCACGAGGTCCTGCTCATCGACATCGACCCCAAGGCCATCAAGATCGACACCGTGCCGCGCGCCGAGTGGCTGCTGGCCGACGCCTGCGAGATCGCCTCGCTGGACGAGGCGGGCCTCAACGACTGTCACGTCGTCGTCGCCTCCACCGGCGACGACAAGGTCAACCTGGTCGTGTCGCTGCTGGCCAAGACCGAGTACGGCGTGCCGCGCGTGGTGGCCCGGATCAACCACCCCAACAACGAGTGGCTGTTCAACGAGTCGTGGGGCGTCGACGTGGCTGTCTCGACCCCGCGCCTGCTGAGCGCGCTGGTCGAGGAGGCGGTGAGCGTCGGCGACCTGGTGCGGCTGATGACGTTCCGCCAGGGGCAGGCCAACCTCGTCGAGCTGACCCTGGCCGACGACGCGCCCGTGGTGGGCCAGCGGGCCGGCTCGGTGCCGTGGCCGGTCGACTCCGCGCTGGTGGCGATCCTGCGCGAGGGCCGCGTGCTGGTGCCCAGCGCCGACGATCCGCTGGAGGCCGGCGACGAGCTGTTGTTCGTCGCCAGCCAGGAGGTCGAGCAGGAGCTGGCGCACCTGCTCTCCCAGCACTGACTCCGGGCCCGGGGGTCAGGCCGAGGCGACCGGCGGTTTGATCGGGGTGCGGCCCCTGCTGAGCAGCCAGACCATGGCGGCCAGCGCCGCCACCTGCAGCGGCCAGCCCATCGCGATCTTGGCCAGGCCCAGCGCGGCCACGGCCTCGTCACCGCCGCCGAACAGGTAGACCGGCAGTTGCACGGCCACCCGGACCACGCACGGGAGCATGAGCAGCCAGGTCAGCTTGGTGCACAGCCGGACGATGCCCGGATCCTTGTGCCACCCGGTGGGATCACCGGTGACCGAGCCGATCAGGAACCCGACCAGCGGCCAGCGGGCCACGATCGAGACGAGCATGGCGATCGAGTAGGCGCCGTTGTACAGGATGCCGGGCAGGAAGTAGTCCTTGGCGTCGCCGGTGCGGCTGGCGAAGAACGCGCCGATCGCGATGCCGATCAGGCTGTTGATCACGAACTGCGGCGTCGACCGCTGCACCACCCTGACCAGGAGCAGGAGCACCGACAGCGCGATGCTGATGATGAGCGACAGCTTCAGCTCTTCGGTGGCGATCCAGGACACCGTGAACGCGACCGTGGGCACCGCGGCCTCGATGATGCCGCGCACACCGCCGAACGCCTTGCCGAGCTGGGCTCGGACCGCGGCCTCCACGGTGTCGTGGGCGACGTCTTCCGCCTCGGCACTCACCTGATCAACTCCCTGGGCGCAGTTCGTATCGCGGATTGAACATCACTTTGCGCCCGTCCTGCACGCTGACCAGGCCCTCGGCCTTGACGATGCGGCCGGGCTCGATCCCCGCGATCTTACGACGGCCGAGCCAGACCAGGTCGATCACGTCCGACCCGTCGTAGAGCTCGGCCTCCAGGGACGGGGCTCCGCCCCGTGGACGCAGGGTGACGGTACGTAGCGTACCGGCCACGCAGAACCGACGGCGCCCGCCACACGCGGCGATCGGTGTCGCGCCGGTCTGCTCGGCGTCTTTGCGCAGCTCCTGAGCCTCGATCTCGGACTGAGGCGAGGCCAGGCGGCTGAAGAACCCGCGCAGGCCCCCGCGTCGGGGGGGCGGTGCCGTACTCATGATGACTCAGCCTATGCGATGGGACGGTCAGCGAATCTCGCTGATCTCGGGCCCGCGTTTGAACGGGTTGAGGCCCGGCCCCTCGGTGGCCTCGGCCGTCTGGTCGCTGGGCCTGCGCAGGGTGATCGGCTCCTCGCGGGCCATCGGCTCGGCGCCGCGCACGACCACGACGTCCCTGACGAAGTCGACGAACGGCGCGGCGACCTCCTCGTCCATGGCGGCCTTGCCGTAGATCACGGCCAGCAGGAACCAGCGCGGGCCGTCGATGCCGAGGTAGCGGGCCGGGCGGGTGGTGCCCTCGGAGGCGATCTCGCCGGACAGCTCGACGCCGAACGGCCCCTGCCGCTCCTCCAGCGACGGAGACTGCTGCAGGATCTTGGTCTTGACCTCGTCCCACAGGCTCATGGACCGGGGCGCGGCCAGCGCCTGCAGCTGGAGCGAGCTGTCCTCGTACAGCGCGACGACGCCGATGTGCTGGTCTCCCATCGAGGCCAGCCGTACGTCGAAGTCGGGATTGTGCGGCAGCCGGAGGCCGCCGAGATCGATGCGGTCATGCTCGGGGTGGGGCTCGTCGGCGTCCCACGGGCCGGAGGCGCGCATGGGGGCGGAGGTCTCCGCCACGACTGGGTCCGGCTGCTCACGACGGCGACGTCGGAACACTGGTCTCACACTCCCTGGATTAACGTCCTGTTGAACCGAAACCGCCGGCGCCGCGCGCCGAGCGGGGCAGGTCTCCCACCTCGCGGAAGGCGGCCCGCTCCACACGCTGCAGCACGAGCTGCGCGACACGGTCGCCGCGGCGAAGGCGGAACGGCTCCTTGGCATCAGTGTTGATCAACGTCACCTTGATCTCGCCCCGGTAGCCCGCGTCGACGGTGCCGGGAGCGTTGACCATGGTGACGCCGTGCCGGGCCGCCAGCCCCGAGCGCGGATGCACGAACGCGGCGTAGCCCTCGGGCAGCGCGATCGCGATCCCCGTGCCGACCACGGCCCGCTCGCCCGGCGACAACTCGACGTCCTCGGCCGAGTAGAGGTCGGCGCCCGCGTCGCCCGGATGGGCGTAGGAGGGCACGGGCAGCTCGGCGTCGAGCCGGTGGAGGAGGACCTCCGTCGTGCCCTCGGCGGGCGGATCCACGGACGGGCTGCCGGTCAAGGATTCACCTCGAAGTCGTGGTGCTCGGCGGTGATGGCCTCGGCGTCGCCGTGGCGGGCGAAGTGCTCCATCTCGACCTCGATGAAGAGCGCCGCCGCCCGGACGGCGACCGGGCCGTCGGGGGCGCCGATGCGCCCCTCAGCCTCAAGGTACGCCTTCCGGCCCGAGATGCCGTTGCACCAGGCACGCAGGTGGAGTGTCGTGCCGACGGGAACGGGGAGAAGGAAGTCGGTCTCCAGGCGGCCGGTGACGTAGGGCTTGCGGAACAACCACACGGACATCCCGATGACCTCGTCCATCGCCGTGGCCAGCACTCCGCCGTGCGCGAGCAGCGGCGCCCCCTGATGGGGCTCCCCCACCACGAACTCCGCCTCGACGCTGAGCCCGTCGGGCGTGAAAGCCGAGATGTGCAGGCCGGTCGGGTGGTCGACGCCACAGCCGAAGCAGCCGCTGTAGTGGGTGCCGAGCGCGCTGCCCGGCGCCGGTGCGTCGGGATGTGGCTTCGGAGGTTCGGTGCCCGAAGGCGGGGTGGTCACGGGAGAACGAGTCACGGATGACGAGGTTACTCGGTGTCGGCCGGACGTGGGTCGCGACCTGGTAGGACGGGCAGCGCGGGCGGCCGGTCGGGCTCGGGGCCGGGCTCCGGCGCGGCGGACTGGGCCGGAGGCAGGGCCGGCGGGGCGTGCCGCAGCTCGGGCAGCGCCCGGTAGATCACCGCCGCGACCGGCACGGCCACGGCCGCTCCGGCGATGCCGCCGAGGATGCCGCCGACGGCCAGCACGAGGATGATGGCCAGCGGGTGGAAGTTGAGCGCCCTGCCCACGATCAGCGGCTGCAGCACGTGGTTCTCGAGCTGCTGCTCGACGACCAGGATGCCGACGAAGACCAGCGCGTAGACGGGGCCGTTGGCGCCGAGGGTGACGAGCGTGGCGACGGTGCCGGCGAAGAAGATGCCGACGATCGGGATGAAGCTGGCGAAGAAGATCAGCACGGCCAGCGGCGCCCAGAGCGGCACCCCCATGCCGGCCAGCACGATGCCCATGATGACGCCGTGCACGGCGGCCACGGCCACGGTGCCCTGCACGTAGTGGGAGAGCGTGGTCCACGCGGCCCGGCCGGCCCGGTCGACCCGCGGCGACATCGCGCCGAACCCGCGCAGGAACCACGACCAGATCCGGTCGCCGTCCTTGAGCAGGAAGAACGTGACGAACAGCAGCAGCACGATGGACGCGAGCGCCTCGAAGGCGACGGCCCCGGCGGTCAGCACGGTGCCGGTGATGGCGGTGCGCTGGGTGTTGACCATCTTGGCGACTTCGTCGACATAGCCGGTGATCTGCGCCTGCTGGAGGTGCAGCGGACCGGTGATCAGCCACTCCTGGACGTCGCGGGCGGTCGCCTGAACCTGCTGGACCAGGTTGGGGAACTCCTCGGTGGCCCGCGCGCCGACCAGCCACCCGGTGCCCACCAGCACGGTGAGGGCGACCAGCATGGTGATCCAGGTGGCGTAGATGGGCCGCATGCCGGTCTTGCGCAGCCTGTTGGTCAGCGGGAACAGCAGCGCGGTCAGCAGCAGGGCGACGGCCACGGGCAGCGCGACGAAGCTGAGCCGCCCGATGCCGAGGGCGAAGAAGTAGACGACCACGCCGACGAGGATCAGGCAGGCCGCCCAGGTGGCCATCTTGGCCAGCACGGGTGGCACGAGCGAGGTGGGGCGGTCGGTGGTCACGCCCTCAAGACTGGCACGTCGCGGGCCGGGACGCGCATGGTTAAAAGATCGGGCCTGGGCAAGGTCACCGAGCCGTGTCACCGTCGTGCCCATGAAGGCTGTGTCCGCGCTTCTCAGCGTGCTTCTGACCCCGTTCCTCACCGGCCTCCCGGCTGCGCCGGCCGCCGCGGCGACCGGGCCCGCCTCGGGCGGCGGGCTCGCGCTGGAGGTGCTCTCCAGCCGCGCCGACCAGGTCAGCGGCGGTGACGCGCTGGTCAGGGTGCGATCGGCCCGCGGCGGCCCGGTGCGAGTGCTACGCAACGGCGAGGACGTCACCTCCGGGTTCCGGGCCGATCCCGCAGGGCGCTCGCTCACCGGCCTGGTGACCGGGTTGCGGACCGGCGACAACACGATCAGCGCCGTGGCCGGGCCGCATCGGGAGGCGCTGAGGGTGCGTGACCACCCGATCTCGGGACCGATCTTCTCGGGGCCGCACCAGTACCCGTTCGTGTGCAAGACCGAGCGCGCCGGGCTCGGCCGGCCGGTGGCCGACAACCAGGACGGGCAGGGCATGCGGGTGCCGGACGGCTGGAGCAGGGACTGCTTCGCGCCCACGGTGACCGACCGGATCTACCGGGCGGCCGACGGCGCCTTCAAGCCGATGCCCGCCGAGCGGCCGGCCGACATGACGACCACCACGCTGCTCGACGGGCGCGTGGTGGACTTCGTGGTGACGCGCGAGCGCGGCGTGATCAACCGGTTCCTCTACTCGATCGCGATGATCGAGGGCGGCTGGAACGGCCGGGCGATCTACCGCTTCGACGGCGGCGTGGCGATCGGCCACGACCAGGGCACGCTGGGCGGCGGCGCGCTCGACCCGTACGGGCTGGGCAAGGGCTACGCGATCCTGCACTCGTCGGGCACCCGCACCTCGACCCACTACAACCTGATCCTGGGCGGCGAGACGGCGCTCATGGTGAAGGAGAGGTTCATCGAGCGGCACGGCTCGCCCCTCTACACGGTGGGCCTGGGCGCCTCCGGCGGCGCGATCCAGCAGTACGTCTACGGCCAGAACCACGGCGACCGGGTGATCGACGCCGCCATCCCGCAGTATTCGTATCCGGACATGGTCACCCAGACCATCCACGTGGGCGACTGCGAGCTGCTCGAACGCCACATGGACCGCAACCCGCGCTGGGCGGACTGGGACTCACGCACCGCGCTCATCGGGATGAACGCCAGCGACACCGTGGCCAACCCCTACACCGGCAGGGCCGGGTCCGACGAGTGCGTCGAGGGCTGGCGCGGGCTCACCCCGCTGACCATGAACCCGCTGTGGACCTCCGACAACTCCCCCGAGTGGCAGCAGATGGATCCGCCGGGCGTCAAGAACACGGTCCAGTGGACGCACTGGGACGACCTGCGCAACGTCTACGGCGTCGGCCCCGACGGCTACGCCCGCTCCACCTGGGACAACGTCGGCGTGCAGTACGGGCTGAAGGCACTGGTCGACGGCACCGTCACGGCCGGTGAGTTCCTCGACCTCAACGCCCAGGCGGGCTCGTGGAAGGAGGCGCGGGACATGGTCCAGGAGGGCTGCCCGTTCACGCCCTCGCTCTGCCCGGCCGAGTTCGACCCGTGGAGCTCGCGCAACATGCGCCTGGGCGACCCGGCGCCGCGCCGCACCGGGGACCGGGTGGCGATCAGGAACGTCGAGCGCAGCGGGCTGGTGTTCCGCGGCGACATCGACATCCCGGTCATCGACTGGCGCCACTACCTGGAGGACGAGCTCGACATGCACAACTCGCACCAGTCGTTCGCCTCGCGCAAGCGGATGCTGAACCACGACGGCGACGCCGCCAACCAGGTCATCTGGTTCACCGACGCCCGCCCGGACGGTCCCCGGTTCGACCAGACGCCCCAGGCGCTGCGGGTGATCGACACCTGGATGGCGAACATCCGGAAGCACCCGCGACGCGGGGTGGCGGGCAACCGGCCCGCTGACGCGGTGGACCGCTGCTTCGCCGCCGACGGCAGCCAGATCGCGGCCGGCCCGCGCGTCTGGGACGGCATCCTGAACCGGCGCGCCGCCGGCGCCTGCACGGAGAGGTTCCCGCTCTACTCGACCTCGCGCATCGTCGCGGGCGGGCCCATCGAGGGCGGGGTCTACGCGTGCCGGCTGCAGCCGGTGGCCCGCGCCATCGCGCGCGGGCTCTACGGCGGCTGGCGGCCCACCCCCGCCGAGCGGAGCCGCCTGGAGGCGATCTTCCCGACGGGGGTGTGCGACTACTGACCCTCGACCAGTGACACCTGGACGGCGAACTCGGGCCCGTCGAGGAGGACGAACTCCTCGACGTTGCCCGCGCCGCACAGGTCGTCCTGGGCGAGGCGGACCAGCCCGATCTCGGGGCCGGTGACGGTCAGGCGCGAGACCTCGGCCCGCATCGACAGCTTGGCCTCCGACTTGGCCTTGCGCACCCGTCCGAGCACCTCGGAGGCGACCGCCAGGACGGCCGGGTCGCCTCCGCCGCGCTCGGCCGCCGGCCAGGGGGCGCGGTGCACGCTGCCCTCGCGCCACCACGACCACACCTCCTCGGTGACGAACGGCAGGAACGGCGCGAACAGCCGCAACTGGACGTCGAGCGCCCGGCGCAGCGCGGTGCGGGCCGAGGCCGCCCCGGCGTCGGACTCGTAGGCCCGTGCCTTGACCAGCTCCAGGTAGTCGTCGCAGAACGACCAGAAGAACCGTTCGACGGCCTCCAGCGCCCGCGTGTGCTCGTAGCCGGCGAACGCCTCGGTCGCCTCACGGACCACGTCGCCCAGGGCGGCCAGCATCGACAGGTCGAGCGGCTCGGTGACCTCGGTGACCTCGCCGCCCTCGCCGCCCGAGCCCTCACCCAGGCCGAGCACGAACTTGGAGGCGTTGAGGATCTTGATCGCCAGCCGCCGGCCGATCTTGAGCTGACCGGCGTCGAACGCGGTGTCGATGCCGTAGCGGCCGTTGGCCGCCCAGTAGCGGACCGCGTCGGAGCCGTGCCGCTCCAGCAGGTCCATCGGGGTGACCACGTTGCCCTTGGACTTGGACATCTTCTTGCGATCGGGGTCGAGGATCCAGCCCGAGATCGCGACGTCGCTCCACGGGGCGTCGCCGAACTCCAGGTGCGACCTGACCACGGTGGAGAACAGCCAGGTCCGGATGATCTCGTGGGACTGCGGGCGCAGGTCGGCCGGGAAGACCCGCCGGAACAGGTCGTCGTCGGTCTCCCAGCGGCCCGCGATCTGCGGGGTGAGCGACGAGGTGGCCCAGGTGTCCATCACGTCGGGATCGGCCATGAACCCGCCGGGCACGCCCCGCTGCGGCTCCGTGTAACCGGGTGGCGTGTCGGAGGACGGGTCGATCGGCAGCAGCTCCTCGGGTGGTGTGATCGGCTGGTCGTAGACCGGCCGGCCGGTCTCGTCGAGGGGGTACCACACCGGGAAGGGCACGCCGAAGAACCGCTGCCGGGAGATCAGCCAGTCGCCCGCCAGCCCTCCGACCCAGTTGTCGTATCTCACCCGCATGTGCGGCGGGTGCCAGCTCAGCTCGCGGCCCCGCTCCAGCAGCCGCTCGCGCAGCTCCGCGTCGCGCCCGCCGTTGCGGATGTACCACTGCCGGGTGGTGACGATCTCCAGCGGCTTGTCGCCGCGCTCGTAGAACTTGACCGTGCGCTGGACCGGCCGCGGCTCGCCGTCGAGGTCGCCGGACTCGCGCAGCAGCTCCACGATCCGCTCGCGGGCGCTGTGGACGGTCTTGCCCGCCAGCTCTTTGTACGGCTCCTCGTCGACGCCCGCCGGCGGCTCGGGCAGCAGCCGGCCGTCCCAGCCGATGATCGGCCGGGTCTCCAGGTCGAGCTCGCGCCACCAGGTCACGTCGGTGATGTCGCCGAACGTACAGATCATGGCGATGCCCGAACCCTTGTCCGGCTCGGCCAGGTGGTGGGGCAGGACGGGCACCTCGACGCCGAACAGCGGCGTGAGCACGGACGTGCCGAACAGCGGCCGGTAGCGCTCGTCGTCGGGGTGGGCGACCAGGGCCACGCAGGCCGGGATCAGCTCGGGCCGGGTGGTCTCGATCCAGACCGGGCCGTTCTGGCCGTAGAACGAGATCCGGTGGAACGCTCCCGGCCACTCGCGGTCCTCGAGCTCGGCCTGGGCGACGGCGGTGCGGTAGGTGACGTCCCACAGCGTCGGCGCCTCGGCCAGGTAGGCCTCGCCCCGGCCGAGGTTGCGCAGGAAGGCCCGCTGTGAGACCCGGCGCGAGTCGTCGCTGATCGTGGTGTAGAGCAGCGACCAGTCGACCGACAGGCCGACCCGCCGCCACACGGCCTCGAACGCCTGCTCGTCGATGGCCGTCAGCTTGTGGCACAGCTCCACGAAGTTGCGCCGCGAGATGGAGATCTCACGTTTGCCGGGCTTGTCGGGCGGTACGAACCCGGGGTCGTAGGGCAGCGAGGGATCACAGCGCACGCCGTAGACGTTCTGCACGCGCCGCTCGGTGGGCAGGCCGTTGTCGTCCCAGCCGATCGGGTAGAACACCGACTTGCCCAGCATCCGCTGGTGGCGGGCCATGATGTCGGTGTGGGTGAAGGAGAAGACGTGACCCACGTGCAGGGAGCCGGAGACGGTGGGGGGCGGGGTGTCGATCGAGTAGATCTCCTCGCGCGCCCTGGACCGGTCGAACCGGTAGGTGCCCTCGCTCTCCCAGCGGCCTACCCATACCTGCTCCAAGCCATCGAGAGTGGGTTTCTCGGGCATAGGCGCATGGCGTGGTCGCTGTTGAGTCATGCCTCCTTATGGTACGGCTTCACGGGCCAGGCCCGCGTTAGAGACTAGGGTTCGTTATCTAGGGGAAGGAGACGCCGCATGGCAGAGGACAAGCCGGATCTGGCCTGGCGGGTCATTGGCGGGCTGGTCGGTCTGGCGACCGCATGGGCGGCCCGGAAGCTCCTCGGGTTCGCCTGGGTCAAGGCGACCGGGAAGGAGCCGCCCATCGACACCGACTCGCCCGAGGTCAGCCTCGGTGAGGCGATCGGTTACGCCGTCGTGATGGGCGTCGGCATGTCCGTGGCGCAGATCGTGGTCAACCGGACCGCCAAGAAGCGGTATGAAGCGTGGCGGACTGTGAAACAGGTGACTCCAGGGCATTGAGAAACTCGTTGGCCCAGCGGTCCACGTCGTAGGTGGTGACCCGGCGCCGCATCGTGCGCATGCGCCGGGTCAGCTCGTGCGGCGTGGCCCGCATCGCCGCCAGGAGCTGGCGCTTGACGTCCTCGATGTCATACGGGTTGACCAGGTACGACTGCCGCAGTTCGTCGGCCGCCCCGGCGAACTCACTGAGCACGAGCGCCCCGTCCATCGCGTGGCGGCAGGAGATGTACTCCTTGGCGACCAGGTTCATCCCGTCGCGCAGCGGGGTCACGACCATCACGTCGGCCGCCAGGTAGAGCGCGGCCAGTTCCTTGCGGCCGTACGACTGGTGGAAATACTGGATCGGCTGCAGCCCGAGCATCGCGTGCTCGCCGTTGATCCGGCCGACCTGCAGCTCGATGTCGTCCCGGAGCCGGCGATACTCCTCCACCCGCTCCCGGCTGGGCGTGGCGATCTGCACGAACACCGCCTCGTTGGGCGCCAGGCTGCCGTCCTTCAGCAGCTCGCCGAACGCCTCCAGCCGCTGCCCGATGCCCTTGGTGTAGTCAAGGCGGTCGACGCCGAGCAGCAGGTGGTCGGGGTCGCCGAGCTCCGACCTGATCTCCTTGGCGCGGGTGATGACCGCCGGGTCGCGCACCATGGTGTCGAGTTCGCCGAAGTCGACGGAGATCGGGAAGGCCTGCGTGGTGACGACCCGGTCGTCGAGGAAGATCTCGTTCCCCTTGTACGGCAGGCCGAGCAGCCTGCGGCACAGCCGGCGGAAGTTGGAGGCGCCACCGGACAGCTGGAACCCCACCAGGTCGGCCCCGAGCAACCCCTCGACCAGCTCCTTGCGCCACGGCAGCCGCCAGAACAGCTCGACCGGCGGGAACGGGATGTGCAGGAAGAAGCCGATGCGCAGGTCGGGCCGGAGCTTGCGGAGCATGGCGGGCACGAGCTGGAGCTGGTAGTCCTGCACCCAGACGACCGCCCCGTGCTCGGCGACCTCGGCCGCGGCGTTGGCGAAGCGCTGGTTGACGAGGCGGTAGGCGTCCCACATGTCCCGCTCGAAGACGGGCGGCGCGACCACGTCGTGGTAGAGCGGCCAGAGCGTGGCGTTGGAGAACCCCTCGTAGTAGAGCTCCACCTCCTCGGTCGACAGCGGCACCGAGATGAGGTTCATGCCGTCCTGCTCGAACGGGTCCAGCTTCTCGTCGGCGGCTCCGTGCCAGCCCAGCCAGGCACCATGACGGCGCTGCATCACCGGGGCGATGGCGGTCACGAGCCCGCCCGGGCTCCTGCGCCATGAGGCCGTTCCGTCCGGCCCGACCGTCCGATCCACCGGCAAGCGGTTGGCAACGATCAGAAACGAGCTACGGCCACTCACTCAAGTCCTCCTACGACTCTGTCCAGCGTGCACCGCGAGGCGCGGCGCACGGCGGCCACCACCGACTCCGGCCCCGCGTGGGGAATGATCGCGGCGATGTGAGCGTCGGGCCTGATCAGCCACGCTTCGTCCGGCCTGACGCCGAGTTCGTCGGCCAGGCCACCGGTGCCATCCATCGTCGCGAGCTCGCGGACGGCGAGCGGCGCCCTAGTGACCTTGCCCAAGACCTGGGCAAACAAACGCGAATCGCTCATTCCACCCACAAGTAGTAGGAAACCGTCACGGCACTGATCACGCAATCTCCCGCCCGGCAGCGCCACATCGGGCAGGATGACGCCCGGAGCGGGCGGCGGGCTCGTGCCCTTCGGCGGCCTGCCGGCGAACGGCCGCCCCGGCTCCGGCGTGGTGAGCGGAGAGTCGACATACCAGTACGGCTCCGCGAACCGCCCCGAGTCGACCTCGGCCACGGCGCCCCGCTCCAGCACCGCCCGCCTGCGTTCCCGGTCGGCCGCGCCCGACGGGGCGAGGAAGCGCATGGTGGCCGCGGTGACCTCCAGGTTCTCCAGCGCGGCCGCGTGCCGCTCGACGTGGTACGTCTCCAGGAGTTCCTCGGGAGCCCAGCCGTTCAGCACGAAGGCCAGCTTCCAGGCGGCGTTCTCCGCGTCGGGCACCCCGGAGTTGAGCCCCCGGGCGCCGAACGGCGCCATCAGGTGGGCGAAGTCGCCGGCGAGCAGCACCCGGCCGGCCCGCATCCGCGAGACGACGCGCGAGTGGAAGCGGTAGGTGGTCCGCCACAGCAGCTCGTAGTCGCGGTCGCCGACGATCTGCCTGATCCGGCGGGAGACCTCGTCCGGCGTGGGGTCGGGACCGGGCGGGATCTGCCAGTCGACGCGGAACGCCCCGCCGGGGCAGGGATGGATGAGCACCTGCCTGCCGGGGTTCCAGGCCGGATCGAAGTAGAAGCGGCGCTCGTGCTCCCAGCCGGGCAGGTCGGCGCGGATGTCGCAGATGAGGAACCGGTCGGCGAACGTGCGGCCGTCGAACCGGACGCCGAGCGCCTCCCGCAGCCCCTGCTCCCGCGCGCCGGCGCAGGCCACCACGTAGGAGGCGCGCAGCGACCGCGCGCCGCACCGGACGGTGACGCCGTGGTCGTCCTGCTCCAGGCCGGTCACCTCGTGGCCCCAGCGGACCTCGACGAGCGGCTGGGCGGCGATGGCCTCGTCGAGGATCTCCTCGGTGCGCGACTGGGAGATGTTCACGAACGGCGGCAGCGTGCCGGAGACCTCGAACCTCCAGGAGAACAGCTCCCGGTCGCGGTAGTAGGTGCGGGCGGTCGTCCAGGTCAGGCCCTCCTCGGCGATCCGGCCCGCACCCACGGCCGACCAGACGTCGAGCACGTCGCGCTGCTGGCAGATCGACCGTGAGCCCGCCGCGTGGCGCCCGGCGCGCCGGTCGAGGACGAGCACGGGCACGCCCCAGCGGGCCAGCAGCAGCGCCGCGGTCTGCCCCACCGGCCCCGCCCCGACCACGATGACCCGCGCCCCCGTGACCGCTTTCCTGGTCATGACTGCAGTTGTGCCCAGACTTCGCGGTCACGTTCGGCCGTCCAGATCCGGGGCCGCTCGACGCCGTCGAGCTCGTCCCACAGGCGGGAGACGTTGAACGGCAGGCAGTGCTCGAAGATGGGCCAGCCGCCGTAGCGCGGCGCGAGCGCCCGGTGGGTGCTCTCGAACGCCTGCCGGAGCGTGCCGCCCCGCTCGCGGGTCCCCGCCACCTGGGCGAGCATCACGGTCAGGAAGTCGCGGGTCTGGGCGATGGCCGCGTCGGCGGCCACCCTGCCCCTGGCCACCGCCCCCCTGCCGCCGACCAGGGTCTCGGCGCCGAAGGCGGCCACCCGGTCGAGCGTGCCGGTGGCCCAGTCGCGGTGGAAGGCGTCGCCGGTGTAGAGGGCGGCCTGTGACTCGACCAGGTCGCCGGCGAACATGATCTTCTGCCGGGGCAACCAGGCGACCAGGTCGCCCTCGGTGTGGCCGCGTCCGCAGTGGGCCAGGACCAGGTCGCCGCGCCCGCCGCGGAGGTCGATGGTGAACGTGTCGCTGAACGTCGCCGTGGGCCAGGTCAGGCCGGGGATGGAGCCGGGCTCCTTGAACAGGCGGGGCATTCTGGCGTACTCGCTGGCCCAGTCCTCGGCGCCGCGCTCGGCGATCAGGTCGCGGGTCCTGTCGTGCGTGACGATCACGTCGGCGCCGAACGCGGAGGCGCCGAGCACCCGGACCGCGTGGTAGTGCGACAGGACCAGATATCTGACCGGTTTGCCGGTGTGCTCCCTGAGCCGGGTCAGCCACTCACGGGCGGCCACGGGGGTGGCCAGCGCCTCGAAGCAGACCAGGAAGTCCTCGCCCTCGATCGCGCCCACGTTGGGGTCGCCCTCGGCCGTCAGCGCGTAGACGCCGTCGGCCAGCACCTCCAGCGACCGCCGCTTGTCGTCGAGATCGGCGGACGAGGCGAACGGCTTGACCATGGCTGCTCCTCTGCGTCTGCTGCGCCGGGGCAGGTCAGGAGTCTGACCGGCCCCGCTCGGGAGGCTCTAACCGGCCGCGCTCGGCAGACGCCGGCAGCTTGACCCGCAGGTCGTCGCGGATGGCCTGGCCGAGTTTCTTGGTCGCCACCCGGTTGAGGGCGCCGCCGGCGACGGCGCCGGTCAGGAACGGGCCGAGCGTGGTGAGGTGGCGGCCGAGGGTGCGCATGAGGCGGTTGCGCAGGGCGGTCTTGGTGGCCGCGCCGAGCGCGAGCGAGACGGAGGCGGGGGCCAGCGGGTCGACGCCGCGTTGCTTGGCCCAGGCCGCGGTGAAGGCGACCGCACGCTGGGCGCCGGTGCCCTCGACCCGCACGCCGTAGACCTCGTGCAGCTCGGCGAGCAGCTTGACCTCGATGGCGGCGACCACGATCGTCTCGGCGACGAGCTGGGCGGGAGCGGAGAGCAGAAGAGGGGGCGCGGCGAACTGCGCGGCCGCGAGCGCGCCGCCGATGGCGCCGACCGTCATGGTGGCCTTCTGGGCGGTGCGGACCAGGTCGTCGGCGAGCTGCTCACCGGTCAGGCCGTGGTGGTGCTCGGACAGGGTGTGCAGGTCTCGGATGGGGATGCGCGGCGCGATGTTGAGGAAGATGTCGGCCAGCCACCGGCCTCGGCCGGTGCCGCTCTCCCGTGCCCTCCTGGAGGCGGTCGTCAGGGACCGGGCTAGGCGGCCGAGCAGCTTGCGCCGCTCGGCCGGCTCCAGCTCGCCGGGCTCGGTGAGCCTTCCCACGAGCTCACCGACCTCCCTGTCGAGGTCGGCCTCCTGCTTGCCTGGTTGCTGATCCTTATCGGGTACGGCCACGCGAAGCCTCCGTCTGGTGGTGGCGACCGCTCAGGGCCGATCGGCATCGCCGTTTGCCCTGAGCCACGGCGTCAGGCAGCGCACTCCCGGCAGACCTGCTGACCGTTCCTCTCGGACGCCAGCTGGCTGCGGTGGTGCACGAGGAAGCATCGCGAGCAGGTGAACTCGTCGGCCTGGCGCGGGATGACCCGCAGGCTGAGCTCTTCGTTCGACAGGTCCGCGCCGGGCAGTTCGAGCGACTCGGCGAGGTCCGTCTCGTCGATGTCGATGCTGCCGGACGACTTGTCGGTGCGCCGGGCCTGCAGCTCCTGCAGGCTGTCCTCACTGAGATCGTCGTCCGTCTTGCGTGGGCTGTCGTAGTCGGTAGCCATCGTGCTAACTCCATCCCCCTCATCTATATGTCTTCACGCTCATCGCGCGTCTTCTAACGTCCGGGACGCCCAACTTGTGCCCGATCCCGGCGGGGAGATTGTGCATCGGTACCCCAGGAGAACGGCCATCGAACCTCCCAACACGTCAGGGCCTGCTGCCGAGGGCAATGGTTAGCCAAATATGGCGAAACCCACAGCCTTGGCGTCACGCACCACCGTGTTCGACGGCACATCCAACCACATGTGCGGCGAGAACGAGACGCCCCCACTCGACCAACACGCCGGATCAGCGGCGTGGAAGCCGAATGGTCACGACAAGTCCGCCGCCGTCGCGTGGCACGGCGGTCACATTTCCACCATGAGCCTGGACCACCGCGCGCACGATGGACAGCCCCAACCCCGCTCCCTTGGCGGATTCCACCCGGTCGGCGTGGAGTCTCCTGAAGGGCTCGAACAGGCTGTTGACCTCGTACGCCGGAACGTGCTGTCCGGTGTTGGCCACCTGAACAACCAACGCACCGTCCGCCATTCCCGTCTGGATCCATACTTTTCCGTTTTCAGGAATGTTGTACTTGACCGCGTTCTCGAGCAGGTTACTGACGGACCGCTCCAGGAGCACCGGATCGCCCACGGTAGGCGCGCTGACCAGATCGGTGACGACCGAAACCCCGTGTTCGGCGGCGAACGGCATGACCTGTTCGACCGCGGTCCGCGCGACGTCCTGGACGTCCAGGGGTTTGCGCACCGCCAGGTCGCGCTCGCTCCTCGCGAGCAGCAGCAGCCCCTCGATCAGCCGCTCGTTGCGGGCGTTCACCTCGAGCAGGGTGCGGCCCAGGGCCTTGAGGTCCTGTGAGGCCTCGGGGTCGGACAGGGCGATCTCCAGGACCGTCCGGTTGATGGTCAACGGCGTGCGCAGCTCGTGCGAGGCGTTGGCGACGAACCGCCGCTGGGTGTCGAAGGCGACGTTGAGCCGGGTGAGCATGGCGTCGAAGGTGTCGGCCAGCTCCTTCAGCTCGTCGTTGGGGCCGTGGAGGTCGATCCGCTGGTGGGCCAGGTTGCTCTCGGACAGCTTCCTGGCCGTGGCGTTCATCTGCGCCACCGGGCGCATCGCCCGGTCGGCGACGAAGTAGCCGAGGATGACCGCCAGCAGGCCGACGCCCAGCAGGGCGAGGAACGAGCTGCTCAGCAGGGCGTCGCGGGCGGTCTGCACCGCTTGCTGCTGGGCCAGGCGCCACCGGTTCTCGACGATGGCCGCGTCGATGGCGTTCATGCCGCTGAGGTCGAGGGGCAGCCAGGCGTCGTCGATCGCCCTGCCGACGATCGCGTAGATCGAGAACAGCAGCACGGCGGCCGCCACGAAGAACAGCGCGCTGTAGGTCAGGGTGAGCCGCCAGCGGATGCTCACCCGGCCGGGCAGCTCCCTGACCCGGTCCATCGCGCTCCGCTGAACCGGCGCGTAGGAGGGGGGCGGCGGGCCGTCCCAGGCCGGCGGCCCGGTCGGCGGCGGCGCCTGCCTCTTCCGGTCGGAGGACGGGCTGATCATCGGATGCGTCCGCGCCTCTTCGCGCCGTTCTGGACTTTCGCTCACAACTTGTATCCCACCCCGGGCACCGTCTCGATCACCTGAGGGTCGCCCAGCTTCTTGCGCAACGTCATCATCGTCACGCGCACCACGTTGGTGAACGGGTCGATGTTCTCGTCCCATGCCTTGTCCAGCAGGTCCTCCTGGCTGACCACGGCGCCCTCGGCGCGCATCAGCTCCTCCAGGACCGCGAACTCCTTCTTGGTCAGCACGACCTCCCGCCCGTCACGCTCGACCAGCCGCTTGCCGGGGTCGAGCCGGATCCCGGCGCGCTGCAGCACGGGCGGCAGCGCCGGGGCCGAGCGACGGCCGAGCGCCCGGACCCGGGCGACCAGCTCGATGAAGACGAACGGCTTGGCCAGGTAGTCGTCGGCACCCAGGCCGAGCCCCTCCACCTTGTCGTCCACGTCGCCCGAGGCGGTCAGCATCAGGATCCGCGAGGCCGAGCGCTGCTCCACCAGGCGACGGCAGACCTCGTCGCCGTGCACCACCGGCAGGTCACGGTCAAGGACGATCACGTCGTAGTCGATGTAGGACGTACGCTCCAGCGCGCCACCGCCGTCGTAGGCCACGTCGACGGCCATGGCCTCGCGCCGCAATCCGGTCGCGATCGCGTCGGCCAGCACTCGCTCGTCCTCAACCACCAGCACCCGCACGCCCGTGCACCTCTTTCCGCTTCTTGACCGACATTCTGACCTCAGCCTCGATAAGCGCACGGTAAGGCATCTCGGGGGCTGCCTCGGACAAGGCTCCGCGAATTTCCATGTTTCGGATGACGAGCGGGCTGGGTATGCCTGCGAAACACCCGCCGCCGTGTGCCGAAGGATCCCCGTGTGCGCAGGCCGGGTGACACACGTCGCCCAGGACGTTCTGGACCCCCTCAGAAAGTAGGTGAGATGGGCGAGTTCACGACCACGATCGAAAGCCGCCTCGACCAGGCTTACAAGGGCCTCAGGGAGGCCCGTAGCGCCGGTGACGACTATCTCGCCGACACCCTCTCCGCGGAGATCGAGGATCTGCGCCGGCTGGCGGACGATCACGGCATCCCGTTGCGGAGCTGACGCCAACGCGACGATGGCCGGGACCCTGGAAAAGGGTCCCGGCCGTCGTCATGTCCGGTGATCGCCGGGCGCGGGGCCCCCGCGCCTGGCGCCCGGTCAGCCGTCGCGCTCGGGGTCGAGCGTGACGAGCAGGTCGTGCAGCTCCTCGAACAGCCCGGGCGCCGCGCAGAGCAGCAGGTCGGAGTTGGGCGGCCTGCCGTGCAGCCCGCCCAGCCCGGCCCCGGCCTCGGCGGCCACCAGCCCCGCCGCCGCGAAGTCCCAGTGGTTGACGCCCCGCTCGTAGTAGGCGTCCACTCGGCCCGCGGCCACCGAGCAGAGATCGACCGCGCAGGACCCTCCGCGCCGGATGTCACGCACCCTCGGCAGCACCGCGGCCACCACCTCGCCCTGCACCGCCCGCCGCTCGGCCCCGTAGCCGAATCCGGTCGCCACCAGCGCCCGCGACAGCGGCACCCCGGTGTTGCAGCGCAGCCGCTCGCCGCCGAGCCAGGCCCCCTCGCCGAGCTCCGCGGTGAACACCTCGCCGCGTGGCACCACGTTCACCACACCGGCGACGATCTCACCGTTCACCTCGACCGCGATCGACACCGCCCAGTCGGGCAGGCCGTACAGGAAGTTGACCGTGCCGTCGATCGGGTCGACGATCCAGCGGACACCGGAGGAACCGCCGTGCTCGCCGCCCTCCTCGCCGAGGAAGCGGTCACCGGGCCGGGCCGCCCGGACCCGGGAGCGGATGAGCTCCTCCGAGGCCCGGTCCAGGGCGGTGACCACGTCGGTGGGGCTCGACTTGGTCGCGACCACCCCGGACATCGTGGGCCGCTTGGCGAGCAGCATGTTGCCCGCCTCCCGCGCGATGTCCTCGGCCAGCCGTGCGAAGTCGGTCATCAGGCCACCGAGTCCGGCCGTTTCCACTCCTGGCCGAGCACGTGCTGGGCGAGGAAGGCCAGGACCGTCTCGTACCAGGCGACGGTGTTGCCCGGCTTGAGGATCCAGTGGTTCTCGTCGGGGAAGTAGAGGAACTTCGACTCGACGTTCGTACGCCTCAGGTCCCACCAGAGTCGCAGGGCCTCGCCGATCGGCACCCGGTAGTCCTTGTCGCCGTGGATGACGAGCATCGGGGTGTCGATGTCGTCCAGCGCGAGGTGCGGGGAGAGTCTGGCGTAGCGCTCGGAGCCGGGCGCGCCGAACTCTCGCTGCCAGTACATGGAGGCGTCGGTGGTGCCGGCGAACTGGTCGAGGTTCCACAGCGAGGCGTGGGTGACGATGGCCTTGTAGCGGTCGCTGTGACCGGCGACCCAGTTGGCCATGTAGCCGCCGAAGGAGCCGCCCATCGCGCCGAGCCGGTCGGCGTCGATGTCGTCCCTGGCCACGGCCACGTCCATGATCGCGTCGAGGTCGGCCAGGGTGCGCGGGCCCCAGTCGCCCCAGCCGCGGTCGATCATCTGCTGGCCGTAGCCGGTGGACAGGCACGGGTCGGGCATCAGGACGGCGTAGCCGTGCTCGGCCATGATCCACGACTGCCAGCGCCACTGCCAGTCGTTCCACGAGCCGACGGGGCCGCCGTGGATCCACAGCAGCAGCGGGGCCGGGTCGGCGGCCGAGGCGCCCCGGGGCAGCACGAGCCAGCCGCGGATCGTGGCGCCGTCGTCGGCGGTGGCGGAGATCTCGGTCAGCGTGCCGGACACCTCGGGGCGGGGCGCGGGTGACGGCAGGTCGGCGACCTCGCCGGTGCCGAGGTCGATCCTGGCCGGTGCCGGGGCGAGGGCGACCCCGCCGCGCAGCGCGTACAGGAACCGGCCGTCGGGCGAGGCGTTCAGCGCGAGGTAGGACGCGTCGTCGACGGTGAGCCTGACCGCCTCGCCGCTTTCCTGATCGCCCACCGGGACGCGGAAGACCGGGCGGCGGCCCTGGTGGTCGGCGACCAGGAAGACGGCCGAGGAGTCGGGCGCCCACGCGAGGCCCGCCGGGAACAGGTCGGGCGCGTGCGCGCCGCCCTCGCCGGTGGCCAGGTCGCCGATCCACAGCTCGGCGCGCGCCGACACCTCCAGACCGGTGTGCCGGTCGCGGGAGCAGGCGACGCGGGCGCCGTCGGGCGAGACGGCGATCGGCCCGGTGAAGTCGTGGGCGTCGTCGGCGAAGATCACCCGGCGCTCGCCGGTGGCCACGTCGATCGCGACGAGCTCGGTGCGCAGCTCGCCGCCGGGCAGCGGGACCCGCCAGGTCGTGACCACGGTGGCGCCGTCGGGGGTGAGCTCGAACGCGACCTCGCGCAGCGCGTCGCCCGGGTCGGGCGTCAGGTCGCGCACGTCCTCCAGCCGGTCGTCGCCGAGCCGCCCGGCGAACAGCCGGGTGCGGCCGGGGCCGAGGTCGTGGTCCCAGTAGCGGACCGGGTAGCCCTCGTGCAGGATCGCGCTGATCCCGGCGTCCTTGCGCGCCCTGCGGCGTTCCTCCTCGGTCGCCTCCTCGCCGTCGAGCACGTCGGAGGCGAACACCACGACGTCGCCCGCCGTGCGCACCGCGCCGATGCCGCCGGGACGGGCGGCCACCTGGCGTGCCTCTCCGCCGGAGCGGGGCAGCAGCCAGAGCGAGGGCACCTCGTCGGTGGAGTCCTTGACCGCCGGGTCGGGGCGGGCGGAGGTGAACAGCAGGTCGCCCGCGCCGGTGAACTCCGCCTGGGTCTCGCCCTTGGCCGACCGGGTCAGGCGGTAGGGCTCGGCGTCCACCGGGATCGCCCAGAGCGCGGTGCCGTACGACTTGCCGTCGGGATTGAGGGACTGCACGGCGGAGACGAGCCGCGAGGCGTCAGGCGAGAGCTTCAGCGAGAGAACTCGAGGGATCGCCACATAGTCACGTATGTCGTTGAATGCGCTCACCCGATCGAACCTACCTCGCGGCAAGGAGCACGGACACCGCGACATAGGGTTTGTCACGTGGGGAATTACGACGCGTTGCTGATCCTCTCGTTCGGCGGGCCCGAAGGTCCCGACGACGTGCTGCCGTTCCTGGAGAACGTCGTCCGGGGCAGGGGCGTGCCGCGCGCGCGGCTGATGGAGGTGGCCGAGCACTACCTGTCGTTCGGCGGCGTCAGCCCGATCAACCAGCAGAACCGCGACCTGGTCGAGGCGCTGCGCCCGGTGGCCGGTGTGCCCGTCTACTGGGGCAACCGCAACTGGCGCCCGTTCGGCGAGGACACCGTGCTGCGGATGCGTGACGACGGCGTGCGCAGGGCCGCGGTCTTCGCCACCTCCGCGTGGGCCGGCTACTCCAGTTGCCGGCAGTACTACGAGGACATCGCCCGGATCTCCGTCGAGGGAGGTCCCGAGCTGGTCAAGATGCGGCACTACGGCGACCATCCGGGGTTCGTCACCGCCGTGGCCGACCACACCCGGCAGGCCCTGGAGCGGCTCGGCCGCGACGACGCCCGGCTGGTGTTCACCGCGCACAGCATCCCAATCGCCATGGCCGAGACCGCCGGTCCGGCCGGCGGTCTCTACGAGGCGCAGCTGCGCCGCTCGGCCGAGCTGGTCAACCGGGCGCTGGGCCGCACGCGGCCGTGGGACCTGGTGTGGCAGTCGCGCAGCGGGCCGCCGCAGGTGCCGTGGCTGGAGCCCGATGTCTGCGACCACCTGCGCAAGATCGACGCGCCGGCGGTGGTGCTGGTGCCCCTGGGGTTCGTCTCCGACCACATGGAGGTCGTCTACGACCTCGACACCGAGGCCCGGCAGGTGGCCGACGAGCTCGGCCTGCCGATGGAGCGGGCCTCGACGGCCGGCGTGCACCCCGCGTTCGTCCGCATGGTGCGCGAGCTGATGGACGAGCCCGAGCCGGCGCCGTGCGCGCTGACCTGCTGCCCGCCGCCGCGACGCCCGGGAGCGCCCCGGGCGTGAGCCGCAGGGGCGCGGGGCGTCAGGTGTAGGCGCGGGCGTAGGCCTCGGCGACGCCCATCACCTTGTTCACGTAGTCCCACGAGTGGTTGTAGAACCAGATCGCCTTGCGCAGCTTCTCGCCGCCCTTGCCGGCGCCGTTCGCGCACAGGTAGTTGGCCGCACCGGGCACCGCGTCGTACGGGCTCCAGATGTCGGCCTTGCCGTCGCCGTCGCCGTCCACCCCGTACGCCTTCCAGGTGGCGGGCATGAACTGCATGGGCCCGAGCGCGCCCGCGCTGGAGGGGCCGTTGTTGCGGCCGTGCCCGCTCTCCACCTGGCCGATCGCGGCCAGCACCGTCCACGACAGGCCGGGGCAGCGGGTGGCCGACACCTTGTAGAGGTCGAGGTAGCTGGTGGGCCGCTGCCCGGCGACCGGCTGCTCCGTCGCGCGGGAGGTGCTCCGGGGGGTGCTCCTGCGCGTCTCGGCGACCAGTGAGACGACCTGGGCCCCGTCACCGAGCAGCTTCTTGACCCGCGCCTGGCTGATGGCGCCCTTGCCGTGCAGCAGCACCGCGACGCCCGGCGCGAGCCCGAGGGTCTTGCCCGTCTCGGTGCTCACCAGGCCGTCGACGCCCTTCAGGCCGAGCGTGGCCGAGGCCGCGACGCGCAGCCTGGGGCCGCCGTCCACCTGGTAGTGGGCGCCGAGCACGAGACCCAGGCGGCGGGTGGCCGCGCTGTCGGCGACGAGCTCGCCCCTGGCCAGCGCGCTCCAGACGCCGGGCTGGCCGGCGACCGCCTTGGGCGTCCACGAGCGGAACCCGGCCGGGTCGACGGCGAGCAGGTTGAGCCCGGTGCCCGACACCTTGACCGAGCCCGCGTCGACCACGACCACCTTCTGCGCGTTCTTCAGCGCGGCCAGCGCGAACCGGGTCCGCTTGGGCACCTCGCCGCGGGCGATCGCGAGCAGCCTGGGCGGGGTCGGGGTGACGCCGGGGCCGCCTTCGCCGAAGTCCCGGGCTGGCTCCGTGGTGGGGACGAGCTGGTCGAGCCGGATCTGCTCCGGCCGCTCGCGCTCGCTCCGCGCCGGCCGCTCCTTCGCGGTCTCGAGCAGGCCGTCGTTCATGATCACCACGACTCCGCCGCCCACCAGCGTGAGGACGATCACGGCGACGACCATGTACAGCACGGCACGGAAGGTGGGAAGTCCGGACACCCGGCACACGTTAGCTCAGCCATCGGGTAAACCAGTTGCAGTATGGACAGACGGTGCGCAAAGGTTAAGTTCGCGCAGTAGGGAGAGACGCCACGTGGTCGGGCCTTACCGGGGGTTGTTCAACGGGCCCGGCGTCAAAGGTTTCGTGCTGGCCGGCTTCATCGGCCGGATGCCCATGTCGATGCTCGGCATCGGCATCGTGCTGCTGATCTCGGCCCTCACCGGGTCCTACGCGACCGCGGGCGCCGTCGCCGCCGCCACCAACGTCGCCTTCGCCATCGCCGCGCCGCTGTCCGCGCGGCTGGTGGACCGGTTCGGGCAGAGCCGGGTGATCATCCCGCTCGCCTCGGTCAACGGGCTCGCGCTGGCCTCCCTGATGCTCAGCGCGAGGTTCGGCCTGCCCGAGTGGACGCTCTACGCCACCGGCCTGCTGGTCGGCGCGACCTCGCTCTCGCTCGGCTCGATGGTGCGCGCCCGCTGGTCCACGCTGTACGGCGGCTCGGCCAGGCTGCACACCGCGTTCTCCTTCGAGTCGGTGGCCGACGAGGTCATCTTCGTCACCGGGCCGGCGATCGTCACGGTGCTCGCCACGGCGGTCAACCCGTACGCGGGACTGCTGGTGGCACTGCTGTGCATGCTCGGCGGGTCCTTCGCGCTGGCGCTGCAGCGGCGCACGCAGCCGCCGGTCCAGCCGGTCAGAAGCACCTCGGGCACCCCCATCCTGATCCCCGGGATCGCCCTGCTGGCCTGCGTCTACGTGGCGCTCGGCGCGGTGTTCGGCTCGGTCGACCTGATCACGGTGGCGTTCGCCGAGGAGGAGGGCGTGAAGGGCGCCGCCGGGTTCCTGCTGGCCTCCTTCGCCGGTGGATCGATGGTGTCGGGCCTGTGGTTCGGGTCGAGGAACTGGCGGATCCCGCTGCGGGGCCGGTTCGTGCGGGCGCTGGGCGTGTTCGTGGTGGGGCTGGTGCCGATCTCGTTCATCGGCGACGCGTGGATCATGGCCGTGGGGCTCTTCGTGGCCGGGCTGGCCATCTCGCCGACGCTCATCACCGGCTTCTCGCTGACCGAGCGGCTGGTGCCGCCGTCGCTGCTCACCGAGGGTCTGGCCTGGATCTCGACCGCGATCGGGTTCGGGGTGGCGATCGGCGCGTGGGCCGGCGGGGCGCTCACCGAGGCGTTCGGGGCGTCCAGCGCGTACGGCTTCTCCGTCGTCTGCGCGGCCCTCGCCGCCGTCGTCGGTGTGGGAGGTTCGGGTTTGCTGAGACTTCCCGAGGCGCCTTCACCCGCGGAGACATGATCCGCTACGGTCGAAACATCCCTCGCAACACCCTTCACACTGGAAGCTCTATTTCATGTCCCGACAAATCTATTCACTTCTGGCCATCGCGGCTGTCACCCTCACGCTGACGCCGGCACCCGCCCTGGCCGACTCCCCAGCCAACCAGCAGGCGGCGAAGACCGCCCCCGCCCCGGTCGACTGCGAGCAGCTCAAGTGCATCGCGCTGACCTTCGACGACGGGCCGGGCAAGTACGCGGGCGCGCTCCTCGACACCCTGAAGAAGTACGACGCCAAGGCGACGTTCTTCCTTGAGGGCCAGTACGTGAAGAGCCGCCCGGCCTATGTCAAGCGCATGGCCAAGGAGGGCCACGAGCTCGGCAACCACAGCTACAAGCATCCCAACTTCACGACCATCGAGCCGGGGGCCATCCGGAGCGAGATCCAGAAGACGCAGGACGCCGTCAAGAAGGCCGCGGGCGTCGAGCCCAAGCTGCTGCGCCCGCCGTACGGGATGGCCGACCTGCAGGTGTCGGACATCGCGGCCGAGTTCGGCATGCCGATCGTGCTGTGGACCGGCGGATCGCGTGACTGGTCCACCAAGAACGCCGACGCCATCAAGAAGCAGACGCTGGCGGTGGCCAAGCGCGACGGCATCATCCTCATGCACGACTGGGTGAAGCAGACCGTCGACGTGATGCCGTCCCTCGTCAAGACGCTGCAGAGCCGGGGCTACACCCTGGTGAAGGTCTCCGACATCCTCAAGAAGGAGAACCTGGCGGCGGGTGACGTCTTCCCGCTTCCGGAGGGCTGGGAAAACTGAGTATCGTTCACGTTTAGTTTCGGAACGACGCTCGAAGGGGGCCGCTCATGGTCTTCACGAACTGGGCACGCAACCAGTCGGCCACCCCCTTCGACGTGCGCACCCCGGCCTCGGCCGACGACGTCGTGCGGGCCGTGCGCGACGCGGCGGCGGGCGGCCGGCGGGTGCGCATGGTCGGCACGGGCCACTCCTTCACCGGAGTGGCCCTCACCGACGGCATCATGCTGCGCCCCACCGCGCTGACCGGGGTCCGCTCGGTCGACGGCGACCAGGTCACCGTCCTGGCCGGCACCCCGCTCAAGGTGCTCAACGAGCTGCTCGACGAGCGTGGCCTGGCCCTGGCCAACATGGGCGACATCACCGAGCAGACGGTGTCGGGCGCCATCCAGACCGGCACCCACGGCACCGGCCGCGACAGCGGCGGCCTGGCCGACCAGGTGACCGCCCTGGAGCTGGTGCTGGCCGACGGCTCGGTGGTGACGGCCACCCAGGGCGACGACCTGTTCGACGCCGCCCGGGTCGGGCTGGGCGCGCTCGGCGTGCTGACGGCCGTGACGTTCCGGGTGGAGCCCGCGTTCCTGCTGCGCAACGAGCGGCGCCGGATCACGCTCAGCCGGATGCTCGACTCGCTCGACGAGATGACCACCGGCAACGAACACCTCGACTTCTTCTGGCTGCCGCACACCGACGCGTGCCTGGTCAAGACCAACAACCGGCACCCCGGCCCACCCCGGCCGCCGAGCGCCGCCAAGCACTGGCTGGACAACGTCTTCCTGGAGAACACCGTCTTCGGCCTGGCCTGCGCCGCCGGCGCCCGGTTCCCCGGGCTGATCCCCCGGATCAACGCGCTCAGCGCGGCCGCGCTCGGCGGCTCCGAGGCGGTGGACGCCTCCTACCGCGTCTTCACCGCCCGGCGCGACGTGCGCTTCCTCGAGATGGAGTACGCCGTGCCGCGCGATCGGCTCGGCCAGGCGCTGCGCGAGACGCGCGACCTGGTCGAGCGCGCCGACTGGAAGATCACCTTCCCGATCGAGGTGCGGGTGTCGCCGCCCAGCGACGCCTGGCTCTCCACCGCGTACGGCCGGCCTACGGCGTACATCGCGTGCCACATGTACCGGCCGACGCCCCACCCCGCCTACTTCGCGGGGGTGGAGGAGATCATGACGCGGCTGGAGGGCCGGCCGCACTGGGGCAAACTGCACACCCGCGACGCCGCCTACCTGAGCGCTGTCTACCCGAGGTTCGCCGACTTCGTGGCGCTGCGCGACCGGCTCGACCCGGAGCGGCTGTTCGGCAACGCGTACCTGGACACCGTGCTCGGCTGACCCTTCACTCCGGCGCCCCCGGGGCGGGCTCGTCGCCCTCCGCCGGCGAGGCCGGCGCCTCCTCCCCCACGTCCGGCCGCTCCGTCGGCTCCGGCGGGGCGCTCGTCGGGTCGACCGGCTCGGCCGGGCCGGTGTCCGTGGGGGTGGGGGTGGGCGGGGGCGTCGCCGACGGGGTGGGAGTGGCCGTCACCGTCACCGTCGGCACGGGAGTGGTCGGGGCCGGATCGCCGGACGGCGTGGTCACCGCCGGGGAGGGCTCCCGTGAGCGGCGTTCCTCCTCGACCGGCGCCTTCGCCGGCCCCTTGTCGCTGACGGGCCCCCGGAGCTGCTCGTGCACGGTCGTCCCGGCGATCCCCTGGTAGAGCAGGATGCCGCCCATGCTGACGGCGAAGACCAGCGTCGCGGCCACGGCGACCCTGATCCACGGCAGCTTCGCCCGAGGCGCCTCCACCGGCGCCATGACCAGGGTCGACTCAGGCTGGCCGGGGTCGTCGTCACGGACCGTGGCGTGCGCGGCCGTGGCCAGCGCACCCTCCCCCTCGTTCTCGCGAGGCGGCTCCTCCCGGTCGGCATGGGTCAGCCGGGCGATCACGGTGTGCTGCTTGACCTTGTCGCCGGTGCGCTTGAGGTAGTGCGTGTAAACGGCCGAGGCGACGGTGCTGGCGATGCTCACCACCGCGGCGCCGATCACCGTGCCCGCCACCCCGAGGTAGGAGGCGGCCGCCGCGGCCGTCACCGCCGCCAGGGCGCTCCCTCCGATCTGCGGCCCGCTCAGCTCGAACTTCCGCTGCTCGCCGCCCATGCCGTCGATCAGTCCCCTCTGGCCATCCGTAAGGTAAAGAGCTTCCTCGTGAATAGACGCGACTGCGTGTCCCGTTGTTCCTGTGACCTGCGTGACAGGCACCCTCTTGGCTCGTGCCCCGACGATTCGGCCTGCCCTCCGTATATCTCGCCGCGGCCGTGGCGACGGCCATGACCACAGCGGCGCCCCTGGCCATGACCCCCGCCTCCGGCCTCGCCGCCCGGCCCGCCACGAGCGAGCCCGCCCTGCCCCACGTCGTCACCGCGCGCGACCGGGCCGCCGCCCGTGACCTCGTCGGCGAGGTGCGCTGGCGGGTACGCCGCTACTACACCGCGGCGCTGCCCGGCTTCGCCACCTGGCTCACCTCGGCCGAGGCCGACGAACTGCGCGCCGACCCGCGCGTGCGCGCCCTCGAACCCGACCGGCTGATCCGTCCCTTGACCGGCTCGCGCCCGTCCGGCGACCCCGGACCGGAGGCCACCGGCGCCGGCACGACGGTGTACGTGGTGGACAGCGGCCTCGACGCCGCCCGCGCCGAGTTCGGCGACCGGGCCTGGCGCGCCTTCGACGCGACCGGCGGCACCGGCGACGACTGCACCGGGCACGGCACGCGGGTGTCCCGCGAGATCTCCGGCGCCGCGCCCGGCGCCAGGATCGCCTCGGTGCGCGTGCTCGGCTGCGACGGCGCCGGCACGCTGTCGGACGTCGTCGCCGGCCTCGACTGGGTACGCAGACACGCCCGTCACCCCGCCGTGGCGAACCTCTCCCTCGACGGCGACGGTTCCCCGGCCTACGCCACCGCCGTACGCCGCCTCGCGCGGTCCGGAGTCTTCGTCACCGGGGGCTCGGACACCGCCGGCTGCCGGCCGGCCCGCGGCGGCCAGGCGTCCTCCGCCGCCCCCGGCCTGGCCGGACTCGCCGCCCGCTACCTGGAGCTCCATCCAGCCGCCGGCCCATTGGCTCTCGCGTCTTATCTGAAGTGCACGACGGCGCGCGGCTCAGTTCGCCAGAATCCTTCAGGGGCCGCGCGAAACGGCGGGCGCTGATTTCGATGGAAGCGGTAAATGTGACCGGCGTCACATCGCCCCGGGGCTATCCCATGAAGGCGATGTTCGGACATGCCGGGTACGGTGCTGGCAGGCAACCGGCACACGCGAGAGACTCAAGGGTCCGGGGGAAGAACGAGCACGCTGACGAAGGGACTCGTATGCAGGAGCTCCGACTCGTCGCGGTGAGCGAAGACGGCACCTATCTCGTGCTGGCGACTGCCGGCCGGGGTACACGCTTCACGCTTCCCGTGGACGACCGGCTCCGTGCTGCCGTCCGTGGCAACTTCTCCCGTCTCGGCCAGTACGAGATCGAAGTGGAGAGTCCGTTGCGCCCCAAGGAGATCCAGGCTCGCATACGTGCCGGAGAGACCGCGGAACAGATCGCCGCGACCGCCGGCATCCCTGTCGAGCGGGTCCGCTGGTTCGAGGGCCCCGTGCTGCAGGAGCGCGAGTACGTCGCCCAGCAGGCGCAGCGCGTCGCCGTACGGATGCCGGGAGAGTCCTCCCCCGGCCCCACCCTCGGCGACCTGGTCGCCGAGCGGCTCACCCGGCGCGGCGTGCCCACCGACGAGATCGACTGGGACTCCGCCAAGCGTGACGACGGGCTGTGGCGGGTCAAGCTCGGATACGTGTGGAACGGTCACACCAGGCACGCCGAGTGGCTGTTCGACCCCCGGCGCCGCCACGTCACCCCGCACGACGACGAGGCGCTGCGCCTGTCTGCCGCCGACTTCGACCCGAGTCCCGTCACCGAGGACACCACGGTCACGCCGTTCGCTCCGCGCGTGGCCAAGCTGCAGCCGGTGCCGCCGCTGGCGTCCGACCCGCTGCCGTTCCCCTCGGTGGTGCGGCGCGGGCCCGAGGAGCCCGCCGTCGGCTACCAGCCGCCCGCGCGCGGCTCGGAGTCCGCCTACACACGGCCGGCCAGTCCGTCCCGCGAGGCCCCCTTCGAGCCCGGCCACACCCGTCCCGGCGGGGCCGCGCCCTGGGCTCCCGACTTCGGCTCCAACCGCCCGGCCGGTCGCGACTTCCGGCCCTCCCCCGGTCCCGACCGTACGGACACGCCCGACGACCTCGCGCCGCCGGCCGCCTTCCAGCCTCCGGCCTCCGCCGTGCCGCCGTTCTCACCCGCCGCACCGGACACCTACCTGTCCACCGGCACGCGTCCGGTCCAGCCCGAGCAGCACACGCCCCGCCAGCCCGAGCAGCACGCCCCCGGCCAGCTCGACTCCCTCGCCGACACCGGCGCGGCGCGGGCGCCGTATCCCGCCGAGGCCGGGCCGGCGGCGCACTCTGCGCCTGGCCGAGTCCCCAGCTCCGAGACCGGCCACTCCGACAGCGTCCAAGTCCCGGGCACAGGAGCAGGAACAGGGGCGGGGCGCGCCGACTCGGGCACTTCGTCCACCCAGCCGGCCGACGGACCGCCGAGTCATGCGAGCACGCCTGTCGCCGACGTCCGCCCGGCCGTCCCGGCCGAGGCGCCGCCGCAGTCGATGCCCGCGGACGCGCCCCTGGCGGTGGGGTCGGCTCCCGAGGCGCCACCCCAGCCCACGTCGGCCGACACGTCCCAGTCCGGCGCGGCGACCTCGACTCCCGAGCCGAAGGCCGTCACCGACGCCCCGGACTCCTCCAGCGCCCCGGAGTCCTCCGGCGCCCCAGACTCCTCCGGTGACAAGCCGTCCACCAAGGACCAGGCCGTGACGACCGAGGTGGCCGCCCAGGCGGGCACCGGCCAGGACATAAGCCCGCGACCGGCAGCGGAAACGACGCGGACTTCGGCCACGGTTTCCGACAGCCAGGCCGCGTCTGACGGCCCGGCCACACTTGACAGCCCGACCGCCTCAGACAGCCCGGCCACAGCCAACAACGAGATCGCGTCTGACGCCCAGGTCGCGCCGGAACACCGAAGCGCGTCTGAGGCGCGGGTGGCGCCGGAACACCAGCGCGCCTCTGACGGCCCGGGCACGCCTGGCGGGCAGGCCACGCCCGAGACGCAAGCCACGTCCGAGACGCAAGCCACGTCCGAGACGCAAGCCACGTCCGAGACGCAGGCCACGTCGCCGGCGTATCCGGCCGCATCCAGCACGCCGACGACGCCTCCTACACCCGCAGGCCTCCCAGCATCGCCTGCCACACCGGCAACGGTGCCGACGCCCGCCACGCCCAGCCCTCTTCCGACGTCGCCTGACACGCCGACAACGCTTCCGACGTCACCCGACGCGCCGACGCCGGTCCCGACGACGCCGATCGCGCCACCCGCCGCCGCGTCGGTGGCGGAGCCCGCCGTCGCGGAGGGGCAGACCACGCCTGCCGCGTCAGAGATGACCATCGCCGCCAAGGACCCGACCGCCACCCCGACAGCCACCGAGCGCACCGAAGCACCGGCGGCACCGGCGGCACCGGCGGCGACCACGCCGTCCGCCGAAGCGCCGCGCACGACAGAAGGCACCACAGGCACGGCGCAGCCCACCGGCGGCGAGCGCGTCGCCGAGGCCGCACCGGCCGCGGCAGGGACCACCGCCTTGGCCGCACCTGCGACGACGGAAGCGGCCACACCGGCGGCGGAAACACCCGTCACCACGGGATCCGCGGCGACACCCGCTCCGGCCGAACCCGCTCCGGCCGAACCCGTTACGCCGACCCCCGAAGCACCCACCACCACGGAAACCACCACACCGGCGGCAGAAGCACCTGCCACGGCGCAGCCCACCATCCCGGCCGCAGAGGCACCTGCCACGGCGCAGCCCACCACCCCAGCCGCAGAGGCACCTTCCACGGCGGAGCCCACCACCCCAGCCACCGAAGCACCTTCCGTGACGGAGTCCACCACCCCGGCTGCAGCGGCGCTCGGGGCGGCGGAAACCGCCACACCGGCCGCAGAGGCACCTGCCACGGAGGCCGCCGCTCCGGCGGCGCAGGCACCCGCCACGGAGGCCGCCGAGGTGTCCGAGGCGGCGCAGAGCCCAGCACCGGCCGCCGAGCCGGAGGCGGAGCCTCAGGCGGCGGCCCAGGAGCCAGTGCAGGCGCCTCCGGTCACCAAGCCCGTTCCCAAGCCGCCGGCGCCGCGGCCCAAGCCGGCCCCGGGACGCGAGTCCAAGGCGGCCGTGCCCGCAGCGCGGCCGGGCAAGGACAACACGACCAAGGAAGGCACGGCCACGGAGGAGCCCGCGGTGCCGGTGCCGTCTCCCCCTCCGGCTCCCGCGGCCCGCCCGGCACGCAAGGGGTCGCGGGGACGCCGCGCCTCGGTGCCGACGTGGGACGAGATCATGTTCGGCGCCCGCCGCCCGGACTGACCCCTGCGGATCGCCCCGCCTCGAACCCGGCTCGTCGCGGGCGTGGCCGACATCCCGCAGGTGATCGCCCGTGGCCGACATCCCACACGTGCTCGTCGGCGCCCCGGCATCGACGAGGTCCGGTGCCCCGCGTCGGCGAGGCAATGACCGGCCCGTTCACGATCGGGTGACGGCGACTACGGGGCGTTGGAGCCCTCGATGAAGGGAGCCAGCCAGTCGGGGGTGACCTCGACGGGGAAGTCCACGGCCTGCGCGCGCGAGACGTCGTACGCGGAGTAACCGCCCTTGCCCGCCCCCACGCCGGCGATGAGCGTGAAGACGCCGGCCCGGCGCTGGAACCAGGTCTGCCTGACGCGCCAGCCGACCACGGCGCGTCGTTCGACCACGGCCTGCACCCGTCGCAGGGAGCCTGAGCGGACCGAGAGACGGTGACCGTCGAAGCCGTGCCCCAGCGAGCGGTAGCGGTCGAGGCCTAGCGGGACGCCGAGGCCCGCCAGGATCAGGGCGAGCACCAGGAGGATCCACCAGAACAGGCTCCCGGTGAGCAGCGCGGCCAGGCCGGTGACGGCGGTGAGCGCGAGCCACGGGAACACGGCGCGGAAGAGGCGCCGGTTGCGGGCCACCGGGGGATGCGGGCGCAGGGTCGCCTGGTAGGGACCGATGGCGTCCGCGACCACCTGGAAGGCGACGGCGCGCGGCACGTCCGGCAGGAGCTGGCCCCGTGTGGACGAGTCGCCGAGGCCGGTCACGATGGCCCAGGCACGGGCGACCCCGGCCCACCGTTCGACGAGTCCGTCGACGATCTCGTAGCCGCGTACCCGTCTGCGCTCCAGCGAGACGCTGCGCCGGTTGATCAGCCCGCGCTCGGCCACCAGGTAGCCGTCACGCCGCTTGAGCCGGAAGTCCCAGTTGAACACCGCGTACATGAGACCGCCCACGAACGGCATGGCCGCCACGAGCAGCAGCACCGCCACCAGCAGCAGGTAGGGGCGGTCCCAGAGCCACTGGCCGACCGTCCAGGCGGTGTCCCTGCCGAAGCCGAGCTCGTTGCCCCACTGGAACGCCAGCCCGATGGCGCCGCCCACCAGGGCGAACGGGGTCAGCAGGTAGGCGCCGGACAGCGGGCCGTACAGGAGCCATCTGCGGGGCACGCCGATGACGGTGTGCTCGGCCGGCGCGGCGGGGCCAGCGGACTCCTCGGTCCGCGGGCCCTGCTCCCGCGTCGCGTGGGCGCGGCGCAGCAGGACGACCTTGAGGCGTTCGGCCTCGCCCAGGGTGACGCCGTCGAGCTTGCCCTCCTCCTCGCCGCCGCTCGCCCCGGTGTCTATCTTGAGCACGGCCAGGCCCAGCAGGCGGTGCATGGGCGGGGTGGACACATCGACGCCGCGTACGCGTTCCAGTGGGATGGTGCGGACGGAGCGGCTGATGAGCGAGCGTTTGATCTCCAGCCGGTCGTGCACGATCTGGTAGCTGAACGTGACCCACCTGATGACGGCGAAGATCACGGTGCCGAACAGGCCGAGCGCGGCGAAGCCGTACGAGGTGCCGGAGAAGCCCCCGGCGAGCAGCAGCCCGACGAACGGGAGCAGCAGCGACGGCAGCATCCGAACCGGGTCGATGAGCAGCACCCTCGGGCTCAGCCGCAGCGGCAACCCCGCCAGGCCCGGAACGGGACCGTCATCACCCGGGTCCGGAACGTGCGGCCCTCCCGGCGCCGTGGGGCCCTGCGGCCCCTGTGGCGGGCCGTACCAGGCGGGCGGGGGCCGGTGCGCCGGGTCGTGAGGCGGCGGTGGGGTGGGAGGCTGGGAGGGGCCGGTCACGTGGCGTCGTCCCGCAGTGCTTCGGCGCGGTGCGCGAGCTGCTCGGCCAGCCCCGCCGCGACCACGTAGTCGAGCCCGTTGATGGTCGAGGAGCCCGCGTGGGACGCGGTGCGGATCTCCAGGGTCGCCAGCCCGAGCATCCGCTCCATCCAGCCCTGCGCCTTGTCGACGGTCTGGATGCGGCTCACCGGCACGAACACCCATTCCCTGGTCAGAAACCCCGACCGGGCGTAGACGACGTCACCGGACAGCTCCCACCGATGTACGGCATAGCGCACGAACGGCTCCGCCACCAGGAACGGGGTCGTCAGCACCGCGACCGCCAGGGGCAGCAGCCACCAGCGGCCCTCGAACCAGTCGGGCACCCAGTCCCAGCCGCTGCCGC
The DNA here is from genome assembly GCF_059358955.1 of Nonomuraea sp. CX421. Lineage (NCBI taxonomy): Bacteria > Bacillati > Actinomycetota > Actinomycetes > Streptosporangiales > Streptosporangiaceae > Nonomuraea > Nonomuraea sp. CX421. Next base: position 270,268 of record NZ_JCADBK010000006.1, on the reverse strand, counting down.
TGACCCATCCCCCGGCCAGCACGGAACCACCGATCAGCAGCACGAAGGCGATCAGAGCCTCCAGCAGCCAGAGCCGCACGGCCTTGGGCGAGACGCGGTGCGCCGGGTCGCGCAGTGGACCATTTGACGTCACAAATCCCAGCCTATGGTGCCCGGCACGCAGGGGCGATCTCTCCCCGGCGCCGCCGCGACTCCGAAGTTGCTCTCGGCGGCGCCGCCACGGCTCCGAAATTGTCGGTGCCGTCGTGGAGAGTGGGGGTCACTGATACGAAGGGACGACGGTATGCGCTATGCGATTCAGGCCGAGGGCCTGGTGAAGCACTATGGCGAGACCAGGGCGCTCGACGGCGTCGACCTGGCCGTGCCACCCGGCAGGCTGCTGGGGGTGCTCGGGCCCAATGGAGCCGGCAAGACCACAGCGGTGCGCATCTTGGCGACCTTGCTCAGCCCCGACGCGGGTAGCGCCTCGGTGCTCGGGTTCGACGTCTTACGCCAGGCTCATCAGGTCCGATCACTGATCGGGCTCACCGGGCAGTACGCCGCGGTGGACGAAATGCTCACCGGGGTCGAAAACCTGGTGATGATCGGGCGCCTGCTTGGCCTGTCCAGGAGTGAGTCGCGGCAGCGGGCCAAGGCGCTGCTGGAGCGGTTCGACCTCGCCGACGCGGGCGGCCGCGCGACCAAGACCTACTCGGGCGGCATGCGCCGGCGGCTCGACCTGGCGGCGAGCCTGGTCGGCAGGCCGCAGGTGCTGTTCCTCGACGAGCCGACCACCGGTCTCGACCCGCGCAGCCGCACCGAGCTGTGGGGCGTGGTCCGGGGGCTGATGGCCGACGGGGTGACGGTCCTGCTGACCACCCAATACCTGGAGGAGGCCGACCAACTGGCCGACGACATCGTGGTGTTCGACCACGGCAGGGTGATCGCGTCGGGCACGTCCGACGAGCTCAAGGCGACCACCGGCGCCCAGGTGCTGGAGGTGCGCCCGCTCGACGCGCAGCAGCTGGAGCTGGTGGCCAAGGTGGTCACCGACGTCATCGACGAGGAGCCCGAGCTGTCGGGTGGCAAGGTCACGGCCGCGGTCTACGACCCCGCGGTGGTGCCGGCCGTCGTCCGCCGCCTCGACGACCTCGGCGTCGTGGCCTCCGAGCTGACGCTGCGCAAGTCCAGCCTTGACGAGGTGTTCCTCAGCCTGACCGGGCACCGCGCCGAGGAGCCCGCCGACCAGGAGGAGGTTCTCGTATGACCGCCGTGACGACGCTCGTCCCGCCGTCGGCGGTGAGCAGACGGGTGGGGCTCGGAGCGACCATCCAGCAGACGTTCACGCTGGCGTGGCGGAGCCTGGTGCAGATCAAGCACAATCCGTGGGAGCTGCTCGACCTCAGCATCCAGCCGATCATGTTCCTGCTGCTGTTCACCTACGTGTTCGGCGGCGCGATCTCCGGCTCGACGGGCGACTACCTGCAGTTCGCGCTGCCGGGCCTGCTGGTGCAGAACGCGCTGTTCTACACGCTGTCCACGGCGATCGGGCTCAACACCGACATCACCAAGGGCGTGTTCGACCGGTTGCGCAGCCTGCCGATCGCCCGCGTCGCGCCGCTGGCCGGGCGCATCATCGCCGACACGTTCAAGCAGGTGTGGGCGTTCGCGCTGCTGGTCGGGTTCGGCATGGTGCTCGGTTTCCGGGTGACGACCAGCGTGGTCGGCCTGGTCGGCGCGCTGGCTCTGCTCGTGGTGGTGGCGCTGGCCATGTCGTGGATGTCGGTCCTCATCGGGCTCAAGGCATCCAACCCCGAGAAGGTGCAGATGATCGCCTTCTCGGCGATGATGCCGCTGACCTTCACCAGCAGCGCGCTGGTGCCGTCCGACACCTTCCCGGGCTGGCTGAAGGCCTGGTCCGACGTCAACCCGGTGACCCATCTGGCCGACGCGATCCGCGGGTTGCTGATCGGCGGCGAGGTCGCCGATCCCGCGCTGGTGTCGCTGCTCTGGTCCGCGGGCTTCGTCCTGGTGTTCGCGCCGCTGGCCATCAGGGTCTTCCGCAAGCACGTCTGACCACACCCCGGCCGCCCGGCCGGCCGGTGACCGCGCCGCACAGGGGCAGGCTCGGTCACAGCGCCGCGAGTCGTGAGTGCGGAGCCGATCGCGCCGGCGGCCGGCCGCGGCCGGCGCCGCGCGAGGGCCGCCGCCCGGCGGGAGCACCTGTGATCACCACGCCCACGCCGCCTGGCGGGCCTCGGGCGGGCACGGCACTTCGTGCGGACGCGCAGCACCGGCGGCCGTGCCCGAGGAGTCTCGGGTAGGGCCGCCGGTCGCTGTCCGGATGCCGCCGGCCCGCGCTGCCCGGCCGGGGGCGCGCGGCGTCCAGGCGCTGTCGGGCAGATGGGCCACCTGGCGCACCGGCTTTCTCGGAGTCCGCCCCCGCCGGACCGGCGGACAGGTGACCACGCCATCGCCCCCTCGACCGCCCCGATGATCACTGCGCCACGAAGCGGCAGGTCACAGCGACTAGGCGGCATTATGGGGCGATCTTCGCCAATCACCCATTTCGACAGCCCCTGCACGTCCGGAAGATGTGGGGGGTCACACTTGTGTCCAAGCTCACCCTGTCTATCCCCTGCCAGGTGTCCGATTTCGTATCGTTATCGACCACCGAGCCTCCCGAAAAGGTCGGCGCACCGCCGATACACGCGTAGCATCATCCGGCATGGGGCTGTGTAACACGGCTGGACGTGTGAGACGCATCGCTGTCATTGTGACAGGGGTGGCGATCATGCTCGCCTTGTCGGGCTGCGGCATCCTCATCGGCAAGTCAGAGGCCAAGGAGATCGCCGAGATCAACGTGTCGAGCCCGGACCTGCGCGACGGCGAGCCGCTGCCGCGCCGCTACACCTGCAACGGCACCCAGGGCAGCCCGCCGCTGCGCTGGTCCAGCGGACCGTTGCCCACGGCGAAGTCCGTCGCGATCGTGGTCGACTCCCTCTCACCGTCCGAGTCCAACGTGCACTGGGTGCTCTACAACATCCCGGCGACCACGACGGAGCTCGGGCCCGACGCGGCGGCCGACGTCCCGGACGGCTCCAGCCAGGCCAAGGTGACCAGCGGCAAGGCCGGTTACGAGCCCCCGTGCGACCCCAAAGGCAGCTACCGGTTCTCCGTCTACACATTGAGCGACAAGGTCAAGGCCCAGGAGGGCGCCCCCCTCTCTGCGGTCTTGAAGGAGATCGCGGACCAGACCATCGCTCACGGCCGCCTCACGGCAATCCACACCGAGTGAGATCCCAAACACTACGGGTAGTAATCGTTACCAATTCTTCGCTTAGGGTGTGACAACACTCGTAGTGGTCCGACAGAATCAGATCCAATTGTTAGGTACTGGTGATCAAAGGGGGCAGATCGCGTCGATGGCCGCGCGATCTCACCGGTGCCACAGGGAGGCCATGGCTTTGAGGGTGGTGCAATGATCGCGGTCGTCATCAGCTTGGTCGCTGTCGTGCTCCTCGTGCTCGTCGTCGTGGCACTGGGCATGCGTTCTATGAACCGACGGGAGAGTTCGCTCCCGCCGGAGCGGCTGAAGCAGATGGCCGAGAAGGAGGAGATGACTCATACTCGGTCGACTGACGAGTTCGCCGCTCACGAACCACGGATGAACAACTTCAGCCCCGACTTCAGCCCCATCGACGAACCCAAGCCCAAACCGGTCCGCACCGGTCAGCGGGGCAAGCGTGGCGTCGACGAGTGGGGCAACCCGAGCTCCGACGACGAGGACGAGGAGTTCTGGGCCAACATCCGCAGCGACGCGACCGAGGGCGGCTTCGGCGCCGGGGGCACGGTCGCGGCACGCAAGGGCGCCTCGCGTCCCGTCGAGCGTGAGCAGCCGGCCTCCGAGCACCCACGTCCCGCCGAGCGTGAGCGGCCCGCGCGGCGGCAGGCCGCCGCCGCGGCGGTCGACCCGCACGCGGCGACCGTCCAGGCGCCCCTCCCCCAGCGGCCCGTCCCCGCGGCCGCCTCGGCCGGGCTGGCCGACCTGGTGGAGCCCGTGCAGCGGCCCGCCGTCGCGGCCTCCGAGCTGGCCGACCAGCGCACGGTGACGTTCTCCGCGCCCACGGCCGACGTGATGAGCATCCTGGGCGCGGGCGCCAAGTCCGTGCCCGCCCCGCACTCCGTCTCCCACGCGTCCGCCGGGTCGCCGTCCACGCCGAGCGGTTCGTTCCCCGCCACGGGGAGCGGCGCCTCCAGCGGGTCGTTCCCGGCGGCCGGGAGCAGCGGCTCGCTGTCCACACCGGCCGGCGGCATGTTCTCCCCCGCCAACACCGGCTCGTTCCCGGTCACGCCCGCGGCCCCCATCCACGGCGCGCCGACCAGTGACCCGTTCCCCGCCTACAACGGCGCGAGCGATCAGCTCAGCGCCGGCCCCGCCTGGCCGGCCCCGCCCGCCTCGACCACCTCGGGCTCCTGGCCGGCGACCGCCTCGCCCGACATCCTCGACGACCCCACCCCCGGCCCCAGCGGCTCCTGGCCCGCCTTCGAGCCCCAGCAGCCCGCCGCCGTCCCCTACCCGTCGTCCTACGAGGTGCGGTCCGGCTGGGCCGTGGCCGACGACTCCGAGGCGGTCACCGGGCCCTCCCCCGCCACCGGCACCCCGACCCGGCCCGCCAGGACGGTCTCGGCCTATGACGACGTGCTGTCGGCACCGCCGCCCGCCCAGTCCATCGCGTACGAGACGGGCGACTTCACCACCTCCCAGGCCGCCTGGCCGGAGGAATCTCCGGCCAACGCCGGCTGGCCCAACTACAACGAGATGTACGGCCCGACGACCGAGGTGGGCCACGCCGCCCGGCACGGCAACGGCCAGCGGACACCCGAGCAAGATTTCCCCGACTACTACCGCTGACCCTTGATTGCGTAAAACCCGCGCGATGACCTCTTAAGGGGCGGCCCGTCGGGCGTTAGTGTTTGGCGCATGGTCGGCGTCACACAGAGTCGCGTGCTGAGCACGCTCAGGTACGACGTGCCCGCCTCGCTGGTGGTCTTCCTGATCGCGGTGCCCCTGTCACTGGGCATCTCGATGGCGTCGGGCGCACCCCTGGCCGCCGGGCTGATCGCCGCGGTGGTGGGTGGCATCGTCGCCGGCGCGCTCGGCGGCTCAGCCGTACAGGTGAGCGGGCCCGCGGCGGGTCTGTCCCTGGTGGTGGCGGATCTCGTCCAGACGTACGGCTGGCGGGCCACCTGCATGATCACGCTGCTGGCCGGGGCCGTACAACTCGTGCTGGGCGTGTTCAGGGCCGCGAGAGCGGCGCTGGCCGTCTCCCCCGCCGTGGTCCACGGCATGCTGGCGGGCGTGGGCGTGGTCATCGCGCTCTCCCAGCTGCACGTCGTGCTGGGCGGCAGCTCGCAGCGTTCGGCGCTGGCCAACATCATGGAGCTGCCCGCGCAGCTGGCCGAGATGCACGGTCACACGGTCGCGGTGGGCCTGCTCACGATCGCGGTGCTGGCGTTGTGGACCCGGCTCCCCAAACGGGTCAAGGTGGTGCCCGCGCCGCTCGCGGCGCTGCTCGTGGCCGCTGTCACCGCCTACGTCTTCCAGTGGGACGTCACCCGCATCGACCTGTCGGGCACCCTCGGCGACTGGCAGTTCCCCGTGGTGCCGCAGGGCGACTGGGAACACGTCGTGGCGGCCGTGCTGCTGGTCGCGCTGCTCGCCGGGGTCGAGTCGCTGCTCTGCTCGGTCGCGGTCGACGGCATGCACACCGGCCCGCGCGCCGACCTCGACCAGGAGCTCACCGGGCAGGGCGTGGCCAACATGGTGAGCGGGGCGCTGGGCGGGTTGCCGCTGGCCGGCGTGATCGTGCGCAGCACCGCCAACGTGCAGGCGGGGGCACGCAGCCGGTGGTCGACGATCCTGCACGGCACCTGGGTGCTGGTGTTCGCGCTCGGCTTCGGCTGGACGATCAAACTGATCCCCGTCGAGGCGCTGGCGGCGCTGCTGGTCTTCATCGGCGTGCAGATGGTCAACCTGGGCCACGTCCGCAAGGTGCACGGTCACGGCGAGGTCCCGGTCTACGTGGCGACGATGGCGGCGGTGATCCTGCTGGGGCTGGCCGAGGGCGTGCTGGCCGGGCTGGCGCTGGCCGCGCTGCTCGCGCTCCGGCGGCTGACCTGGGTCACGGTCAAGATCCACGAGATGCCGGACGGGCGCTGGCACGCGACGATCTGCGGGTCGCTCACCTTCCTCGGCGTGCCCCGGCTCACCCACGAGCTGCGGGCCATCCCCGAGGGCGCGGCCGTCGACCTCGACCTGAACATCGACTTCATGGACAACGCCGCGTTCGAGGCCATCCACTCCTGGCGGCTCGGCCATGAGCGGCTCGGCGGCACGGTCGACATCGACGAGGTGCACGACGAGTGGTACGCGCTGGCGGCCAGCGGCGCCCGCACCTACTCCGCCAAGAGCCTGCCCAAGGCGCCCGACCGCTCATGGCTGCCCTGGGCCCACCGCAACCACCGTCCCGCGCGCCATGCGTCCCCGCCCACTCACGGCGTGTCCCCGCCCCCTCACGGCCGCCCCGCCAGCGTCGAGTGCCAGCTGACGGCCGGCGCCCGGGAGTTCCACCGGCGTACGGCTCCGCTGGTGCGCCCCATCTTCACCGAGCTGGCCCGCAAGCAGCAGCCGTCGCACCTGTTCATCACGTGCGCCGACTCGCGGGTCGTGCCCAGTCTCATCACCGCGAGCGGCCCGGGTGACCTGTTCACGGTGCGCAACATCGGCAACCTGGTGCCACGCCGGGGCGCCGAGCCGCACGACGACTCGATGGCGGCGGCGATCGAGTACGCGACCCAGGTGCTGAGCGTCCACACGATCACGGTGTGCGGCCACTCCGGCTGCGGAGCGATGGCCGGGCTGCTCAGCGGCGGCGTCAAGGCGGGCAGTCTGCCGGGGCTGCGGCGCTGGCTGCGGCACGGGCACCACAGCCTGGCCAGGTTCATCGAGAGCGCGGAGGAGCCGCTGGACGCCAGGGCGCTCGACCAGCTCTGCCGGGTCAACGTACAGCAGCAGTTGGAGAACCTCCGCACGTACCGGAAGGTCGACGAGCAGGTGCGTGACGGGCGGCTGCAGTTGGTGGGGCTCTACTTCGACATCGGCGCGGCGCGGGTGCACATGGTTCCGCCGCTGCCGCCCACGCTCGCGGTGAAGATCTGACGGCGGACGGATCCCTCCGTTCTGCGTAATCGTCCGCAGACCGGGCGGCGGGGCGCGACTAGCGTCGTCGGTGCCCGCGAGGTCGCCTTGGTCCCCACTTCGCCTCGCGTGGCGGCGGTCCACACTCCCAGGGGCCGAGAGGGGCGGAGGTGCTGGACGCCTCCGCCCCTCGTCTCGGTGTCACCCGGGAACCCGAACCGGTCCCGGACGGGTCGATGCGCACCCCAGGTACCGCCGGCCTACCGGTTGCCGCCGCGCGGCCAGGCAACTGGCAGAGATGATCCGCGCACGCCCCGAAGCGGCGCGCAGGCTCCCCCGTGCCCTGGAAGCGGCGCCTGTATGCGAAGGGCTGCTGTCTGATGTCGCTGGCCCTTGTCACCAGTGCCGGCATTGATCTGTTCGTCTCTGCTAGGTGGCTGGTCGTGGTTCTGTTGGTCTTCCAGTTCGCATGCCTCGGGGGCTGTGCGTGGCTCGTGGCGGTCGCCTCCAGAGTCATATCGGAGCCTCCGGCTCGATGACGCGAGCGCCGGACGCGCGTCCGGGACGAAGAAAGGGACGAGTCGGCCTGTAGGCCGGGTTCTGTCCTTCGTGTGAAGGGGCGACCATCCATCTAGGGCCGTCGTTGCCGGCGGCCTCAAGCGGTCTACCCGCGCGGCTCGGGCGGGCAGCCCTCAGGCGCCGCGCGCGGAACGCTCCGGAGAGCGTCCCTTCTTGACCTTGCTCCGGGTGGGGTTTACCGAGCCGCCCACGTCACCGTGGGCGCTGGTGGTCTCTTACACCACCCTTTCACCCTTACCTCCCGCGTGAGCGGAAGGCGGTCTGCTTTCTGTGGCACTGTCCCGCGGGTCACCCCGGGTCGGTGTTGCCGACCACCCTGCCCTGTGGAGCCCGGACCTTCCTCGGCGGGCCTTTACGGGCCCGACGCGGTCGCCCGGCCGACTCGTCCGCTCCGAAGGGTATCGCATCGCAAGCGATCTCCAACTCGGCGACAAGACGAAGCCGGTGGAATGGGCGGTGTCATCGCCTGAGGGGGACGGTGGCGAACGGCGGTCGCGCCGGGTGCCTCTGGCGGCATCCGGCGCGACCGGCACGGAGCGCCGCCGCCGCGTCGGTGTCAGTGCAGGTGGGAAGTGTCGTTGAAGGACTTGACCACGCTCTGCCCGTCGGAATAGTGCTCGATCAAGGACAGGCAGGCCAGGTCGAGGTGCATGCGGTAGAGCGCCTCCGGCGGCGCCTTCAGGGCGAACCGCAGCAGCATCTTGATGGGCGTCACGTGCGAGACCGCCAGGATGGTCTTGCCTTCGTACTGGTCGAGCAGCCGTTCGCCGGCCCGCTGGACCCGGCGGGCCACGACGCCGAAACTCTCGCCGTCGGGGGGCGCGGCGTCGGGGTCGGCGAACCACGCGGCGAGCTCGCCGGGCCAGCGGCGCTGGACCTCGGTGAACGTGTGGCCCTCCCAGGCGCCGAAGTCGGCCTCCCTGAGCTCTTCGTCCACCAGCACCGGCAGGCCCGTGCGGTGTGCGACCGCCTCCGCGGTCTGCACGGCTCGCCTGAGGGGAGAGCTGACGATCACATCGATCTCGTACGGCTCGCGGGACAGCCTGGCGGCGGCGGCCGAAGCCTGCGCCAGGCCGTTGGGCGTCAGCTCGGCGTCACCCAGACCGGAGAACCTGCGCTCCACCGACAGCGGCGTCTCGCCGTGCCTGAGCAGCAGCAGCGACGTCGCCACCCGCGCCGGGGGCGCCCAGCCGGCGCCCTTGGCGGTGACGGTGGCCTTGGCGCGCTGCTGGGTGGTGGCCACCGAGGCGGCCGGGGCCGAGACCTCGGAGACGCCCGCCACGTCGAGCAGGTCGGTCTGCTCCACGAGGGCGGGAGGCGTCGCGGAGTCGGTGGATCCGCCCGCCTTCCAGTGCAGGCCCTTGGCCGCCGCGTCCATGGCCTCGTTGGCCAGGCGGTCGGCGTGGGAGTTGAGGTGGCGGGGGATCCAGGTCCACTCGGTCACCCGCAGCCGCCTGGCCAGTTGGCCGGCCTCCAGCGCGAGCGGGCGCAGGCCCTCGTTCTTGATCTTCCAGCGGCCGGCCATCTGCTCGACGACCAGCTTGGAGTCCATCCGGACCGCCACGGAGGCGCCCTCGCCGCCCACGTCGAGCACGGCACGGAGCCCGGCGATCAGCCCGCGGTACTCGGCCACGTTGTTGGTCGTGACGCCGATCGCCTCGGCGGCCTCGGCCAGCACCTGGCCGCCGGTGGCGTCCTTGACGACCGCGCCGTAGCCGGCGGGGCCCGGGTTGCCGCGTGAGCCGCCGTCGGCCTCGATGACGTAGGACGTCACAGGCCGGACTCCGCGGTGCGGACAAGAATGCGGCGGCATTCTTCGCAGCGGAGCACGTCGTCGTGGGGCGCGGACTTGATGTGGTTCATCTCGGCGATGGACAGCGCCACCTTGCAGCCCTGGCACCGGCCGCCGCGCAGCATCGCGGCGCCCACGCCGTACTGGCCCTTGAGCTTCTGGTAGAGCCCCAGCAGGTCGGCGGGGATGTCGGTGGCGACGGCGGTGCGGCGGCCCTCGGCCTCGGCCGCCTCCTTGTCGATCTCGGCGAGCGCGGCGTCACGGCGGTCCGCGGCGGTGTCGCGGGCGGCGGCGACCTCGTCGCGCCGCCCGCGCAGGTCGGCGACCTTGGCGTCGGCGGCCTCGCGGCGCTCCATGATCTCCAGCACGACCTCTTCGAGGTCACCCTGGCGCTTGTTCAGGGAGACGATCTCGGACTGGAGGCCGGCGAGGTCCTTGGGCGAGGTCACGGCGCCGGAGTCGAGCCGCTTCTGGTCGCGATCGGCGCGGAGGCGGACGGCGTCGACGTCGCTCTCGGCCTTGGTCTGCTCGCGCGCCAGGTCGCCGGCCTCGGTCTCGGCCTCGATCACCTCGGTGGCGAGCTTGGCGTAGCGCTTCGACGACTCGTCGATCTCGGCGTGCTCAGGCAGGGTGCGGCGGCGGTGGGCCAGCCGGTCGATCACGGAGTCGAGCTCAGCCAGGTCGAGCAGTCGCTTCTGGATCTCAGGGGCGGCTTTCATGATCAATATCCTCTTGTCCAAGCATCGGTGACCGCGGCGGAGACGCGTGTCTCAACGGTAACGCCACTCGTGTCCAGGATGGACGCGGCGCCGGCCAGCCAGGGCCACTCGGTGGCCCAGTGGGCGGCGTCGATCAGGGCGGGCCCGCCCTCCTCGGCGAACTCGCTGGCCGGGTGGTGGCGAAGGTCGGCGGTGAGGAACACGTCGACCCCGGCGGCGCGGGCGGCGCCGAGCAGCGAGTCGCCCGCTCCTCCGCTGACGGCCACCCGGAAGACGCGGCGGGCCGGGTCGCCCGCGACGCGGATGCCCCAGGCGGTCTTCGGCAGCCCGGCCGCGGCCCGCAGGGCGAACCGCTCCAGCGTGGTCTCCTCGGGCAGTTCGCCGACGCGGCCCAGGCCGCGCCATGGGTCGTCGGGGAACGGCTGGAGCGGCACCAGGTCGCCGACCAGCCCCACGGCGCGGGCCAGCGCGTCGGACACGCCCGGGTTGGCCACGTCGGCGTTGGTGTGGGCGGTGTAGAGGGCGATGTCGTGCTTGATCAGTGTGTGGACGATCCGGCCCTTGGGGGTGTCGGCGGCGACGGTCGTGGTGCCGCGCAGGTAGAGCGGGTGATGGACGACGATCAGGTCGGCGCCCCACTCGACGGCCTCCTCCACGACGATCGAGACGGGGTCGACGGCGAACAGCACCCGCCGCACCGGCTGGGCCGGGTCACCGCAGACCAGGCCCACCGCGTCCCACGACTCGGCCCGGCCGGGCGGATAGGCCCTCTCGAGCTTCTTGATCACATCTGCCAGCGTCACAGCGACCACCTGCGCAGACTATCGGTCGGCGGCCGGAAAGGCGTGGTCGGCGCATGGAGCGGGGGCTGTTGCCCGAACATGGTTCGGCGTACTGTAAGTGAATCCTGACAGCTGGGAGGACGGCATGGCACCCAAGGTCGCGATCGTCGGAGCCGGATTCGGCGGGCTGTGCATGGCGATCCAGCTCGAACGGGCCGGGATCGACTCCTACACGGTGTTCGAGAAGGCCGGCGACCTGGGCGGCACCTGGCGCGACAACAGCTATCCGGGCGCGGGGTGCGACATCCCCTCGCACCTCTACTCGTACTCCTTCGAGAAGTACGGCAGTTGGACCCGTCGTTACCCCGAACAGCCGGAGATCCTCGGCTACTTAGCGCACTGCGCCGATAAATACGACGTCAGGCGAAAAATCCGCTTCAACAGTGCGGTGGTGAGCGCCGTCTTCGACGGTGCCGAGTGGCAGGTCACCACAGCGGCCCCGACGCCCGGCGCGGAGCCTCTCACCGAGTCGTTCGACATGGTGGTCATGAGCGTGGGCCAGCTCAACCGGCCCCACTTACCCGACATCCCCGGAATGTCAGACTTTGAGGGTACGAGCTTCCACTCCGCCCGCTGGAACCACGACCACGACCTCACGGGCAGGCGGGTGGCCGTCATCGGCAACGGCTCGTCCGCCGCGCAGTTCATCCCCCGCATCGCCCCGCAGGTCGAGCACCTGAGCGTCTTCCAGCGCACCCCGAACTGGGTCATCCCCAAGCCCGACGCGACGTTCGGCCCGCTCACCCGGCTCGCCTTCCACTACGTCCCCGGCCTCCAGCGCGCCTACCGCGAGTGGATCTACCGGTACGCCGAGGCGACCCTCTACCCGGCCCTCGCCCAGGGCTGGAGCGTGGGGCTGCTGAAGCAACGGGCGCTGCGGCACCTGCGCGACCAGGTGCCGGACCCCGCCCTGCGGGCCAAGCTGACCCCCGACTACCCGCCGGGCTGCAAGCGAGTGGTCATCGACAGCACCTTCTATCCCGCGCTGACCAGGCCGAACGTGGACGTGGTGACGGAGAAACTCGTCCGGATCACCCCTCGGGGCGTCGAGACCACCGAGTCCCTGCGCGAGGTCGACACCATCATCTACGCCACCGGCTTCAAGACCACCGAGTTCGTCGCCCCGATCAAGGTCTCCGGCCGTCAGGACCGTGACCTCGCCGAGCAGTGGAGCGGCGGCGCGGAGGCCTACCTGGGCATCTCGGTGCCGAACTTCCCCAATCTGTACCTGCTCTACGGGCCCAACACCAACCTGGGGCACAACTCGATCATCTTCATGATCGAGTGTCAGGTGAACCACATCATGGCCTGCCTGCCGTACATCTCCACGCTGGGCCCGATGGAGGTGCGGCCCGAGGCGATGGCGGCGTGGACCAGGCAGATCGACGCGGCGATGTCCCGCATGGTGTGGGGCAACGGCTGCCAGAGCTGGTACAAGACGGCCGAGGGACGGGTCACGAACAACTGGCCCGGGCCCACCCCGCTCTATCGCAGGCTGACGGCGCTGCCGCCCCGGCGGGCCTACCGGCCGGTGTGACCGCCCAACCGGGGGCCGGGACTTCGTGCGCTCCGCCATTGGAGCGGGCAGGCGCCGGGCGGTAGCGTCCAGCGCATGACGACTCCTCTGCACCGGCGCGCTGTCGTGGCCGACACCCACAACGATCTGCTGATGGCGGTCTCCGCCCGGCCGCCGGAGCAGTGGGCCTCGTTCTTCCGCGAGCGCTGGCTGCCCCAGTTGGTCGAGGGCGGGGTCAATCTTCAGGTGCTGCCGGTCTTCATCGACGACCAGTACCTCCCGGAGGGGGCCCTCAGGCAGACGCTGCGCATGATCGAGTGCGCGCACGTGCTGGCCGAGGGCAACGCCGAGCACGTGCGGATCTGCCTCGACGCGTCCGACATCGACCAGGCGCTGGAGGCGGGCCGGATCGCGCTGGTCATCGCCCTGGAGAGCATGCCGGGCCTGGACGCGAGCGTGGAGCTGATCTCGACCGTCCATCGGCTGGGCGTCCGCATCGCCTCGATCGCGCACTGGGGCCGCACCCCGCTAGCCGACGGCAGCGGCGAGGACGCCACCGGCAGCGGCCTCACCTCGCACGGCGTGGCCGCGCTACGCGAGATGGAGCGGCTCGGCGTCGTCTTCGACATCTCCCACCTGGGCGCGTCCGGCGTGGAGCACGTGCTGGAGCTGGCCACTCAACCGGTCATGGCCACCCACTCCTCGGCCCGCGCACTGCGCGACCACCACCGCAACCTCACCGACGACCAACTGCGCGGCGTGGCCGCGACGGGCGGCGTGGTGTGCGTGAACTTCTTCGCGCCGTTCCTCGCCGAGCGTGAGGAGGACAGGACCCTCGACCGGCTGCTCGACCACATCGAGCACGTCGCCGAGGTGGCCGGCGTCGACCACGTCGGCCTCGGCCCCGACTTCATCCGTGAGGTGATGGCGGACCTGACCCCGCCCTGCTGCGAGGACGTCAACACCAGGGGCGTCGACCCGAGGTCGGCCGTCCCCGGCCTGGAGGGGCCGGCGGGCCTGCCCATGGTGACCGAGGGGCTGCTCGGGCGCGGCGTCCCGGAGAAGGACGTCGAGAAGATCATCGGCGCCAACGTGCGCCGCTTCCTCGGCGAGCGGCTGGCATGATCGCCGATTTGGAGGAGCTCGTCTCCTGCGAGTCGTTCTCCAGCGATCTGGAGGCGGTGGCGCGCAGTGCCAAGGTCGTGGCCGACCTGGGAGCCCGCCACCTGGGCGTCCAGCCCGAGTTCATCGTGATCGACGGCGTGACGCACCTGCGCTGGACGTTCGGCACGCCCCGGGTGCTGCTGCTGGGCCACCACGACACCGTGTGGCCGATCGGCTCGCTGCTCACCCACCCGTGGTCGGTGCGCGACGGGGTGGCGCGCGGTCCCGGCGTGTTCGACATGAAGGCCGGGCTCGTGCAGACGTTCCACGCGCTGGCCGGGCTCGGTTCGCTCGACGGCGTCAGCGTGCTGATCACCGGCGACGAGGAGGTCGGCTCGCCCACCTCGGCCGGGCTCATCCAGGAGGCCGCGCGCGGGGCGCTCGCGGCGTTCGTGATGGAGGCCAGCGCCGACGGCGGCGCGCTCAAGACCGCGCGCAAGGGCACCTCTCTCTACACCCTCCAGGTGTACGGGAAGGCCGCGCACGCCGGGCTCGAACCCGAGAACGGCGCCAACGCGGGGGTGGAGCTGGCCCACCAGATCCTGGCCGTGGCCACCCTGGGGTCGGGCGACACCACGGTGACGCCGACGGTGCTGTCCGGCGGCACCACGCTCAACACGGTGCCCGCCGAGGCGACGGTGGGCGTGGACGTGCGGGCCGGCTCGGTGGCCGAGCAGCGGCGGGTCGACGCGGCGATGCGCGCGCTGCGGCCGGCCGTGCCGGGCACCCGGCTGGAGGTGCGCGGCGGCCCCAACCGGCCGCCGCTGGAGGAGACCATGTCGGCCGGCCTGTACGCGCTGGCCCAGGAGCTGGCGGCCGGTCTGGGGCTGGCGCCGCTGACCTCGGCCGCGGTGGGCGGCGCCTCCGACGGCAACTTCACCGCCGGGGCCGGCTGCCCGACGCTCGACGGGCTCGGCGCGGTCGGGGGCGGCGCGCACGCCGACCACGAGCACGTGATCGTGTCCGAGCTGCCCCACCGCACTGCGCTGCTGCGGGCGCTGGTCGAAGCGGTCCGTCACGGGTCCGCGGGGTAGAGGGTCGAACGTGAGGACCGCGCACGAGGCCGCCGGCGAGGCGGCCGCGAAGGCCGGGGTGACGATCCGCGAGCTGCACGAGATCGGTGAGTTCGTGCAGGTCTACCGGCTGTTCGACGACATCTGGCATCCCGATCCGGGCAATCCGCCGGTGACGGTGGAGTTGATGGTGGGGTTCGCCCACGCGGGCGGCTACGTGGCCGGGGCCTTCGAGCGGGGCACGCTCGTGGGGGCGTCGGTCGGCTTCCGGGCCGACGGCACCACCCTCCACTCGCACGTCACGGGCGCCTCGATCGGGCGGGGCATCGGCCTCGCGCTCAAGCTGCACCAGCGCGCCTGGTGCCTGGAGCGGGGGCTGACCGAGATCAGCTGGACGTTCGATCCGCTGGTGCGCAGGAACGCCCGGTTCAACCTGACCAAGCTGGGTGCCCGGCCGGTCGAGTACCTGCCGAACTTCTACGGCGTCATGGGCGACGCGATCAACGAGGGCGACGAGTCCGACCGGCTGCTCGCGCTCTGGCGGCTGACGGAGCGGCCGGAGGAGCCGCCGCGCGAGCCGTACACGGTGGGGGTGAGCGTGCAGGGCGGGCGGCCGGTGATCGGGCGGGTGGACGGCGCGGTGGTGCTGGTCGCGACGCCGCCGGACATCGAGTCGCTGCGCCGGGCCGATCCCGGCGCGGGCCGGGCGTGGCGGCTGGCGCTGCGGGAGGTGCTCGGCGGGCTGATGGTACGGGGATCACAGGTGGCCGGATTCACGGCGAATGGTGAATATGTGGTGATTAACTGAATGATTCACCATCGTCAAGGATCTCGGTAATTTGACATCCTCCCCCGTCTGAAGGCGGGGGATTCCAACGGCAACTACCCCACGAGGAGGAGGTCGCGTTGAGGTTCGCGGTTCACCGGCCCGCCCCATGGCGAGCCTCCCCGCGCAGCGACCGCATGCCCCGCGGCCGTGTCGCGTACGTTCCTCGCCGCGTTCACATCGGCGTGCGCCTGATGTCCGCAGGCGACGCAGCGGAATCGAGATTGGCTCTCTCTCGACTCGGCCGCGCGGTGCCCGCAGGCGTTGCAGGTCTGCGACGTGAAGCGCGGGCTGATCTTCTGGACGCGGCCAGGAGCCTTGTGTTCCAGGCGTTCCACCAGAAGGCCCCACCCGGCGGCGAGGATGCCCCGGTTGAGGCCCGCCTTCTGGCGAACCCTACGTCCTGGCGCTTCGACGGTGCCGCGCGCCGAACGGGTCATGCCGCCGATCTTCAGGTCCTCGACGGCGATCACGTCGAAACGCCGGGCCAGGCCGGTGCTGGTCTTCTCGATCCAGTCCTTGCGCCGGTCGACCTCGCGCACCTTCAGCTTCGCGATGGCCGCCCTGACCTTCCCCCGCCGGTTCGACCCCCGCTCAGCCCTTGCCAGCTTGCGCAAAAGCCGCAGCATGCGCGCCCTCTCGGCATCGCGCAGGCCGGGCACGTTCAGCATCTCGCCCGTGGACAAGGCGGCCGACACAGCGATACCCCGGTCCACGCCGACCACCTCACCCGTGCCGGGTGCCGGCACCGGTCCGGGGATCACAGCGAAGGCGACATGCCAGCGGCCTGCCCGGTCGCGGGTCACCCGGTAGGACTTCACGCCTTCGGGGACAGTGCGAGACCAGCGAAAACGCACCCACCCCACCTTCGGGATCCGCACCCCGCCCACCTTGCGAGAAAACCGGCGGACGTCATCGGCCTTCACGGCGACGATTCGAAACCCTTCGCCCCGCCCCCGCCTGCGCCACACCGGACGCTTGTGGGTCTTGCCGAAGAAGTTCGCCATCGCCTGAGCGAAGTCCTTGAGCGCCTGCTGCTGAACGATGATCGACCCTGCTCGCAGCCACTCATTCGCCGCCCGCGCCTGCGTCAGCTGGCGGCACTGCTCGGCGAACCCCGGCGCGGACTTACGGCCCGGCTTCCAGTGGGCGTGCTGTTCCACGGCCAGGTTCCACACGAACCGCGCGTGCCCGCAATGCTCCAGCAACGCCGCCTCCTGGGCAGGCGAGGGCTGAAGCCGGAAGCGGGACACGCCGACCAATCTACCGATCACCACCGACACAAACGGGAGACACAAGTGCGCGACCGTTCCGCGTTTCCTCCCGGCCCTGAAGGACGGGGCATCCACGCTGTAGGTGCTTGGTGACGCGTACGGCGAGCCGAACAAGGAGATCCGCATGACGGACTTCACTCCCACCGTTCCCGCACGAGTCCTGCCTGCCGTCGCCGTCCGCGACCTGCCCGAGCCTCCCCGGTCCCGCTGGCGCGTCATCGGCCCCGGCCTGGTCGGCGCCGGCGTCGGACTGGCGTCGGGTGAGTTCATCCTCTGGCCGTACATCGCCTCCCAGGTGGGGCTGGTCTTCATCTGGGGCGCGGCGATCGGGATCATCACCCAGTGGTTTCTCAACATGGAGATCGAGCGCTACACGCTGGCCACGGGCGAGACCGCGCTGACCGGTTTCAGCCGGTTATGGAGGCACTGGGGGCTCGTCTTCGTGCTGATGGCGCTGGCCTCCAACCTGTGGCCGGGGTGGGTGACGACGTCGGCCACCATGGTCACCTACCTCACCGGCAGCGGCGAGGGCAGCGTGCGGTGGATCGCGATCGGCATGCTGATGGTCATCGCCCTCGGGCTGACCATGGCGCCCGTCATCTACACCGCGCTGGAGCGGGTGATCTTCGTGAAGATCGGCCTGGTGCTCACGCTCGTGGTGATCGCGATCGTGTTCGCCATCACCGCCGAGAGCTGGGTCGAGCTGGGCAGGGGGCTCACCGTCGGCGCCGAGTTACCGGTGCCGGCGCTGGAGTTCGCGCTGCTCATGGGCGCGATCGCGTACGCCGGCGCAGGCGGCGGGCAGAACCTGTGCCAGAGCAACTGGATCCGCGACAAGGGCTTCGGCATGGGCCTGTACATCCCGCGCCTGGTCAGCCCGGTCACCGGGCACGAGGAGGCGGCGCCCTCGACCGGCTTCCAGTTCGCGCCGACCCCCGAGAACCTGGCCCGCTGGCGGCAGTGGTGGCGCTTCGCCAACGTCGAGCAGGCGGTGACGTTCGCGCTGGTGTCGTTCGTGACGATCGCGCTGATGTCGATGCTCGCCTACTCCACGGTGTTCGGTAAGCCGGGCCTGGCCAACGGCATCGGCTTCCTCCAGGTCGAGGGCGAGACGCTGCGGACGGTGGTCGGGCCCTGGTTCGGCGTGCTGTTCTGGGTGATCGGGGCGCTGGCGCTGTTCGCCTCGGCCATGGGCATCGTCGACTACAGCTCCCGGCTGGCCGCCGACACGATCAAGACGATCTACCTGCGCGACCGGGCCGTCTCGGAGAACCGGATCTACTTCGTCGTGGTGTGGGTCATGACGCTGACCGGCGTCACGATCCTGCTGCTCGGCTTCGACCAGCCGCTCCTGCTGCTCGTGCTCTCGGCGAGCTTCGCGGCGGTGATGATGTTCGTCTACTCGATCCTGCTGATCGTGCTCAACCGGCGGGCGTTACCCGACGCCATCAGGGTGCGGACCTTCCGGCTCGGCGCGCTGGTCTGGTCGGTCGCCTTCTTCGGCTCGCTGACCGTGCTGACCGTGATCCAGCAGGCGGAGCGGCTGTTCGGCGGCTAGTGAGCGCGGCCCAGGCAGATCGCGGAACCTTTTCTTCCGCGATACCGGGCAGACTGAACGGCATGCTGGACACCTCCGCCCGTCTCCTTAAGCTGCTCTCCCTGCTCCAGGCGCACCGTGACTGGTCAGGCCCGGAGCTGTCCGAGCGGCTCGGGGTCTCGACTAGGACGATCCGCAACGACGTCGAACGGCTGCGCAGCCTGGGCTACCCCGTGCACGCCACGCCCGGCGTCGCGGGCGGCTACCGGCTGGGCGCCGGGGCGGCCCTGCCACCGCTGCTGCTCGACGACGAGGAGGCCGTGGCGGTCGCGGTCGGCCTGGGCCGGGCCACGGGCGGCGGCGTCGAGGGCATCGAGGAGAGCTCGGTGCGCGCCCTGGCCAAGCTGGAGCAGGTGCTGCCGTCGCGGCTGCGGAGCCGGATCAACGCGCTCAACACCTACACCGTGCAGATCCCCGGCAAGGCGCCGTCCGTGTCGCCCGGGGTGCTCACGGCGATCGCCGTCTCGGCCCGCGACCACGAGCGGCTGCGTTTCGACTACACGGGGCACGACGGCTCCACCGGGGCGCGCGACGTGGAGCCGCACCGGCTGGTGCACCGGCGGGGCCGCTGGTATCTGGTCGGCTACGACGTCGAGCGAAAGGACTGGCGGACGTTCCGGGTCGACCGGATCAGGCCGCGCACGCCGTCGGGGCCGCGTTTCGCGCCGCGCGAGCTGCCCGGCGACGGCGACGTGGCCGCGTACGTGGAGAAGGGCGTCAACACGGCGATGTGGCGCTACCGCGCGACGGTGTTGCTGCACGCGCCGATCGAGCGGATGAGCCACCTGCCGCAGGGGCTGGAGCTGGAGCCGGTGGACGACTCCACCTGCCTCATCAGGGGCGGCGGCGACGACCCCGACGAGATGGCGGCCTGGATGGGGCTTCTCGGCGTCGACTTCGAGGTGCTCGACTCGCCCGAGCTGGCCGAGGCCGTGCTGAGACTGTCGGAACGCTTCCGAAGGGCGGCCGGCGGCTCCCACCGGCCCACGTGACCGGCCTGGACGCGGAACGGCAGGCGGCCGGCGCCGCGCCGCCGTTCCGCGAGGCGGTGCTCACATCGCGTCCAGATACTCCTGCCTGACCTTCGAGCGCGACAGCTTGCCCGTGGGGGTCCGGGGCAGCTCGTCGCGGTACTCGATCACCCTCGGATGCTTGAACCTGGCGATGCGTGGCGCGCAGTGCTCCAGGAGCGCGGCGGTGAGCTCGGGGCCCGCCTCGACGCCCTCGACCGGCTGCACGAGCGCGACCACGTTGTGGCCCCACTCCTCGTCGGGCACCCCGATGACGGCCACGTCGGCGACCGCCGGGTGCTCCAGCAGCGCCGCCTCGATCTCGGCGGGGTAGATGTTGACCCCGCCCGAGACGATCAGGTCGGTGCGCCGGTCGCAGAGGAACAGGAAGCCGTCCTCGTCCATGTAGCCGATGTCACCGGGGGCGTACCACTCGCCGCGCATGCTGGCCGCCGTCTTGGCGGGGTCCTTGCGGTACTCGAAGGTGCCGAGGCCGGACTTGACGTAGATCATGCCCGGCTCGCCCGCGGGCAGCTCGTCGCCCTTCTCGTCGAGGATCTTGGCCTCGAACATGGGCGCCGGCTTGCCGACGGTGCCGGGGCGGGCCAGCCAGTCGTGCGGCTTGACCGAGAAGGCGATCGTGGACTCGGTGGAACCGTAGTACTCGTACAGCACCGGCCCCCACCAGTCCATGATCCCCTGCTTGACCGCGACCGGGCAGGCGGCGCCGGTGTGGATGACCTGCCGCAGGCTGGACAGGTCGTACCTGTTCCTGACCTCCTCGGGCAGTTGCAGCATCCGGTGGAACATGGTCGGCACCATCATCGCGTTGGTCACCCGGTGGCGCTCGATCAGCTCCAGGATGTTGACCGGCTCGAACCTGGGCGTGATCACCACCGTGTGGCCGAAGTGCAGCGCGAACTGCGTGTGCGCGCAGGGCGCCGAGTGGTACATCGGCGAGGTCACCAGGTGCACCTCGTCGCCGGGCACCAGGTCGACCACCTCGCCGAAGAACCACGCGTACAGCGGGGCGATCGCCTCGGGCTCGGTGCCGGGCAGCGGCCGCTGCACGCCCTTGGGGAAGCCGGTGGTGCCGGAGGTGTACCACATGACCGCCCCCGAGGAACGGTCGGCGGGCGCGGTGTCGGGCTGCCCCTCGGCGAGCGCGCCGGTGCCCACGTCGGCGGTGGGCACGACCTTCGCGTGGGGCTCGTGGACGACGACGACCTTGGCGTCGCAGTCGCTCAGGATGTAGGAGATCTCCGGCTCGGTGAGGTGCCAGTTGATCGGCACGTAGTACATGCCCACCTGGCCGGTCGCCATCAGCATGACCACCGCGTCGATGCCGTTCGGCAGCACCCCGGCCACCACGTCACCGTTGCCGAGCCCGCGGGCCCGCAGGCCGTGGGACACCTGGTTGACCCTGGCGAGCAGCTCTCCGTAGGTCGTCTCGGAGCCGTCGGTGTCGATCACCGCGAGGCGGCCGGGGTCGGCGGCCGCGATCGCGTAGAAGCCGGGCAACTGTTTGACGTCCATTCACAGCTCCAGGAGGTCGGCGAGGCGGGCGCGATGGATCCGGGGCGGGCCGAGCAGCACCTCGTCGGTCTTGGCCCGCTTGTAGAACAGGTGCGCGTCGTGCTCCCAGGTGAAGCCGATGCCGCCGTGCAGCAGGAGGTGGTCGCGGGCCACCTCGAAACAGGCCCGGCCGACGTACGCCTGGGCGAGCGCGGCGGCGGCGGGCAGCTCCTCGGGCGACTCGTCGGCGGCCCAGGCGGCGAAGCGGACGATGGACTCGGCCTGCTCCAGCTTGCAGTGCATGTCCGCGAGCTTGTGCTTGACGCCCTGGTAGGAGCCGATGTAGCGGCCGAAGGCGACGCGGATCTTGGCGTAGGCGACGATGGAGTCGAGCGAGGCGCGCAGCACGCCGAGCTGCTCGGCGGCCAGCGCCACGGCCAGCCGGTCGCCGATGCCGTCGTCCTGGGGCGACGCCCCGAGCACCCGGCCGCGCGCCCCGTCGAGCTCGATCCGCGCCTGGCCGCGGGTGATGTCGAGCGTCTCCAGCGGCGTGCGGGTGACGCCCTCGCCGGTCAGGTCGACGGCCACCAGGACCATGCCGTCACTGGTGCGCGCGGGCACCAGCAGCACGCCGGCCTCCATGCCGCCGAGCACCTGGGCCAGCGTGCCGCGCACGGCCACACCGCCGTCGGCGCTCTCGGCGGCCAGGCCGTCGTCTCCGGCGGGCTGGGCGAGGGTGGCCACGACGCGGCCCTCGGCGATGCCGGTCAGCAGCTCCTTGTCGGGCACGCGGGTGAGCGCGATCGCGGCGAACGTGGTGGCCAGGAAGGGGCCGGGCAGCAACGCCGCGCCCGTCTCGGTGAGCACCACGGCCAGCTCGGCGAAGCCGGCGCCGGAGCCGCCGTACTCCTCGGGGACGATCAGGCCGGACAGGCCCAGCTCGCCGTTGAGGCGGGTGTAGACGTCCGGGTCGTAGCCCTCGCGGACCTTGGGCAGCGGCGACACCGTGCCCAGGAACGAACGGACGGTGTCGCGGAGCTCCTGCTGCTCCGGGCTGAGTACGAGGTTCACGCCTGGGTCCCCACCTTCAGGTCCTTGAACGGCACGGTCTTGTCCACGCGCGGCTCGGGCGGCAGGTTGAGCACCCGGTCCCCGACGATGTTGCGCATGATCTCGTTGGTGCCACCGCCGAGCGCCATGCCGGGCGCCAGGGAGATGGCCTGGGACAGCGGGTTGTCCTCGCCGACGACCGCGGACGGGCCGGCCAGCCGGGTCGCGAGGTCGGCCTGGTACATGGTCAGCTCGGCGAGCAGCAGTTTGGCGGCGCTGCCACGGGCGCCGGGGAACACGCCGGCCTTGGTCTCCTGGGCCAGGCGCTGGTTGAACAGGGCCAGCGCCCGGGACCGGATGTGCAGCTCGACGAGCTCGTCGCGGACCAGCGGGTCGGTGGTGTCGACCAGCCGGCGCAGCCCGTCGAGGGCGGTCGGGTCGTCCCTCCTGGTGCCCATGCCGACGCCGGACGAGATCGACAGCCGCTCGTGCAGCAGGGTGGTGACCGCGACGCTCCAGCCGTCGTTCACCTCGCCGACCCGGTGCTCGTCGGGGATCGTGACGTCGTCGAAGAAGATCTCGTTGAAGTTGGCCCTGCCCGACATGTCCTTGAGCGGCCGGACCGTCACCCCCGGATGCCGCATGTTCACCACGAACATGGTCAGGCCCTTGTGCTTGGGCACGTCGACGTCGGTGCGGGCCAGCAGCAGGCCCCAGTCGGCGTGGTGGGCCACCGAGGTCCACACCTTCTGCCCGTTGACCACCCAGTCGTCGCCATCACGCACGGCCCTGGTCTGGAGGCTGGCGACGTCGCTGCCCGCGCCCGGCTCGGAGAAGAGCTGGCACCAGATCTCCTCGCCGCGCAGCAGCGGCCGGACGAAGCGCTCGCGCTGCGCGTCGGTGCCGCGGTCGACCAGGGTCGGTCCCGTCATGCCGAGGCCGATGGAGAAGACGTACGTGGGCAGGGTGAAGTCGCGCGACTCGGCGGCGAAGGCGCGTTCCTCGGCCTGGGTCAGGCCCTGGCCGCCCCACCGCGCCGGCCAGGTGATGCCGGAGTATCCGGCGTCGTAAAGCCTGGCCATGAATTCCTTGGCGCGGGCGATGCCGTCCGCCTCCTGGGCGTCGTCCGCCCTGGCGTTGGCTTCCAGCCACGTCCTGGCGGTCCGCCGATACTCAGCGAGGTCCACGCCTTGGTTCACGTCAAGGTTCACATCGTCTCCTTGGCATCAGTGTTCACTTACTCTAACCACCTGGCCACGACCCGCATAGAGCGTTGTTCTGGGCGTTTTATCCGAATTTGGAGCCGAATCTCCGCTAATTAGAGTCACGACAACCTAGTGTGATCATCTGATTACCGGGAGGAAAGGTGTGATCACACGGTTCGGGAGCTCCATCCGGGCACGGCTGACCCTGTGGGCCGGCGTCGCCGCGGCGGTCCTCTGGACCCTGCTCAGCGTGCTCGTGCTGTACACGGCGCAGCACACCGCCGCCGAGTGGCGCAGCGCCTCGGCGTCGAGCGCCGCGCTGCGCACGGTGCACCATCTCGAACGCGGCGAGCTGCCCACCGTGATCAGCGAGCCAGACGTGGACGCGATCCAAGTGCTCAACGCCCGAGGACAGGTGATGGCCTCGACCGCCAACCTGGCCGGCAAGCCCCGGATCAGCGACCTGAAGCCGGTGAACACCGCCAGCCGCACACTGATCACCTGCGACCTGCCGGAGCTGCCCGGCGACTGCCACTACATGGCCATCTTCCGGGCGTACCAGGACGACGGTGACTGGCTCGTCTACTCCGTGGTGGAGGAGGTGCCGTGGTACGTCCATCCGGTGCTGATCGGCTCCCTCGCCGGTTTCACGGTGGTGATGGTGCTGCTGACCCGGTTCGGCGTCTCGCGGGTGGTGGCCAAGACGCTCGCCCCGGTGGACGGGATCCGCGCCGAACTGGCCGAGATCACCGCCACCGACCCGGGCAAACGGGTACGGATCCCGCGCAACGCGGACGAGATCCGGGAGCTGGCGCGTACCGTCAACCAGACCCTCGACCGGCTGCAGGACGCGGTGACGCAACAGCGCAGGTTCGTGTCGGACGCCTCGCACGACCTGCGCAGCCCCATCACCGCGATGCGCACCCAGATCGAGGAGGCCCTGCTGTATCCCGCCGACACCGACTGGGAGGAGACCGGGCGAGCCCTGGTGGCCAGCCTGGACCGGCTCCAGGCCCTCGTTGCCGACCTGCTGGCCCTGGCCAGGCTTGAGGCGGGCGCCCCCACGGCCCACCAGCCGATCGACCTGTCGGAGCTGGTCTCGGCGGAGACGGCCAGGCCACGCTCGAAGAAGATCATCACCACCCTGCATCCCGGCGTGACCATCTCGGGCGACCGGCTGCAGCTGACCCGCCTGCTGACGAACCTGCTCGACAATGCCGAGCGGCACGCCGAGTCCACGATCATCGTCGCGGTGCGGCGTTCCAGGGACACGGCCTATGTCGAGGTCCTCGACGACGGCGCCGGCATCACGCCCGACCAGCGCGAGCTCGTCTTCCAGCGCTTCACCCGGCTGGACGCCTCGCGCAGCCGCGACGCCGGCGGCACCGGGCTGGGGCTGCCCATCGCCAGGGAGATCGCGGCGGCGCACCACGGGACGCTCACCATCGAGGATTCCGACTACGGCGCCCGCTTCGTCCTGCAGTTGCCGCTCCCGGAGAAGCCGCCCGGGTGATACTCCGATACCCGGCGCCCGATTTGTCCTACTGATCGTCCTGCTCACTGGTTAAAGTGGCCCGCTGTGACTCCAGGTTTCAGCCGATTAAGGCGCGAGGACTTACTCAAGACGGCCTGCGAGGTGATCGCCGAACGGGGGTTCGGTCACACCAGGACGCTCGACATCGCCCGGGCCGCCGGCGTGAGCCAGGCGCTGCTGTTCTACCACTTCGAGACCAAGGATCGGCTCTTCGCCCAGGCCTTCGACTACGCGGCCCGCCAGCATCGCGACACGCTGGAGGAGATCGAGCGCCTGGAACGGCCGCCTCTCGACCGCCTGCGGACACTGCTGCGACGCTGCTCGCCCAACGGCTCGCCGGACGGGTGGCGGCTCTGGATCGACGCCTGGGCCGAGGCGATGCGCAGCCGGGACCTCGAGGAGATCTCACGCAGCCTCGACGAGCAGGGCCGGACGGTGCTGTGCGGGATCATCCAGGACGGCGTCAAGTCCGGCGACTTCGTCTGCGCCGATCCCGACGACGCCGCCTGGCGGATCTTCTCGCTCATCGACGGGCTCGCGATCCACAACAACGTGCATCCCCGCACGCTGTCCCGGCGCCGGGTGAACCATCTGGTCCGTACGGCCGCCGCCGCGGAGCTCGGCCTGTCCGTCGCCGATCTGTGAAACCCTCCCCCTTCCGCTCTTATTGGATGCTTCGTACAATTAGCGGCGAGGAGAGGAGCGCACGCGATGACACCCGCCCCGAGCTCTACCACCGCCAGCGAGCGGAGCGCCTACGAGACGGTCATCGAACGCCTGTCGAAGGCCTCGGTCGACAAGCACTGGGAGCCGTATCGGGACATCCCGTGGGACGACCCCGGCTTCCTCATCGACCGGACCGACCCGCGCTGGGAGCTGCCGGACGTCGACAAGCTGGGCGGTCATCCCTGGTACCGGCGCCAGCCCCCCGAGACGCGCGCGCTGATCGGGCTGTGGCGGGTCGCCACGGCCATGAAGATCGGGCTGCAGTTCGAGAACCTGCTCAAGAGGGGCCTGCTGAACTTCGCCTACCGGCTGCCCAACGGCTCACCCGAATTCCGCTACGTCTACCACGAGACCATCGAAGAGGGACATCACGGGATGATGTTCCAGGAGTTCGTCAACCGTACGAAGCTCCCGATCCGCGGCATGCCCGGCCCTCTGTCGGCCATCGCTCAGGTGACGCCGTGGATCCCGCTGATCTCGACCGAGCTGTTCTTCGTGTTCGTGCTGGGCGGCGAGGACCCGATCGACCACGTCCAGCGCAGGGTGCTCAAGGACGACCGGCCGCACCATCCGCTGGAGGAGATCATCATGCGCATCCACATCGCGGAGGAGGCCAGGCACATCTCCTTCGCCCGGCACTACCTGCGCGACCGGGTGCCGAGGATGCCCCGGCACCGCCGCTTCCTGCTGAGCCTGATCTCGCCGGTGATCCTCGGCGTGATGGCCAGGATCATGCTGGCTCCGCCCGGGCCGATGATCAAGCGGTTCGGGATTCCGCTGAACGTCGTGACCGAGGTCTACGTGCGCAACCCGGCCGCCCGGCAGGAGATCCGCGACTCGGTGAGCCGGACCCGTGAGCTGTGCGTGGAGGTCGGCCTGGTCAACGCCCTCAGCAGGCGCCTCTGGAAGCTGATGGGCATCTGGGCCTGACCGCCGCCGCACACGGGCGCCGCCGTCCGTCATGGGTGGGACCATGGAGGTCGCATGACCTCCTACGGAAGGTGCTGATCGGTGAGGCGGCTACTCACGGTTCTGCTGCTCGTCTGCGCCGGGCTGTGGATCTCCCCCCCGGCCCTGGCGCACAACGTGCTGGTGAGCAGCGACCCCAAGGACGGGGCGACGCTGTCCGCCTCTCCCGAGCGGATCACGCTGGTGTTCGACCAGCCCGTACGCCGGGGCTACGCGCAGATCGGCGTGACCGGGACCGACGGCTCGTCCTGGGCCGGCGGCGCCGCCACGGTGGCCGCCGAGCGCGTGTCCGTCAAGGTCAGGCCGCTGCCCCCGGGAGGCGCGTACGTCGTCGGCTACCGGATCCTGTCGGCCGACGGACACCCGGTCACCGGCAAGATCACCTTCACCCTGGCCTCCACCCCCACCGGCCCCGCACAGCAGGACGCCGCACAGCCTGACGCGGCGCAGGCGGACCCAGCACAAGCGGACGCGGCACAGGCCGGTCCGGCGCGGCAGGAGGTCGGGGCCGACGCCGCCGACGCCGCCGACGCCGCCGAGGCGGCGGCCAACGGCGGAGCGGGCATGGCCGTGGTGTGGATCGTGGGCGCGCTGCTGATCCTGGCCGTGGGCACGGCGGTCGCCCTGCGCCGGTCGGGTCCCGGCCCGGCGACGGATGGGGAGGGCCCGGCGTGACGGTCACGACCGCCGTTTCCAGGCGAGCGGAGGGCCGGGCGGGCGGATGGGCGGCGGCGGGGGCCTTCGCGGTGGGCGCGATCGTGGCGGCCGTGGTGGCCGGCACGCTGACCGCGCAGGAGGCGGTGCCGGGCATCCCGCTGCCGGGTGCCGTCGTGACCGTCGGGCTGCCGGTCGTCCGCGTGCTCCTGGACATCGCCGCGGTCGCCGTGGTCGGCCTCAGCCTGCTGTCCAAGCTGCTCGGCTACGACGATCCGGAGCGCACCGAGCCCGTCATGCGCCGGGTCCGGCCGCTCACGGTCACCGCCGCGTGGGCGTGGGCGGCGTGCGCGCTGCTCACGATCGTGTTCCAGACGGCCGAGCTCAACCCGGGCGGCGTGCCCACCCTCGGCATGATCGCGGGCTACGTCGACACCGTCGGCACCGGGCAGGGGTTGCTGTTCAGCGCCGCGTGCGCGCTGGCCGCAGCCGGCATCGGGCTGATGGCGGTGCGGTTCGGCGAGAAGGTGCCAGCCGAGCTGCGCATCGTGGTGGCCCTGTTCGGGCTGCTGCCCCTCCCGGTCACCGGTCACGCGGTCGACTCGGTCTGGCACGACCCCATCATGATCTCGATGGAGGCGCACGTGATGGGCGCGGCGGTCTGGACGGGCGGCCTGATCGCGGTCGTGGTGTTCGTCGCGCCGCGCAAGGACCTGCTGGCCGTGGCTCTGCCCCGGTTCTCGCGGGTCGCCACCGGGTGCCTGCTCCTGGTGGGTCTGTCGGGGCTGATCAGCGGGCTCGGCACGATGGCGCTCACGCCCGGCGTCGAGCTGCCGGGCGCGATCGTCACCAGTGAGTACGGCCTGCTGGTCGTGGCCAAGGTGGCCCTGACCGCGCTGCTGGTGCCGCTGGCCGCGCACATCCGCTTCCGGCTGCTGCCCGGCATCCGCCGGGGCGCGACCACCGCCGTGGTCGCCTGGGCGACGGCCGAGCTGGCCGTGATGGGCCTGGCCTACGGCGTGGCCGTAGCGATCACCCGCGCCTCGATCGGCTGACGCCGGGCCAGCCACTCGCAGACCAGCCAGACGGCCAGCAGCCCGGCCCCCGCCCAGACGGCCGACGACATGACCAGGGGCGGGGCGCCCAGCAGGCCCGACTGGCCGGTGAGCGTGCCGTACACCTGGCCCATGAGCGTGCTCTGCGCGGCCAGCGCGGCGTAGACGGCGGCCGTCACCATGGCCGACCCGAGCACCGCGCGCACGACCGGCATCCGCACCGCGAACGCGAGATCGACGCAGAGCCCGCCGATCACCAGGAAGAACGGCACCGCCGACGGCGGGAAGCCGGTGAACGTGAGCAGCGGCCAGATCAGCGTGCGGAAAGCGACGTAACCGGCGGCCACCAGCGTCGCCGCGCCGAATCTGCCGATCATCATCCGGGCCACGACCAGCACGGCCAGACCGGCGACCACCGCGTAGACCGGATACAGCACGTCCGGGACCGGCAGCGCGAACCCCGTCATCATCACCCGGTCGATCGGCCGGCCCATCTGGTCGGCGGCGAACCTCAGCAGGATCGGCTCGGCGTAGGTCGTGCCGTTGTCCCAGGCGCCGATCGACAGGATGCCGTACTCCTGGTGCTGCTCGGGGAAGTGCACGTTCTCCAGGAAGAACGCGAAGAAGGCGCCGAGCACGACGGTGCGCTCCCTGCCCGCGGGCGCGCCCATGAACCAGCCGCGGATCACACCCGCGATCATGAGGAACGTCCCGGCGTAGAGCATGATGTGCGACGGGCTCCACGAGGTGATGTCGAGCCCGTTGACCCGGTGGTTGATCAGGTCGAGCGGCACCGCCACGAGGAACACCCCGGTGCCCCACTGGATCAGCCGGAGCGCCGCCTTGTCGACGCCGTAGCCGGTGTAGCCGTGGACGATCGTCAGCGCGAGGACCAGCACCGTGCCCGCCGAGTTGAGCAGGTGCGGCGGCGCGAGGTCGTCACGCAGCCACTTGAAGTGCCACGACACGTCCCAGGCCGAGCCGAGCAGCTTGAGGGTGAGCGCCACCAGCCAGCCGTAGTAGAGCACCCTGAACAGGTCGGGCGGGGTCTCGCGACCCGCCTGGCCTCTGGTCCAGTGCGGGGCGGCCCAGGCGACGGCGTCGCTGACGATGGCTGGTGTTCTCACGGCGAGCATCCTATGGGCCGCCGCGCGGTTTCAGCAGTGCGGTCTCGGCCGCGGGGGCGGATGCCCGTGGCCGTTCCGGACGTCCGGGGTGAGGCGGATCCGCCGGCACGGCAGGGGCATCGCGGTCCTCTCGGCCGAGCCGGTCGTCTCAGGGATCTCTCAGGTGGGGAAAGTAGGCTCGCGCCATGAAACGTGTGGCCGCGCTCGTCGCGGTGCTTGCGCTCGTCGGGGTGGCGGTCTGGGGGATCTGGCCGTCCGCGCCCGAAGTGCGTGGCCAGGAGCAGAGGATCTCCGTCGTCGACGGGCCCGCCGACGACCAGCGAGTGGAGCTGGACACCACCTTCTTCGCTCCACCGGACGGTGGCAAGGCTCCGGCGGTCCTGCTCGCGCACGGTTTCGGGGGCAGCAAGCAGAGCGTCCGCCTCCAGGCGCAGCGGCTCGCGCAGGACGGCTACGCGGTGCTGACCTGGTCGGCGCGCGGGTTCGGCCGGTCGACCGGCCAGATCGCGCTCAACTCCCCCGACTACGAGGTCAAGGACGTCAAGCAGCTGATCGACTGGCTGGCCAAGCGGCCCGAGGTCCGGCTCGACGCCGCAGGCGACCCGCGCGTCGGCATCGCGGGCGGCTCCTACGGCGGGTCGATTGCGCTGATGACGGCCGCCCACGACAGCCGGGTGGACGCGATCGTCCCCCAGATCACCTGGTCCGACCTGGCCGACGCGCTGTTCCCCGACGCCACCGGCCAGGGCCCGGAGAACGGCGTGTTCAAGCGCATGTGGGCGGGCTTCTTCTTCGGCAGGGGCGGCGGGCCGATCCAGGGCCTGGAGGCGCTGACCCGGCAGCCCGAGCCGCTCTCGGCGGAGGAGGCGCGCTGCGGCCGGTTCCTGCCCGCGATCTGCGACATCTACCAGCAGGTGGCCGAGACCGGCAAGGCCACTCCCGAGGCCGTGGCGCTGCTGCGGCAGTCCAGTCCCGTCACGGTGGCCGGCCGCGTGAAGGCGCCGACACTGCTCATCCAGGGGCAGCGCGATTCGCTCTTCCCTCTCGGTCACGCCGACGCCAACGCCCGGGCGATCGCCGCCGCGGGCACGCCGGTGAGCCTGGCCTGGTTCGACGGCGGTCACGACGGCGGCAACGGCGAGGCCGACTGGCTGCACGACCAGACGACGGCCTGGTTCGGCCACTACCTCAAGGACGACGGCTCGGCCGTGGCCCGGCCGTTCACGGTGACCCGTGACGGCGGCCGCGACCCCGGCACCCGCCAGCGCATCCGCCTGCACCCCGAGGCCGCCTCCTACCCCGGTCTCGGCGGCACCGCCACGACCTCGGTCACGCTGTCGGGCCCGGAGCAGCCGGTGGTCAACCCGCCCGGCGGCGCGCCCGCCTCGATCTCGACGGTGCCGGGCGTCAGCGGCCTGCTGGGCGGCGGCGGCCAGAGCAACGTGAGCGTCTCGCTCGACATGCCGGGCCAGAGCGCCTCCTTCGAGTCGGCTCCGCTGACCACGCCCCTGCAGCTCACCGGCAGCCCGACCGCCACGATCAAGGTCTCGGGCAAGGGGCAGGTGACGCTGTTCGCCAAGCTCTTCGACGTGTCCGACAGCGCCCAGCCGCCCACCCTGCCCGCCGGGCTGGTGGCGCCGTTCCGCGTGACCATTCCCGAGGGGCAGAGCAGCGTCGAGGCCACCGTGACGCTGCCCGCCGTCGACCACGCCTTCGCCGTCGGGCACCGGCTGCGGCTGACGGTGGCGACGACCGACATGGGATACGCCACTCCCGCCGAGCCGGCCTCCTACCAGATCGGCCTGGCCTCGCCCGCGCTGACCGTGCCCACGGTCAGCGCGCTCGCGGCGCCCGCGACCGGGGTGGCCTGGTGGGTGTGGGCCCTGCCGCTGGCCTCCATCGTGGTGGCCGCCATCGTGCTGGCCACCGGCCGCGGGCGGAGCCGCTCCGGCGGCGACCCGGCCGAGCGGGCCGGCGAGCCCGGGGTGCCGCTGGAGATCATCGGGCTGACCAAGGCCTACCGCAACGGCGAGCTCGCCGTCGACGGGCTGTCGTTCCGGGTCGAGCAGGGCCAGGTGCTGGGGCTGCTCGGGCC
Organism: Nonomuraea sp. CX421; assembly: GCF_059358955.1. Lineage (NCBI taxonomy): Bacteria > Bacillati > Actinomycetota > Actinomycetes > Streptosporangiales > Streptosporangiaceae > Nonomuraea > Nonomuraea sp. CX421. The sequence continues at coordinate 238,826 of NZ_JCADBK010000006.1, read as the reverse complement.
CAACGGGGCCGGCAAGACCACCACGATGCGGATGATGATGGGCCTCATCCAGCCCGACGCGGGCGAGATCCGGATCTTCGGCGACCCGGTGTCGTCCGGGGCGCCGGTGCTGTCCCGGCTCGGGTCGTTCGTCGAGGGGCCCGGGTTCCTGCCTCACCTGTCCGGGCGGGAGAACCTCGAGCTCTACTGGGCCGCCACCGGCCGGCCCACCGCCGACGCCCGCTTCGACGAGGCGCTCGAGATCGCGGGGCTGGGCAAAGCGCTGGAGCGGGCGGTCCGCACCTACTCTCAGGGCATGCGCCAGCGGCTGGCCATCGCCCAGGCCATGCTCGGCCTCCCCGACCTGCTGGTGCTCGACGAGCCGACCAACGGGCTCGACCCGCCCCAGATCCGGGAGATGCGCGAGGTGCTCAAGCGCTACGCGCGCGACGGCCGCACGGTGATCGTGTCCAGCCACCTGCTGGCCGAGGTGGAGCAGACCTGCAGCCACGTGGTGGTCATGCACCGGGGCCGCCTGGTCTCCACCGGGCCGGTGTCCGTCCTGCTCAGCGAGGCCGTGCCGACCAACGGGCACGGCCCGCGCCTCGAAGACGTGTTCCTCGACCTCATCGGAGACAAGTCGTGACCGCCGCGACGGGCTACGCCCCCCGCCGGACCCTCCCGCTCAGGGTCGAGATCGTCAGGCAGTTCAAACGACGGCGCACCCTGGTCATGTTCGGGCTGCTGCTGGCGCTGCCGTGGATCCTGGTGATCGCGTTCCAGTTCGGCCCGCAGGGCGCCGGCCAGCAGCAGGCGTCGCTGCGCATCTCCGACCTCGCCTCGGCGAGCGGGCTCAACTTCGCGGCGTTCGTGCTGTCGGTGTCGGCGAGCTTCCTGCTCGTGGTGGCCGTGGCGCTGTTCTGCGGCGACACGGTGGCCAGCGAGGCCAGCTGGTCGTCCCTGCGCTACCTGCTGGCCGCCCCGGTGCCGCGTGACCGGCTGCTGCGGCAGAAGCTCATCGTGGCGCTCGGCTACTCGGCGACGGCCGTCATCTGCCTGCCGTTGATGGCGCTGCTCGCGGGCACGCTCGCGTTCGGCTGGCACGACATCCAGGTGCCCGGCACGGGCGAGACGATCCCGGCGCTCGACGTGCTGCCGCGCTTCGGCATCGTGATCGGCTACGCGCTGGTCAGCCAGCTGGTGGTGGCGGCGCTGGCGTTCCTCATCTCCACGGTCACCGACTCTCCGCTCGGCGCGGTGGGCGGCGCGGTGGGCCTGTGGATCGTCAGCACGATCCTGCAGGCCGTGGAGGCGCTGGGGACGCTGCGGGAGTTTCTGCCCACGTTCTGGAACACCGCCTGGCTCGACGCGCTCGCGCCGGAGCTCGACTGGAGCGGGATGGCCAAGGGCGCCTCGGTGTCGGTGACCTACGCGGCCATCCTCATCGCGGTGGCCTTCCGGAGATTCCGCCGCAAGGACGTGGTCAGCTAGGTCTCGGGGCCCGATGCCGGGCCCCGGGTCAGGCCGCCCAGTGCGGGGGCTTGTCGTCCAGATAGAACGCGTCGGAGTCGTCCTCCTGCCACTCGCCCCAGCCGAGGTCGGTGTCGTCGGTCGACTGCTCAGGGAGAAATTCACTCACGGTAGACATGCTACCGAGAGGAACAAAGTCGCTCCCGCGGGCCGCGTCGGCGTCCGGACAGCCCGGATCTCCAGAGGTACGATGCCTGGGCAGGTGTTCGCCTACCCCTCGTGAGGCAGCCCATGGCCACCCCGACAGGCTGGCGGCGAGAAGGCAATCTTCCAGCGGAGCTGACGAGCTTCGTGGGTCGCACGCGCTTGCTCGCCAACCTCAAGCGCCACCTCGGTGAGTCGCGCCTGGTCACGGTCACGGGGATCGGCGGGGTGGGCAAGTCCCGCACCGTGCTGCGGCTGGCCCACCAGATCAGGTCCCAGTACGAAGACGGCGTGTGGTTCGCCGATCTGGCGCGGCTGCAGGACGCGGGCATGGTCCGGCACACCATCGCGTCCGCCCTGGGCATCGCCGACCAGTCCTCGCGGGCCGAGTCCGAGTCGCTGGCGGAGTGGGTCGGCGACCGGCGGATGCTGCTGATCATCGACACCTGCGAGCATCTCGTCCAGGGCTGTGCCGAGCTGGTCCAGGAGCTGCTGGAGAGCAATCCCCATCTGAAGGTCCTGGCCACCAGCCGCCAGTCGCTGCACCTGCCGTACGAACACGTCGTGCCCGTGCCGCCGCTGCTGGTGCCGGGCGACGATCCGGCCGAGAGCCTGTTCACCAACGAGTCCGTCCAGCTGTTCGCCGCCCGGGCCGGCGCCGTGGTGCCCGACTTCACGCTCGACGAGCAGAACATCGGCGCGGTGGCCGAGCTGTGCCGCAGGCTCGACGGCATCCCGCTGGCCATCGAGCTGGCCGCGGTGCGCCTGCGGGCGCTGTCGGTCGACCAGATCCTCGGCTTGCTGACCGACAGGTTCAGCCTCCTCGCGGGGGCCAGCCGGACGGCGCTGCCGAGGCATCAGACGCTGCGCGCGGCCATCGGCTGGAGCCACGAGCTGTGCGATCCGGCCGAGCGGCTGCTGTGGGCGCGGCTGTCCGTCTTCGCCGGCGACTTCGAGCTGGACGCGGCCAGGTCCGTCTGCTCCGACGACCGGCTGCCGTCCGAGGCGATCACCGATCTGGTGACCGGCCTGGTCGAGAAGTCCATCCTGCTGATCCGGAGCAACCATGCCGGGGTCCGCTACAAGCTGATCGACACGCTGGCCGAGTACGGCGAGGAGTGGCTGGACAAGCTCGGGCAGACCCAGCAGATGCGCCACAAGCATCTCGAGTACTACCTGGCCCTGGCGGGGCGCAGTGAGGACGCCTGGTCGGGTCCTCGGCAGATCTACTGGTTCGTCCGCATGCGGCAGGAGCACGACAACGTGCGCGTCGCGCTTGAGCACGCGCTGCGCACGCCCGGCGAGACCCTGCTGGCGCTCACCCTGCTGTCGTCCTTGTGGTTCATGTGGGTGTGCTGCGGCTTCGTCCGCGAGGGTCGCCTCTACCTGGAGCGGGCGCTCCAGGCCAACCCGGGCGTGAGCAAGGAGCGGTGCAAGGCGCTCTGGGTGCTCTCCTACGTCCGCAGCGCCCAGGGCGACAGCACGGGCGCGCTGCAGGCGGCCGAGCAGTGCAGCACCGAGGCCGTGCGGGTCGGCGACTCCAAGGCGGTGATCCTCGCCTCCAAGATGCAGGGCACCGCCGCCCTTTTGCAGGGCGACCTGCAGAAGGCCAGCGCGCTGCTGGGCGTGGCGATCGAGTTCAACACCGACAACAAGGAGCTCAACCCGGGGCTGCTGCCCGCCATCGTCGAGCTGTCCATCGTGCTGACGTCGCAGGGCGAGCTGTTCGAAGCCGAGTCGCTGCTGACCGACTGCCTGCAGGTGTGCAGGGAGCGGGGCGAGCTGTGGGTGAGCTCCTACGCGCAGTGGGCGCTGTCGATCACTCGTCTGGCCACGGCCCATACCGAAGACGCCCTGCAGAGCGCGCGGGAGGCTCTGCGGATCAAACGCCACTTCCACGACACGCTCGGCACGCTGCTGGTGCTGGAGACCACGGCCAGGGTCTTCGCGGCGGCCGAGGAGATGACCCTGGCCGCCCGGCTGCTGGGCGCCCTGCACCAGAACTGGAAGACCGCCGGCCTGCCGATGCTCGGGGCTCCGTTCCTGACCACCGACCACGAGCAGTGCGTCAAGGAATGCCAGAAGGCGCTGGGCGAGTCGCGTTACAGAAACCTCTTCGACGAAGGTTGCAGGCTCGACCTCGACGAGGCGTCCTCGCTCGCCCTGGGCGAGCTGGACTCCCCCGGAGACTGACGGCCTCCGGCCTCCGGCCATCGGGTCCCGGTGGGCCAGGCGTGGATGTAGCGGGTGCTGCCGAGCGAGAACTGAATGTGCCCGCGCACCCAGTGTTCGAGGCCCCGCACGTATGCGCGGACCGGCGGCGTGGCCCAGTGTTCGAGTGACCCGAGCCGGGCCTGGAACGCGGCGATCACGTCGTTGTGCATCCTCGACACCTCTTCCAGCGCCTCCTGCAGGGTGAAGGCCCGGTGCGTCGCGAGTACGGTGACGAGGTTGTGCCTGGCGTTGTCCTTGCCGCGCTCCTTGGCGTACGACAGCAGGTCGTTGTCCCAGCCGATGAGGTCGCAGGCGAGCTCGGACAGCGCGCGCACGTCGGGGTGATGCCATTCCTCCGCTTCGAGCCGGTAGCCGCCGCCCACCTCGATCAGGGCGAAGCAGGTGTAGGTGGCTCCGGTGATGCGCCGCATCAGGACGTACTCGTCGGGGGTGGGGATGAGGTCGGCCTCGCGGTTGGCCGCCTCCCAGATCTGCGCGAAGAGATACTCCTTCACCGTGATGCGCCAGCGGTCCACCTGGGCCGGGGTGGCGGTCGCGGAGATGCGGTGGAAGAGCTCGTGCAGCGTACGGCCGAAGGGGTCGTCGCCGTCCGGCTTCCTGCGGCCGTCGAGGATCTCGAGGAGCGGCGGCAGCGCGCGGGCGAGCGCGGCGGCGCGGTGTCCCAATGCTCCCTCGCAGAAGGCGTCGTCGAACGCGAAGAGCCAGTTGTACCAGTCGTTGATCAACCTGAGGCTGTCGCGCGGGACGGTGGGGTTCGTCCGTGCGGCCAGCAGGCCGATTCTGGAGCGCCGGAAGTGCTCGATCATCTTGGGCCCGTCAAGCATCTTGGAGGCGGCCAGCCAGGCGTGGCTCTCCGCGTCGACCTCCGCGGCATGCACGTTGATGTCACTGGGAAACGGGCATGGCAGCGGAGGGATCCGGAGAGGTCGTCCACCAGGGGAGGAATGCGCAGAAGTAGCCATTCACACAGCATGACGATGGAGCGTTTGAAAGGCCATGCTGGTTTAGTTCGCTACTATTTCCTGAAATGTCATATTATGAATGGTTTTGCCGTGTTGCATGGTAGAACTCATTGTTCGCGCATATCTTGAGGGTGTTCCGCCGGGGATGGATTCCCATCCTCGGGCCGGCTCCCGCGTCGGACAACGCTCTGACCACGTCAGGCTTCTTCTTGAACACGGCGCCCGTAAGCGATCTCTGGCCACGCTCGTTCGCGCCGCTCCGGCCGGCACCGTGCTCGATGGGTGTCCCGGCGTCACCGTGATAAGCCGCGGGCATCAGCAAAGTGTCACTTTGTCGTCGGTGAGCCGACGACCTTCCCACCGCCCCTCAGGCACGCGCACGATGCCGTCTCACCCCCTCGCCAGGGCGATCACCCTGGTGGCGACCCCCTCCGGCTCCGGGTCCCCGTCCGCGCCTCCCCTCAGGGATAGATAAGGTGCCCTGCACGGAATCGTTCCGGCTCGCCGTAGGTTCTGGAGAGAGTACCTAGGGAAAGGCTGTCCAACCGTGTTCGACCCGACGGATCTCTACAAGCTCGCAGACGACGTGCCCGAGCCGGCCGATCCGGTGCTGCTCTACCACTTCGACGGTTTCGTCGACGCTGGTGGTGCCGGACGCCTCGCGCTGGGCCACCTGCTGGCCGAGCTGGAGCACCGCGTCGTGGCGACATTCGATGTCGACCGCCTGCTCGACTACCGCTCGCGCCGCCCCATCATGACCTTCGACACCGACCGCTGGGTCGAGATCGAGACCCCCGCCCTGACCGTCCACACCCTGCGCGACACCACCGGCACGCCTTTCCTCGTCATGACCGGCCCCGAGCCCGACCGGGAGTGGGAGCTGTTCACCAGGGCGGTCGGCGCCCTGCTCGACCGGTTGGGCGTCAGCAAGATCGTCACGATGCACGGCGTGCCGATGGCCGTGCCCCACACCCGCCCGCTCGGCATCACCATGCACGCCAGCCGGCCCGAGCTGATCAACTCACAGACCAGCTCGTTCGGGAGGGTTCAGGTGCCGGGCAGCGTGGCCGCCCTGCTCGAGTTCCGCCTCGGAGCCGAGGGCCACGACGCGGTGGGCTACGCGGTGCACGTGCCGCACTACCTGTCTCAGGCCGAGTACCCCCACGCCGCCGTCACCGCACTGGAGGCGGTCACCCGGGGCACCGGCCTGGTCTTCCCCATGGACGAGCTGCGCGAGGCCGCCCGGCGTACGACGACGGAGATCGAGGAACAGATCCAGGCGTCCACCGAGCTGTCGACCGCGATCAAGGGGCTGGAGCAGCAGTACGACGCGTTCGCCGGCGGCGCCGAGCGCGAGAACCTGATGGCCGAGCCCGGCCAGATGCCCACCGGCGACGAGCTGGCGGCGCAGTTCGAGCGCTTTCTGGCCGAGCGTGATGACGAGTGAACGGCGCGCTAGCCTGACCGGATGAGCGAGATCGAGGTCGGTCTGGTCGGCTACGGCACCGCGGGAGCCCACTTCCACGCTCCGCTGATCGAGGCGACCGCGGGGCTGCGGCTGGCGGCCGTGGTGACCCGCGATCCGGCGCGGGCGGCCGAGGTCGCCGGCCGGTACGCCGCCGTGGCGGTGCCCGACGTGGAGCTGCTCTGGGACCGGTGCGATCTGGTGGTCGTCGCGTCGCCCAACCGCACCCACGGGCCGGTGGCGACCGAGGCGCTCACCCGGGGCAAGCCGGTCGTGGTCGACAAGCCGCTCGCGGGCGGCGCCGAGGAGGCCCGCTCGCTGGTCGCCCTCGCGCGCGAGCGGGGGCTCATGCTGACCGTGTTCCAGAACCGCCGCTGGGACGGCGACTACCTGACCGTGCGCGAGCTGGTGGACGGCGGGGCGCTGGGCGAGGTGCTGCGGTTCGAGTCCCGGTTCGAGCGCTGGCGGCCGGCGCCCAAGGGCGGCTGGCGGGAGACCGGCGGCGCCGAGGAGCTCGGCGGCCTGCTCTACGACCTGGGCAGCCATCTCGTCGACCAGGCGATCCAGCTGTTCGGCCCGGTCCGCGAGGTCTACGCCGAGACCGACGTCCGGCGCGCGGGCGTCGCCTCCGACGACGACACGTTCCTGGCGCTCACCCACGTCGGCGGCGTTCGCTCCCACCTGTGGGCCAGCGCGATGGCCGCGCGGCCCGGTCCCCGGTTCCGGGTGCTGGGCTCGGCCGCCGGCTACCTGAAGCACGGTCTCGACGTGCAGGAGGGGCGGCTGCGAGCCGGGATCTCGCCCGCCACGCCGGGGTTCGGCGAGGAGGACGAGGACCTGTGGGGCACGCTCGGCAGCGGCGAGCAGGCCGTCTCGGTCCCCACCCTGCCCGGCCGCTATCTCGACTTCTACCGGGGCGTGGTGGCCTGCCTGCGCGAGGGGGCGGCGCCGCCGGTCGACCCGGGCGGCGTCGTCGACGCGCTGACCGTCCTCGACGCGGCCCGCGTCTCGGCCACCCAGCGCATCGTGACGCACCTGATCTGAGACCAGGTCAATCGCGCAGGCGGGAGCGCACCGCGTCGGTGTCGTCGTCGGTCCAGCCGTGCAGGGCCAGCCAGCCGCGCGGCCCGCCGAAGCGGTCGTCGAGCACGCCCAGGAACTGCTCGATGTACCTCGGCCTCGGCATGTGGTCGTCGGCCGGCCGTGAGTCGAGGTCGTCGCGGTAGGTGGCGCTCCCCCGCAGCCGGCGCAGCACCAGCTCCAGCCGTTCCCCGGTGGCCGCGTAGTCCTCGACGATCGCCTGCCTGGTGGCGCCCGCCACCTCCAGCGCGAGCGCCGACAGCACGCCGGTGCGGTCCTTGCCGGCCGCGCAGTGGACCACGGCGGCTCCGTCGGTGAGCGCCATCGCGCGCAGCGCCGCGACGACCGCGTCCGGCCGGTCGCGCAGGTAGCCGTAGTAGAAGCCGGTCATCCGCAGGTCCTCGTCCAGCCGGCGCTCCTGCCAGGGCAGCACCCGGTCGAGGTCGACGGTGTCGGCCTCGACGTCGGTGTGCCTGCCGCCCTCGGCGAACAGGGTCAGGTGGTGGTGGGTCACCTCGGGGACGCGGGCCAGCGGGCCGGGACCTTCGAGGGTGACCTCGGCGGTGGAGCGAAGGTCGACGACGTGGCGCAGCTTGAGTTCGCTGACCAGTCGTGACACATCGCCATGCGTGAGCCCCTGGAGATTGTCTGCGCGAAAAATCCGGCCATAACGGGTGGTTCCACCATCAGTGGTGGGCAGCCCTCCCAGGTCACGGACGTTGACGGCGCCTTCCAGGTCTATCCATCTCGTCATCGCGTTCATCGATGCGACCCTATATGTCCGCTGAAAATGAGCGGATTCGAGGTTCTTAACGCAGCATGAACCTATGGATCCGCGTGCTCTGCCCCCGCGGCTGGTGATAGATCCATCGCTGCCACCGGAGATATCGATCCAGCTGCGATCCAGTCCGGAGGTGCTCCGCATGGCCAGAACCGGCTGGCGGATCAAGCCCTCGTACCATCTCGAACTGCTCGTCTTCCTGCCCGGCTTCCTGCTGCTCGTCTGGATACTGACCGACACCACGGCCACGGTCGTGGCCGCCGCCGGCATCGGCCTCATCGCGCTGATGCGCTGGCTGGCCGTCGACGCCTCCAAGCGGACGAACAGGAGGCTCCTGCGGCTCGCCACCGAGCACGCCGCGCGCTACGTGCTGCCCGAGGACCTCGACTACCCCTGCCAGATGCTGCTGAGCCGGGCCCAGGACGCGGTCGGCAGGGTCCTCGCCTCGCGGGTGCACCGGGCCGGGCTGATCGACACCATCGACAACCAGGTGACGCTGCCGGAGGAGGTGTGGCAGATCGCCCAGCGGCTGTCGCGGCTGTCGGCCATGCACCATGAGCACCGCCGGCTGGTCCCGCGCGAGCTGCCGTCGGGCCTGGAGGACGCCTTCAAGCCCTACAGCACGGCGCTCGACGCCGCCTGGACGTCGCTGTCGAAACGGGTCCGCCGCCTGGAGGAGTACGCCAAACAGGTGATGCGGGCCGACCAGGTCTACCACGCGCACCAGCGGCTGGAGGCGCTGGCCGCGCGCACCCCCGACTACCAGGAGCTGATCGCCGAGACCGTGCGCGACGAGGTGGCGGACGAGCGCATCAGGGAGCTGGGCGAGCAGGCCCGGCACGTGCGCAGGTTGTTCGAGGAGAGCATCGGCCAGGCCCGGCGGACCGCGGGCGAGCTGCTCAGGCCTCCGTCCGCTTGAGCAGCTCCAGGGTCCGGCGCAGGCCGGCGTTGTTGCCGAGGCTGCGATAGATCTCCCTGGCCTGCTCCAGCGGGTGGACGGCGGCGCTCGGGCCGCCCGCGTCGAGGTGGGCCTCGCCGAGGTGGCGCAGGCTCAGCGCCATCCACCACCGGTCGTCCAGCTCTTCGAAGGCGTGGACGGCTCGGCGCAGCTCGCGCTCGGACTCCTCGATCCGGCCCAGCCGGGCGAGCGCCCGGCCGGCGGACAGCGCGGTGCGGGCCACGCCCCACGAGTCGCCGAGGGCCGTCAGGATCTCCTCGGCGCGCCGTACGAAGTCGAGCTCGCGCAGCCCGTTGGCCGGGTCGCCGACCTCGCCCGCCGCGCGCAGGCAGCGGGCCTCCTCCCACAGCTCGCCGCGCTGCCGGAACATGCCGGCCGCCCGGTCGAGGCTGAAGCCGGCCCTGGCGAAGCCGTCGAGCGCGGCGCGGTGGTCGCCGCCCCGTCTCAGGCCGCAGGCCTGGGCGGCGAGCACCTCACCGTAGGCGCGCAGCGTCTGCGCCTCGGAGTAGCGGTTGCCGTAGCGCTCGAACACCGCCAGTGCGTCCTCCAGGAGCTGCCGGGCCTCCTCGGGACGACGTTCGGCCAGCCGCATCTCGGCGAGGTTGCGCTGGGTGCGGGCCATCCACCACAGGTCGTCCTCGCCCTTGAAGGCGGTGATCGCGCCGATCAGGTAGTCCTGCGCGCGGTCGAGGTGACCGTCGGAGAACAGGGACATGCCGACCGTGCGCATCGCCCGGGCCGCCCACCACGACTCGCCCAGCTCGGTGAAGATCTCCAGCGCCGACTCGGCGCCGGCCCGCCCCTGCTCGTGCGCCCCGAGCCCACCTTGTACGGCGGCGCGGTCGAGCAGCGCGATGCCCAGCGCCCGCCGGTCACCGGTGCGCCGCGCGGCCTCGCAGCCGAGCGTGGAGACCTCGTCCCAGTCGGCCCAGTAGGCGCGCAGCGAATGGCACAGCGAGCAGAACGCGCGGGCCAGGCCCCCGGTCAGCTCCCACAGCTCCAGCCGGCTGGCCAGCTTGATCATGGCGATCAGGGCGAGGCGTTCGGCGTTGAGCCAGTCGCCGGCGTGCACCTGCCCCTCGGCGCTGGTGCGCCGGCCTCCCCTGCTCCAGTCCTGGGGCCAGCGATCCTGCGCCGCGGCCTCCGCGCGGCGGCGGTAGCCGGACAGGACGCGTTCGATCGCGGCCCGGCGCCGCTCCTCGCCGTCGTGGTCGGCCAGCTCGGCGGCGAAGACGCGGACCAGGTCGTGCAGGCGGTAGCGGAGCGTACCCGTCTGGTCGGCGCCGGAGCACTCGGCGAGCTGGGCGTCGATCAGCGCCTCCAGCTGGTCGGCGCCGTCGAGCCCGGAGATGTCGAGCAGCTCGCCCGCCACCCAGCTCGGCACGTCGGGCGAGGTGAGCGTGGACAGCCGGCGCAGCAGGCGGCGCTGCATGCCGGTGCAGTCGTCGTAGCTGAGCTGCACGGACGCGCGGACGCTCTTGTCGAGGGTGGGCGCCAGCTCCAGCTGGTCGAGGCGGCGACGCTCGTCGGCCAGCCGGCCGGCCATCTCGCGCAGCGTCCACTGCTCGCGGGTGGCCAGCCGGGCGCCGCAGATGTTGATCGCCAGCGGCAGGTAGTCGCAGGTCCGGACGATCTCCTTGGCCGAGTCGAGGTCGTCGACCACGCGGGCGCCTCCGGCGAGCCTGGCCAGCAGTTCGACCCCGGGCGCCTCGCTGAACACGCCGAGGCGGGTGTCGTGGGTGCCGTTGAGGAACAACGGCTGGCGTGACGTGACCAGCACCGCGCAGCCGGGCTCGGCGGGGATGAGCGGCTTGACCTGCTCGGGGCCGTGCGCGTTGTCCAGGCCGATGAGGATGCCGCGGCCCTTGGTCCAGGTGAGCCAGAGCCTGCGCAGCTCGTCGAGCCCGCCCGGATCGGTGGTCAGCCGGACGCCGAGCGCCCGCAGGAACCCGGTCAGCACCTCTTCCGGGCGGACCGGAGCGTCGACGCCACGCAGGTCGGCGAGCGCCTCGGCACGTCCGGTGAAGTGCTCGGGGGCGGGTGGCCACTGGTCGGGCGCGCGGGAGGAGGGCTCCTCCAGGGCGGCCCGCCTGGGCCGGACCTCGGTCGTGGCCCAGGTGGTGAGTCCCACGAGAATCGCGGCGACGGCCGTCACGCCGACCTTGGCGAGGGGCGGGATCTCCCACTCGACCGACGCCGCCAGGATGCTGGCGGCCGCCGCGGCGAGCCCCGCCGCCACGGGCGCGGCCAGTGGCACCTTGCGGCGCCGAGGTCGCGGGCGGTCTGGCGACTGCCCCGTCAACGAAACACCCCCTCCAGGGTAGTCGAAACGACGGGGTACGGCCCGCGCCGGCCGTACCCCGTCGTTCGCCTACAGGCCGACCACGTGACAGGTGGCCGTCACCGTCTTGCTCGGGTCGCTCTCCGAGGTGGCGGTGAGTTCGATCTTCCCGAGCCGGGCGCCGCCCGCCTCGCGCACGGCGTTGACCGTGACCGTCGCGTGCTTGCCGAAGTCGACGGAGGCCAGCGCGTTGGGCAGCTGGGCGGTCCAGCCCTTGCCCCGGGCCTCGGCCTTGAGCCGGTAGACGTCGGTGTTGAGGTAGGCGCTGACGTCCTCGGGGTGCTGCCCCTGTGCGGGGGCCGCCCTACCGGTGTTGAACAGCGGGAACGTGCAGGTGGACACGCCCTTGCCGGCAGGGACTCCGGCGGCGGGCAGCAGCCGGACGCCACGCTTCTGCGGGCCCGCCCCATCGAGGGAGCGGACGGCGACCGTGTAGGACAGCGTGCCGTCGCGGCCACGCTTCAGGTCGGTGACGTAGAAGTGCAGGCGGTTGGCCTCGTCGACGTACTCGTACTCGCTGCCCGAGTCGGTGCCCGCGTGGAAGAGCGCGTCGGACAGCTGGCGGTAGTCGCCCATGGTGATGGGCACCTCGGTGCCGTCGGGCAGCACGTAGTCGGTCATCCCGATGTCCTGCGGGTTGGCGTCGACCACCCAGATGAACGGCGACCGGTCCTGGTCCTTGGTCTTGGCCAGCAGCACTCCGGAGTCGGGGGTGAAGGAGTCGGTGCCGACCCGGTCGACGACCTCGACGGTGTAGTTGTCGTAGCCGCCGCCGTCGCACAGCGGGTTGGTCGCCGTGTCGCAGGCGGGACTCTTGTCACCGGAGCCGAAGGCGATGTTGAGGCCCATCAGCCCGTTCGGTCCCGGCTGCACCGCCCGGGCGGTCACCCTGGCGGTCACCAGGCCGGACTCGTCGAGCGCGTCACGGGAGAGGTTCAGCACGTTGGCCTGGTCGACCATCTGGAGTTTGATCTTGTTGCGCAGCATGTGCTGGGAGCCCATGGAGGAGCCGGCGGTGGGCGGGATGAGCCAGCGGCTGTGCGGGCCGCCGGGGCCGTTGAAGGTGCCGCGGCTGAGCATCTCCCAGATGCCGGAGTAGGCCCGGCGCAGTGGCACGCCGTACGGGTTGTTGTAGTTGTCGGCGATGCCCATGATGTGGCTCAGCTCGTGGGCGTACACCGACATCCCGGAGCTCTCGGCCTGCACCGAGTCGACGCCGAAGCGGGCGTTGGGCCAGAAGGTGGAGCCGGCCTGCCACGAGGTCCAGTCGACGTAGCGGGTGGCGGACCAGTTGGGCAGCGCCGGGTCGGGCGGGCCGAACTCGTCGGTCACGTCCTCCTTGGTGGGGAACTTCATCATGCCGAACTCCTGCCAGGTGGACGACTCGTCCTGGCCGGCGCTGACGTAGAAGATGAAGTCGAACTGCGCGGCGACCTCCTCACCGACGGCGGCGATCCACGCCGCGTTGCCGTCGGTGCGCAGGTTGCGGTTGCAGGTGTCGCCGCTGGGGCAGGCGTTGCGCTGATACTCCATGGCGTACTCATGGTCCTTGCCCGGCATGGTGTACGGGCCGAAGCCGGTCAAATCCACGCCGATGCGGCCGCCGGAGTCCTCCATCCAGTACTCATGGATGGTGTGCCCCTTGTTCAGCTCGTTCGGGGTGTTGAGGAAGTCCTGGTAGAACCGGGCGACCTGGTCGCGGGGGATGTCGTGGGCCTCGGCGCTCGGGTTGCCGAAGATCGTCGAGCCCTTGGGCTGGGTGACGACGAACTCCTGGTTGGGGTAGTCGAGCAGGACGAGCGCGCCCTTGAAGGTGCGCTGCGAGCCCTTGACCGACGGGTCGTTCCAGTTGGTGCCGGGCGGCTTCTTGTAGTCCGCCCACGTCATGTGGTCGGGGTTCTCCCAGTTCTGCGGGTCGATGGGCTTGATGTCCGCGACGGGGCGACCGCGCAGGGCCTGGGCGTCGGCGGGCGCGTCGCGCTGCCAGGGCTGGGTCTGCGGCCAGTGCTTCTGCCGCCAGGGGTGTTCGGGATCCTCCGCGGGGGGCGCTGCGGAAGCGGGTGTGGCCGTCAAACTCAGCGGGATCAGCACGAGGGCTGCCAGCAGGCCTTTCAACAGCTTCTTCGGGGCATTCACCAATGGGACGGTATAGGCGATATTGACAGAGATCACCGGTCAGCTGTAGGGAAGACCCGTAGCTGTATCTCCGACATTTGTTGAAATAACCAGGTGAGTTGTGGCGGACCTCCAGCGGACCGTGGACGAGCTCGCGGCGCGCCTCGACCGGCCGCTGCTGCTCGAGGACCACCTGCAACGGGTCATCGCCTACAGCGAGCAGAGCGGCGCCATGGACGACATCCGCCGCGACTCGATCCTGCGCAGGCACACCACGCCGGAGGTGCGCCAGTGGCTGCGCGCCGCGGGCATCGACGGCGCGGCCCTCCCGCTGCGCACCCCGGGCGCGCCGCACCTCGGCCTGCTCCCCCGCGTCTGCGTCCCGGTACGCCACGAGGCCGGGCTGCTCGGATTCCTCTGGTTCATCGACGCCGAACCGGCGATGCCGGACGCGCAGGTCGCCGAGGCCGCGGCGGCGGCCCCCGCGCTGGCCCTGGCGCTCTACCACGAGAGCCTGGCCATCGGCCTGGCCTCGCACCGGGAGCTGGAGGCGGTGACGGGGCTCCTGCTCGGCGAGCGCGACGCGGCCCGCCAGCTGATCGAGGCCGGCGCCTTCCCCCAGGCCCAGCCGGTGACCGTACTCGTGGCCAGGCCGCTGGCCCCCGAGCCGGACGAGGCCCTCAGACTGGCCCTGGAGCAGGGGCTGCTGGCGCTACGGCGGCGGCTGAGCGGGCACCACCCGCTGCACCTCGTGCGCTACGACCACGCCGTGCTGCTCACCGCCGGGCCCGCCGTCTCGCCCGACGAGCTGCACGGGGCGATGTCCGTGCCGGTCACCGTGGGGGTCGGGCGGCCCCGGCCGGCGCTGACCACGGCGGCCGCGTCCTACACCGAGGCCAGGCACGCGGCGGAGGTCGCCGCCCGGGTGCCCGGCCTCGGCCGCTCGCTGGAGTGGAGCCGGCTCGGCGTCTATCGGATGCTGACCCACCTGTCGCCGTACGAACTGCACCCCGGCCTCGAACCGCTGCTCGCCGACGAGCACCACCTGCCGCTGCTGGAGACCCTGGAGACCTATCTGGACCTGGCCGGCAGCGCCGTCGCCACCTCGCGGGCGCTGCGGCTGCACCGCACCTCTCTGTATTACCGGCTGCGCCGCGTGGAGGAGCTGGCCCGTACGGATCTGAAGGACGGCGGCGAGCGGCTGGCCCTACACCTCAGCCTCAAGCTGGCCCGGCTGTCCGGCCGCTACCTGCCCCGCGACTCGCGCCCGGTGACGCCCGCCTGACCGGGCACCGGGGCCGGCCCGAACTGGGCGTCCACGGCGGCCAGCAGCTCCTTGAGCTGGTCGCGCTGCTCGGCCGAGAGCACCGCGAAGAGCTCCTGGCCCGCCTGCCTGCGGGCCTCGCGGGCACGTTCGTGGACCTTGTGCCCCTCCGGCGTGACGACCAGCAGGGTCGAGCGCCGGTTGGCCGGATCGATCTCCCGGCGTACCAGCCCGGCCGCTTCGAGCGCGTCGACGACGGGGGTGACGGAGCGCGGCACGATCCTCAGCTCGTCGGCGAGCCGCACCATCCGCAGGGGCCGGTCGGCGTCGATGAGCACGCGCAGCGCCCGCGCCTGACCGGGACTCAGGCCGAGCGGCTCCAGCCGATGCAGATAGCCATGCCGCAACCGGCGGCCGACCAGGTGCATGAGCTCGGAGAGCTCCACGTCGTCCATGGGCCAAGCCTAATGGCGGAACAAATATGAGCTAACCTCTGTTAGAGCGAACATCTGAAAGGAGCGGCTGCTTGGCCGAGGAACCACGCGCCCCGCTGCGGCGCATCGTCCGCCTCTTCCGCGCCTACCGGGGCCGCCTGGCCGTGGTCGGCTGTCTCATCCTGCTGTCGTCGCTGGTGTCGCTGGCCTCGCCGTTCCTGCTGCGCGAGGTGCTGGACACGGCCATCCCGGCGCGCGACACCGGCCTGCTGGCGCTGCTCGCGCTGGGCATGATCCTGGTCGCGGTCACCACGAGCGTTTTCGACGTGGTCCAGACGCTGGTGTCGACCACCGTCGGCCAGCGCGTCATGCACGACCTGCGCACCGCCGTCTACGGCCACCTGCAGCGCATGTCGCTGGCGTTTTTCACCCGCACCAGGACCGGCGAGGTGCAGTCGCGCATCGCCAACGACATCGGCGGCATGCAGTCGGTCGTCACCTCCACCGCCACCTCCCTCATCTCCAACCTCACCACCGTCCTGGCCACGGTCGTCGCCATGGTCGCGCTCGACTGGCGGCTGACCGCGATCTCACTGCTGCTGCTGCCGGTCTTCGTGTGGATCAGCCGCAAGGTCGGCGCCGAGCGCAAGCGGATCACCTCCGAGCGGCAGCGGAAACTGGCCGTGATCTCCTCCATGGTCCAGGAGTCGCTGTCGATCAGCGGCATCCTGCTCGGCCGCACGATGGGCCGCTCCCCCGAGCTGTCCCGCCGCTTCGCCGCCGCCTCGGACGAGCTCGCCGACCTGGGCGTCCGCTCCAGCATGGCCGGACGGTGGCGGCAGTCGTCGATCCAGATCGTCATGGCCGCGATGCCCGCGGTGATCTACTGGGCGGTCGGCCACACCGGCGCCATCTCCGTCGGCACCCTGGTGGCCTTCACCACGCTGCAGGCGGGCCTGTTCAGGCCCACCGTCTCGCTGCTGCGGCTCGGCGTCGAGGTGCAGAGCTCGCTGGCGCTGTTCGGCCGCATCTTCGAGTACCTCGACCTACCCGTGGACATCCACCCCGGCCCCCGCACGCTGACCGGCGTGCGCGGCGAGGTCCGCTACGAGAACGTCGACTTCGCCTACGGCGAGGC
Organism: Nonomuraea sp. CX421; assembly: GCF_059358955.1. Taxonomy (NCBI): domain Bacteria; kingdom Bacillati; phylum Actinomycetota; class Actinomycetes; order Streptosporangiales; family Streptosporangiaceae; genus Nonomuraea; species Nonomuraea sp. CX421. The sequence continues at coordinate 222,400 of NZ_JCADBK010000006.1, read as the reverse complement.
GCCCACGCTCACCGGCGTGGACATCACCGTCCCGGCGGGCACCAGCCTGGCGGTCGTCGGCGAGACCGGGTCGGGCAAGACCACGCTCAGCTACCTGCTGCCCCGGCTGTACGACGTCACGGGCGGCCGGGTCACGATCGACGGCGTCGACGTCCGCGAGCTCACCTTCGAGTCACTGGCCCGCACGGTCGGCGTGGTCTCCCAGGAGACGTACCTCTTCCACGCCTCCATCGCCGACAACCTCCGCTTCGCCGACCCCACGGCCACCGACGAGGAGTTGGAGGCGGCCGCCCGGGCCGCCCGCATCCACGACCACATCGTCTCGCTGCCCGACGGCTACGACACGCTGGTGGGCGAGCGCGGCTACCGCTTCTCCGGCGGCGAGAAGCAGCGCCTGGCCATCGCCCGGACCATCCTGCGCAACCCGCCGGTGCTCGTCCTCGACGAGGCCACCAGCGCCCTCGACACACAGACCGAGCGGGCCGTACAGGAGGCACTGGACACGCTCGCGAGGGGCCGCACCACGATCACGATCGCGCACCGCCTGTCCACGATCCGCGACGCCGGCCAGATCGTCGTCCTGGACCACGGCCGGGTCGTGGAGCGCGGCACCCACGACGACCTGCTGGCCCTCGGCGGCCACTACGCCGCCCTGGTGAGCAGGGACCGCCCGCTCGAACTGGTGTGACGTCCCCGGCCGCGCCCCGGATGGACAAGGAAGAGTCGTCGAAGATCCAGGGGAGACCAAATCCCAGGTTTTCGGCAGGCTCCTGGGTAAGAGGACGGGTATGACCGAACAGCCTCCGGACAGACACGGCCTGGCGGACGAGCAGGAGATCGAGGTCGAGGAGTGGACCGACGACCTCGGCCGGGCGCATCGCATCGAGGGTGACGATCCGCGTCACGAGGACACCCTCGACGAACGGCTGTGGCGGGAGAAGCCCGACCGGGAGAGGCCGGCGCCGCGGCCGGGACACCGGCTCACCCAGCCCGACGAGGGTCTGGCCCCCGACGAGGAGCCGGACGAGATCGGCCAGGACTGGGGCGACGACTCCGGCGACCTCTCAGCCGAGGAACGCGCGATCTACGTCGAACCCGATGACGAGATCAGGTGAGACCCGCGAGGGCGGGCAGCAGGGCGGGCAGGTCGTCGACGATCAGGTCGGCGGCCTTCGCCTGCGGCCGCTCGGCGTGCAGATGACCCCACGGCCCCCGGCGCAGCAGCGCCGTCCGCATGCCCGCCCTGGCCGCGGGCAGCACGTCGTTGTCGAGCCGGTCGCCGACGTAGAGGATCTCGGCGGGCTCCCTGCCCGCGATCGCGGCGACCTTGGCGAAGAACTCGGCCGCGGGCTTGGACACGCCCCAGCCCTCGGAGGTGTGCACCGAGTCGACCGGAAGGTCCATGGCGACCAGCGCGTCGTAGGCCCGGACGGGCTGGTTGCCGGCGACGATCACCTGCTGCCCGGCCGCGCGCAGCGCGGCCAGCGCCTCGCGGACGTCGGGGTAGAGGTCGTCGGCGTCGAAGTGGTTGCGCAGGCCGTCGGGCTCGTCGCGCTCCCAGGCCGCCAGCTCGGCGGTGATGTCGAGACCGGGCCGGACCAGCTCGAACGCCTCGCGGTGGGAACGATCAAGGGCGGCCATCCCGCCGAGCGCTCCCATCATCACGAACCTGCTCACTCCCAGGCGGTCGGCCCAGCGCGACCAGATGCGCGTCTCGTCGATGAGCGTCTCGCCGACGTCGAACACCACTGCCTTGATCATCGAACCCCCCACTCGTGCGTCCCCCCACTGTACGGATCCGTACTGAATCACTCGACCGGGGATCGAATCGGTCGCTTGACCATGAAGGGGGATGTTCCATGCCACGAGAGGGCGACACCAAGGACGGACAGCTCGACGACCTGCCGGCGACCGCCGACGAGGACGTCTGGCACGACTACACCGCCGACCTGCTGAAGGTGATCAAGCGCGGCGTGAACCGGCGGCCGGGTGAGCGGATCCCGGAGACGCACGGCGAAGCGCTGCCCACCTGGTGGCCCACACCCAACTGACGCCGCCCCACATCCACGGCCGCCTCGTTGACAGCGAGGCGGCCGTTTCGCGCCGTAAGGGGGTCCGCTCGCAGGCGCTGAATGCGATACTCAGGGTACCCATTCGAGTACGGAGGGACAGTTTCGATGGTTGTCATGGCGATCAGGCAGCACCACACCGAGCTGGTGCCGTCCAACGACAAGCGCCTGCCGGAGACCGCACGGGAGCTGTTCGACGCACTCCCCGAACTCCCCGGCTTCCGGGCCGACGTCGTCGAAGGAAATCTCATCGTGAGCCCTGTAGGCACCCCCGAACACGCTGACTGCGCCATGGCGCTCTACCGTGTCCTCATTCCGGTCATGGACGAACACGGTTGGAAGGGGCGCGCGGGTAACGTCGATGTCTGCGTCGAAGGGCCGCGAGAGCCCGTCGAGCCCGACTTCGTGCTCGCGCCACCCGACTGCCCCAGGTGGGGTGACCGCGAGCTGCGGTCGTCCGGGCTGATCATGGTCGCCGAGGTGGTCTCCGCCGGCAGCGCCCTCCGGGACCGCGTGGAGAAGCCGCCGCTCTACGCGACCGGCGGCGTGCCGATCTATCTGCTGATCGACCTCCTCGCCGAGCCGCCGTCGGTCACGGTGCACAGCGAGCCCCGCGACGGCGCCTATCTGGCGAGCGCCACGGTGCCGGTCGGGTCGCCGCTGCGGCTGCCCAGCCCGATCGACGTTGAGCTGGACACGTCCGTCTTCAAGGTGTGAGTTTGTCCATCGCCTTGGCGATGCGCTTCTCCGAGACCGGGGTCGGGGTGCCGAGGGTCTGGGCGAAGAAGCTGACCCGGAGCTCCTCGATCATCCAGCGGATCTCCACCACGTCGGGGTCGGAGCGCCGCGCGGGAGGCAGCTTGGCCAGCAGGTCGTGATAGTCGTCCTCGACCTTGTGCACGCGGTCCATCCACTCCTCGTCGCGCCACGGCTCCTCGGGGAGCTTGGTGAGGCGGCGCTCGACGGCCCGGATGTAGCGCAGCAGGTCGGGCAGCCGCCGGTGACCGGTGGCGGTGACGAAACCCGGGTAGACGAGCTTGGCGAGCTGGTCACGGATGTCGCCGGCCGAGGCGCCGGCGCGTACGGACTCCAGCCCGGCGCCGACGGTGTGCCAGATGCCGAGGATCTGCTCGACCCGGGCCAGCACATCGGCCGAGGTGGCGTGCAGCTCGGCCCGGACGTGCTGGTAGAGCCGGTCGTAGGAGACAGGGTCCCAGGCCGGGCCACCGCGGTCGAGCATCAGCTTGTCGACCGCGGCGTCGACCACGTCGTCGAAGAGCGCCACCGCGCCACCGTGCGGGCTGCGCGACAGGGCCAGCTTGGCCTGGTTGGACAGACCGCCGAGCAGCGACCGGGCCGGGTTGGTGACGCCCAGCAGCAGCAGCCGCCGGGTGCCGGTCCAGTGGGAGCGGCGCTGCTCCAGCTCGGTCTCGAAGATCTTGATGGAGACGGAGTCGCCGTCGTCGACCAGGGCCGGGTAGCCCTTCATCCGGCCCTGCTCGAACACCTTGGGCAGGGTGCCGAAGCTCCACGTGTGGAGCCCCGACTGCTCCAGGTCGTCGGCCGCCGCCGAGAGCGTCTGGCGCAGCCGCGGGGCGAGCCGCCGCTTCAGCGCGTCGAGGTCCTTGTCCTCGGCGACCGTGCGGCGGCGCTCGTCGATCACCCGGTAGGTGATGCGCAGGTGTTCGGGCACCTGGTCGAGCTGCCAGGCCTCGCGCGGCACCCGGACGCCGGTCAGCCGCAGCAGCTCGCGCTCCACGGCCTCCAGCAGCGGCTCGCCGCCCTGGCGGGCGCCCTCCAGCACCTGCTTGGCGTAGTTGGGGGCGGGCACGAAGTTGCGCCGCAGGTGCTTGGGCAGCGACCGGATCAGCGCGGTGATCAGCTCCTCGCGCAGGCCGGGGATCTGCCAGTCGAACCCGTCGGAGTTGACCTGGTTGAGCACCTGGAGCGGGACGTGCACGGTCACGCCGTCGGCGTCGGCGCCGGGCTCGAACTGGTAGGTCAGCTTCATCCGCTGGCCTAGCTGCCGCCAGGTGTCGGGGTAGTCGCGGGCGCTGACGTCGGCACCCTCGTTGACCAGCATCTCGGCCGAGTAGGTCAGCAGGTCGGGCTCGGTGGCCCGGGCCTTCTTCCACCACGAGTCGAAGTGCCGGGCCGAGACGACGTCGGCGGGCACCCGCTGGTCGTAGAAGTCGTACAGGGCCTCGTCGTCGACCATGATGTCGCGGCGGCGGGCGCGGTTCTCGAGCTCCTCGACCTCTTCGAGCAGCTTGCGGTTGGCGCGCAGGAAGGTGTGGTGGCTGTCCCAGTCGCCTTCGACGAGCGCGTGCCTGATGAACAGCTCGCGCGACAGCTCGGGGTCGATGCGGCCGTAGTTGACCTTGCGCCCGACCACGAGCGGCACGCCGTACAGCGTGACCTTCTCCAGCGCGATCACCGCGCCCTGGTTCTTCTCCCAGTGCGGCTCGGAGTAGGTGCGCTTGACCAGGTGCTGCGCGAGCGGCTCGACCCAGTCGGGCTCGATCTTGGCGTTGACCCGGGCCCACAGCCGCGACGTCTCCACCAGCTCGGCCGACATCAGCCACTGCGGCTGTTTCTTGGCCAGCGCCGAGCCGGGGAAGACGGCGAAGCGGGCGTTGCGGGCGCCGAGGTATTCCTGGATCGGGCGGCGGCCGTCGGAGGCGCGTTGTTTGTCGACGACGTCCTTGACGCCCACGTGTGACAGCAGCCCGGCCAGCAGCGAGACGTGCACGCTCCGCGGGTCGGCGACCTGGCTGCCGGGCTGGGCGCCGAGCGACTGGCGCAGCTGGCTGTAGATGTCCTGCCACTCGCGCACGCGCAGGTAGTTGAGGAACTCGGCCTTGCACAGCCTGCGGAACGCGCTGGACGACAGCTCTCGCTGCTTGTCCTGGAGGTAGTGCCAGAGGTTGACGTAGGACAGGAAGTCGGACTCGGGGTCGGCGAAGCGGCGGTGCTTCTCGTCGGCCTGCTGCTGCTTGTCGGACGGGCGTTCGCGAGGGTCCTGGATCGACAGCGCGGCGGCGATCACCATGACCTCGCGCAGGCAGCCGTTCTTCTCCGCCTCCAGCACCATGCGGCCGAGGCGGGGGTCGACCGGCAGAGCGGCCAGCTTGCGGCCCACCGCGGTGAGGTCGCCCTGCGCGTCGAACGCGCCCAGCTCGTGCAGCAGGCTGACGCCGTCTCTGACCTGGCGGCGGTCGGGCGGCTCGACGAACGGGAACGCCTCGATGTCGCCCAGCCCGATCGAGGTCATCTGCAGGATGACCGAGGCCAGGTTGGTGCGCAGGATCTCGGGGTCGGTGAACTCCGGCCTGGCGAGGAAGTCCTCCTCCTCGTAGAGCCGGATGCAGACGCCGTCGGAGGTGCGGCCGGAGCGGCCCTTGCGCTGGTTGGCGCTGGCCTGGGAGATGGCCTCGATGGGCAGCCGCTGCACCTTGGTGCGGTGGCTGTAGCGGGAGACGCGGGCGTAGCCGGGGTCGACGACGTATTTGATGCCGGGGACGGTCAGCGACGTCTCGGCCACGTTGGTGGCCAGCACGATGCGGCGGCCGGTGTGGCGCTGGAACACGCGGTGCTGCTCGGCGGCGCTCAGGCGGGCGTAGAGCGGCAAGATCTCGGTGTTGCGAAACTCGGCCTTGGCCAGGGCGTCGGCGGCGTCGCGGATCTCCCGCTCGCCGCTCAGGAAGACGAGGATGTCGCCGGGCCCCTCGGTGACGAGCTCGCGGCAGGCGTCGACGATGCCCTGCGTCTGGTCGTCATCGTCGTCGAGCGGCCGGTAGCGGACCTCGACCGGGTAGGTGCGGCCGGACACCTCGATGATCGGGGCGTCGGAGAAGTGCCGCGAGAACCGCTCGGGGTCGATGGTGGCGCTGGTGATGACGACCTTGAGGTCGGGGCGCTTCGGCAGCAGTTGCTTGAGGTAGCCGAGGATGAAGTCGATGTTGAGGCTGCGCTCGTGGGCCTCGTCGATGATCAGTGTGTCGTACTGCTCCAGCAGCCGGTCGTTCTGCAGCTCGGCGAGCAGGATGCCGTCGGTCATCAGCTTGACCAGGGTGCGGTCGCTCGCCTGGTCGGTGAAGCGCACCTTGTAGCCGACGACCTGGCCGAGGTCGGTGCCGAGCTCCTCGGCGATGCGCTCGGCGACCGTGCGGGCGGCGATGCGGCGGGGCTGGGTGTGGCCGATCAGCCCTCTGACGCCGCGCCCCAGCTCGATGCAGATCTTGGGGATCTGGGTGGTCTTGCCGGATCCGGTCTCGCCCGCGATGATCACGACCTGGTGGTCGCGGATGGCCGCGAGGATGTCGTCCTTGCGCTGGGCGACCGGCAGGTTGTCGGGGTAGCTCACCTCGGGCACGGCCTCGCGGCGGCGGGTCAGCCGCCGCTCGGCGCGCTCGACGTCGGCGAGGATCTCCGCGGCGATCTTCTCCCGGGCCTCACGGGAGCGCACCCGGCGCGCGCCGTCGAGGCGGCGCCGGAGCCGGCGCTGGTCACGGGGCATGAGCTCAGGCAGGCGTGACTGCAGCTCGCCGAGCTCAGGGTGAGAGGAGGACAACGCAGAGGTTCCCATACTGCTTTCAGGATATTTGAGCCCCGCGCGACCGGAGCCAACGACCCATGCTGCCCGATCACCACGGAGGCCCGCACCTCAATAACGCCGTGACCGTCCGCGGCGGGCCCACTCTCCCCAGAGTCGTCGTCGAGGACGGTCACGTCACCAGTGAGACTCCTGAGCGGCTGTTCCGGTTGCCTTGCCGGAGCCCCTTTCCGTCCGGGGATCCGGCGGCGCGCCGTCCGAGGGCGCGGGGGCCACTGCGCCGCGTCCGGTACGAGCGCCCCGGAACTACCTCGCGGCGGCCGGGCGGGGGGCGGCGGCCATCTGGGCGGCGCCGATGATGCCCGCCTCGTTCTGCAGGAGGGCGGGGACGATCGGCGTGTCGAGGTGCACGTGCGGGAGCCACTTGCCGGCCTTCTTGCTGACGCCGCCGCCGACGACGATCAGCGAGGGAGAGAACAGCATCTCCACGTGCCGGAGATACTCCTCGACCCGCGCGGCCCACTTCTCCCAGCTGAGGTCGGACTCCTCGCGGGCGCGGTCGGAGGCGCGGTGCTCGGCGTCCTTGCCCTTCAGCTGGAGGTGGCCCAGCTCGGTGTTGGGCACCAGGACGCCCTCGGTGAACAGCGCGCTGCCGATGCCGGTGCCGAACGTCAACATGAGCACGGTGCCCCGCCGGCCGCGCCCCTCGCCGAAGGTCATCTCGGCCAGGCCCGCCGCGTCGGCGTCGTTCAGCACGGTGGCGCCGCCGAACGTCTCGGCCGCGTCGACCCCGATCCAGGAGTGGTGAACGTTCGCGGCGGTCATGACCACCCCGTCGCGCACCACGCCGGGGAACGTCACCCCGACGGGGCCGGTCCAGGAGAAGTGGTCGACGATCCGCGCCACCACCTCGGCGACCGGACCGGGCCTGGCCGGCTGCGGGGTGGGGACGCGCAGCCGTTCCCGGGTGAGCTTGCCGGCCTCGATGTCGACGGGCGCCCCCTTGATCCCGGAACCACCGATATCAATCCCCAAAACATCCATGACACTCCCTCTCCCCTATCGGCGGCGAATAACGCCGAGCCGGATATTTCCGGTCCTCACTGAACCCGTTCCGGGCCGCCCGCGTATCTCGCGTCACAAGCGCTAACAAGGAGGCACGGATGCGGTTACGCATCATCACACTCTGCGCTGTCGGAGTCGTTCTGGGAGCGACTCTCGCCACTCCCGCACAGGCCACCCCTCGCAACAGGTTCGACGTCGTCAACCTCGTCTCGGACGTCTCGGGCAAGGCTCCCGTCACCGATCCCAAGCTGGTCAACCCCTGGGGGCTGGCCATGGGCAAGACGTTGTGGGTATCCGGCACCGGCAGCGGCAGCGCCACCGTCTATTCCGGAAACGGCAAGAAGGAGCAGACCGAGGTCAACATCCCCGGCGGCGCCCCGACCGGCCAGGTCTTCAACCCCACCGAAGGCTTCACCGTCAAGGGCAAGCCCGCCACCTTCATCTTCGCCAGTCCGAGCGGCGCGATCAGCGGCTGGAACGCCGAGGTCGACCCGAAGAACGCCGTCATCGCCGCCTTCACCCGCGGCGCCGACTACAAGGGTCTGGAGCTGGTCCGGACCGACGACGGCGACTTCCTGCTCGCCGCCGACTTCGCGCACGGCCGCATCCACGCCTTCGACTCCGACTTCCGGCGGATTCAGCTGTCGCGCTCACAGTTCAGGGACCGGGCCATCCCGTCCACCTACTCGCCATTCAACGTGGCTGTCGTGAACGGCAACATCTGGATCGCCTACGCGCTGCGTGACGCGTCGACCGGCAAGTCCGTCCCGGGCGCCGGCAAGGGCTTCATCAGCCGCTTCGACGCGGGCGGCCGCCTGACCGGCCGGATCGCGCGTACCGGGCTCAACGCCCCCTGGGCGATGACGGCCGCGCCGAAGTCCTTCGGGCGGTACGCCGGCGCGCTCCTGGTCGGCAACTTCGGCGACGGCACCATCCACGCCTTCCGCCGCGGGCGCCACCTGGGTGCACTCACCAAGGCGGACGGCCGCAAGATCACCCTGCCCGGGCTCTGGGACCTGGAGCCGGGCACCCCGGCCAACGGCGGCGACAACGCCCTGTGGTTCTCCGCCGGCTCCGACGGCGGCAAGCACGGGGTACTGGGCGTGATCCGGCCCGCCGGGTCGCGTTCGACCGTGACGGCGCCGACCACCTCTCCGTCGCACTCGCCCAGCCACACCAAGAAGCCCAGCTCGTCCTCGCCGTACGGCGGGTACTGACAGCCGGGGCCGCTGACGTTTCCGGCGCGGCCGGCGCGGGCCACGCCGGAGACGGGCGGCACACGGGTGACGGGCCCGCCCGGCCCCACGGGGCGAAGGGCCCGCCCAGCACGGTGCAGGAGGAAAGGCCCGCTCAGCACGGAGCGAAGAGCCTGCTCAGGCCAGCGCCGCGGCGAGGTCGGCAACCGTGCGGAAGTGAACCCCGGTCATGCCAAGGGCGCGGGCGGCCTCGACGTTCGCCGGCCGGTCGTCGACGAACAGGCAGCGCTCAGGAGCGGCCCCGGCCCGCTCGGCGGCGATCTCGTAGATGCACCGGTCGGGCTTGGCCACGCCGACCCGCGCGCTGCTCACCACGTCGTCGGCGAAGCAGGTCAGCCCGAGCGACTCCAGGTGCGCCTCCAGACTGTCCATGGCGTTGGTGACGAGCACCACGGGCATCCGCTCCTGGGCCCTGGCCAGCAGCCGCCTGACCTCCTCGTCGACCCGGAACGGCACCGCGACGAACTCCGCCGCCGCCTGCCTGGCCCGCTCGTCTCCGCCGAGGGCGACCGCGATCGACGCGGCCCTGGTTCAGGCGATAGGTTCCGGTCGTGGTGCCCCGTACCGTGCCCGCGTCGGTCCGCACGACCGCCCGGTCTCCCGCGCCCCGCCCCGGCGGCCGGGCCCTCGTCGCTGGTGGCGCATCCCGTGAGCAGTACGGCTACGGCTGGCGAAATCCCCCATGAACCCACCGTCATGGACCGGCACGGCCAGCCAGAAGGTCCATCGATCCAGGATCGTCCAGGACAAAGTCCCGGCCCCCGGAGGCGTGTCAGTGCCCGGCACTACCATCTCCCCGACGGATCCGGATCGGAACGGTAAGGCATGAAGGATCACCGGCTGCCACGCGAGCTGTGCCGGCTGTTCGCCGACGGCGGCAGGGGCCGCACCCTGTCGGTCGCGCTGCCCGAGGGTGAGGCCGTCTGGCCCGACCCGGGCTACACCAGCCAGGGCGAGGCGTCGCGGCCCGCGTTCTGGATGAGCGACGAGCCGGCGACGGGCGCCGAGTGGGCCCGTTTCCGCGCCGAGCACCCGCGCAGCGGCCTGTGGCCGGTGCTGCTCGACGAGTCGGCCCAGCCCTGGTCGGTCGGCCAGGTGGTGCCCGACGACGCGGCGCTGATCGGCCACTTCACGGCCGAGGGGTTCATGGCGGAGGTGTGGCAGGAGTGGGTGGCCCAGATGCCGCCCGACGCGCTCGACGAGCTCGACCCCTTCGGCGCGATCTGCCCGGGCCTGGCGCCGCCCGGCGTGCCGGCGGCCGATCCGGGCGCCGTGGCCGACTGGCACGCCGAGCAGCTGGCCGGCCGGGGCCTGCCGCTCGGGCTGGTAGCCGCCCACCGGGGCGCCGACGCGCTGGCCGTCATGGGCTGGCAGGGGGCGCTGCACCACAACGAGTGGATGGTGCCGCTGGCGGCGGTCGTGCGCAGCTGGGAGGACCGGTTCGGCGTCCGGGTGGTGTGCGTCGGCTTCAACACACTGGAGCTGAGCGTGGCCGCGCCTCCCGTAGAGCCCGAGCACGCGCTGCACGTGGCGGCCGAGCACTGGGCCTTCTGCCCCGACAACGTGGTCCAGGGGCCCGGCGACCTCCAGGGCTACGCCGAGCAGATCGCCGGCCGGCACACCTGGTCGTTCTGGTGGGACTGACCGCACTCGGATCAGGCGGGTCAGTCCGGGCGGGTCACGGGCGCGCCAGGCCAGTCGGATCACGGGTGGGTCGGGCCGGGCGCGTCAGATCAGGCGGGCCACGGCCCCATAGTTGCCCGACGTGCTCGGCTGCTCCAGGCAGGTGGTCTCGGCGCCGTCGGGCCGCCACTCCGGCACCCACACCAGGCCCGGCGCGACCAGGTCGAGGCCGTCCAGCAGGGCCGTGACCTCGGCCTTGTCGCGGATCGCGTGGCCGGGCAGGGTCATCGCCAGCAGCTCGCGGGCGGCCGGCAGCAGCTCCGGCGGGATGCCGTCGAACGTGGTCTGGAGCAGGGCCAGGTAGCTGTTGGCCGGGGCGGCGTGGCACAGGCACTTGATCACGTGCCCGGCGTGCTCGTCGCCGACGCCGTGCATCGTGACGAGCAGCATGCCGACCGGCCGGTCCCAGTCGAGGAACGTGCGCACCACCCGGTCGGACAGCAGCTCCTCGATCTGCCGCACGTCCCCCTCGACCACGCGCATCGCGTCGGTCACGGGCTCGATCGTGGCCCGGGCGTTGGCCAGCACCATGGGGTCGTTCTCGACGTAGACGACCCGGGCCTCCGCGCCGTGCAGCGTGTCACGGGCGATGTCGTGCAGTTGGTGGCCGGTGGGCAGGCCACTGGGCACGCCGCTGCCGATGATCAGATACTGGTCGACTCCGGCGAGCGCCAGGTGCCGCACCACGCGGGCGAGAAAGCCCAGCACGGCACGGGCGGCGGCGGTGGTCACGGGGGTGGCCTCGTCATAGCGCCGCACGGCCTCGCGGTCGGCCACGAAGTTGTTCTTGCCGCCCGCGGCGGCGTCCAGCATGCGGGTGATGCGAGCCTGAGACATATCGAGTCTCGCCAGATTACGGATGGCGCGCTCGTTCATTTCGTCTCGCCCCTTTCCCCTCGCCAGGCAATGCCGGGAAAGTTCTGGCTTCGTGTCTCACTCGGAACCAAGTTAAAAATGATCCAAATGTCCCAACAATTCAACACATTGGGGCCAACAAAATCAGGAAATATTAGTTTCCGACTTTGTTATGATCATCCTTGGGCGGCCCGGTCACGGTACGCATACAGCAGGTCGAGGGTCTCCTCGCGGGTCGTCGTCGTGACCGACAACTTGGTGAACGCCTGGTGATAGGCCTCGACGGCGGCCGGATCCGTGATCAATTCGTCGGATTCGACGGCGTGCGCGCAGGCGATGTCGGGCTCGAAAGCCTCCGCGAAACGCCAGAGCGTGAACGGCCCCGTACGCGGGAGATAAGCGGGATCTTGAATGGGGACCACGTGCACCGAGATGTGCGGGCGTTTGGCGTATTCGAGAAGCGTTTCGAGTTGCGTCAGATGCGCCTGTGGCTCGGCGATCGAACGCAGCAGCGCGCTCTCGTCCATGATCGCCCAGACGACCGGGCCGCCCTCGATCACCGGCTTCTGGCGGGCCAGGGCGAGCCGGGCCGCGTCGTCGACCGACTCCTGGCCGAGCGTGGCCGGCCCGGAGACCGTGATGGCGGCCCGCGCGTAGCCCTCGGTCCACAGCAGCGCCGGGACGAGCTGCGGGTGGTAGGTACGGATCACCGAGGCGCGCTGTTCGAGCGCGCAGGCGGCGGCCAGCCAGACGGGCACGGCGTCGTCGTCCCAGCGCACCGGCTCGCGCTCGGCGCGAGCGAGCGACAGCACGTGCTCGCGGACGGGCAGCGCGATCACGCCGTAGAGGTCGAGCAGGAGCTCCACCGTGGCGGGTGCGGGCACGACGGCGCCCGCCTCGATGGCCTCGATCGCCGCCTTGCCGCGGCCGAGCGCGGCCTCGACCTGCTCGGGTGACATGCGCGCCGCCAGGCGCAGGCCGCGCAGCCGCCTGCCGAGCGCCTCGCGCTGCGCCCCGGAGAGCGCGGGCGCGACCTCGGGGATCTCCGGGATCCGGGGGGCGGGCTCGGGCTCGGGCTCCCGCTCCGGCAGGCCCTCGGCCCGCCGAGCCAGGCCGATCACGTCGCGCACGACGTGCAGCGAGGTGTCGGACAGGCCCGACGCGGACTCGCCGATCGCCCTCGCCGCCCCCGGGGATCGCTCCTCGCCGAGGTCGGCCTGCTCCTCGCCCACCAGCCAGCCCACGCTGACCTGCAGGCAGGCGGCCAGGGCGCGGAGCACCTGGAGCGTCGGGTTGGTCTGCTTGCCGGTGCGCAGCTGGCTGACATAGGCGCGGGTGATCGGGATGCCGGCCTTGGTCAGCTCGGCCGCCACCTGGGCCCCGCTGTAGCCACGCTTCCGCAGAGCGAGGTCAAGCCGCTCGGCGATGTTCGCCACCTGGCACCTCCCGCCGCCCGTAGGGCCTCCAGCGTAAGGGAAGCCGGGCGTTTCGTCGCATGTCCGGCCGCAGGTCCGGCATTCCGCTCCTTAAACCGATTCAAACTCAAATGATAACTACCAGTTGACACAACTTCGGCCAGGGTCCCACTATCGGACCGACACATGGAAACTGTGACTTGACGGCCGGACGGTTCTGGAGAGTCGCCGGCGAGGAGGAGGCCGGACGTGACCCCCGATCCCCAGAATGGTTCCTGGTTCGCCAGGCGGCCCAAGGCCGTGCCGGCGCAGGACCGGGTGATCCAACGCATCTGTTCCCGGGTGGCACCCGAGAGCAAGCAGGTGCACGTCGCCAACCTGCCGCTCGGCGGCGTGCAGGTCTGGGTCGACGGCAACGGCGAGCGGTGGGTGCTCTACCACCGCATGGCCCGCGAGCTCAGGCTCGCCGGCTGGCACACCGAGGTGGGCGAGGACCGCCTGATGGTCCTCGGCTGGAGCGCCGACTGCCTGACCCACCGGGCCCGGATGCTCGACGCCGCACTCACCGGGCGACTGGCCGACTACGAGCACACCGCCCGCGCGGCCGTCGCCATCGGCACCCGGCTGCGCGACGAGAAGTACCCCGACGACCGCATCGCCGGCGAGGTCCAGGACCGCCTCGGCAGGCAGCTGCGCTGGCCGCACCGGCTGGCCGAGCTCGACGGCCTGGAGCGCACCGCGTCGCTGGAGCCGCTGCGGCTCAGGCTGGCGCAGGTGGCCGGCCTGGAGGCCAAGGTCAGCCGCCGCTGCGCGGAGCACCTGACGCTGGCCTCGCAGATCGTCCGGACACTCGTCGGCGGCAAGGCCCAGCCCTGGTCCCGGTCGCCCGGCCAGTCCGTGAGCCTGACCGAGCGGATGGTCGCGGCGAGCGTGCCCAACTGCCCCGAGATCCCGCGCCCCGAGCCGGTCACCGTCGCCCACCGTGACCTCGCGGAGACGCCGCGATGACTCTGACCTCCCTTCGCGAGCATGTCGCCGGACCCACCGTCGAGCCCGTGGCACGGCCACGGCTCCGGGTCCGGGGACGCTTCGCCATACTGCGCCTGATCGCCTCCGGAGTGGTGATCGCGATCATGGCCGACAGCACGGCGACGATGCTGGCGATCCCCGTGCTGAGCCGTGACCCGATCGCGGCCGCCCTGCCCATGGCCGAGGTCACCTGGGTCAGCACGGTCAACTTCGCCGCGGTCGCCGCGCTGCTGGCCACCGCGGGTCGCTTCGCCGACCTGCTGGGCAGGCGCAACGTCCTCGCCCTCGGTCTGGCCCTCTACGGCCTCGGCGCGGCGGCGGTCATCGCCACCACGTCCTGGCCGCTGCTGCTGGGCGGGCGGGCCGCGCAGGGCATCGGCGCCGCGCTGATGTTCCCCGCCTCACTCGCCCTGCTGCTCGGCGAACTGCCGGCCAACCGCCGCGCGGGCGCCATCGCCCTGTGGAGCGCCTCGTCGGGCATCGGCGCGCTCGCCCTGCAGGGAGCCGGCGGGCTGCTGGTCGAGTCGTACGGCTGGCGCGGCCTGTTCCTGCCCAGCGCCGGGCTGGCGGCCGCGCTGCTGATGCTGACCCCCGCGCTGCCGCGCTCGCGCGGCACGGACCGCCGGGTGCCCGACGTGCTGGGCACGGTGTTACTGGTCGGGGCTATCGCCGCGGCCGTGCTCGCGATGTCCCAGGGCGGCGCGTGGGGATGGACCTCCGCGCGGACACTCGGCTGCGCGGCGGCGGCCGGGGTGCTGCTGGCAGGGGCCGTCACGACGTCGTGGCGCCACGCCGCGGGCGCCATCGACATGCGGCTGTGGCGGCGCCCTGGCTTCCTGTGGGCCGGAGGGGCGTCCCTGTTGTACGGCGCGGCGTCGTTCGTCGTGCTGGCCATGGGGCCGCTGTACCTGAGGTCCTCCGGCTTCGACCCCGTCAGCATCGGTCTCTGGCTGGCCCCGGTGTCGATCGCGATGATCGTGTCGAGCCCGCTGGCCATGCTGGCCGGCCGCCGCATCGGCCTCAACGCGGTCATCTACGCCGGAGCGCTCGCGCTCGGCGGCGGCTGCGCCCTCATGCTGGCCTACCCCCAGCCCAACGTGCTGAGCGTGATCGCCGCGCTGATGCTGGGCGGCGGCTTCGGCGCCCTGTCCACCGGCACCTTCGCGGTCGGCACCATGGCCGCCCATCCCACCCAGTACGCCTCCGCGGTCGGCGCCATCAACACCGCCCGCATGCTGGGCGGAGCGATCGGCGTGGCGGGCGCCTCGGCGCTGGTCGACCAGCCACTGCTGGACGGGCCGATGCCGGGCTTCGCCTCGGTGCTGGTCGCCTGCATGGCCGCGGCCGTGCTGCTCGGCACCGCCGCACTCGTCCGCGTCGCCGGCACCCCGCGCCGCCGGCCGGCCCGCATGTCCAGGCGGGAGGCGGAGGAGGAGCTCATCATGCTGCGCCGGCTCCTCGCCGAGCTCCGCGACAGTTTCGTCCAGGTACGCGACGAGGCCGAGGAAGAACTGGCCCGCTTCGGCGCCCGCGAACCTCTCACCTATAGAGCCGTCAACCAGCGCTGACAGGAGTGGCCATGCTCGCCGACGACCTCCGCAGGCCGTACCAGCACCCCTACGCCGTGACCGCACGCGGCGAACGGCCCGCACCGACCCCCACTTCGAGCGACGACCACCCGAGAACCGCCGCCTCCGCCGAACGCACCGTGCACCGGCTGCACCACATCAGGCAGGTGTCCGACCAGGCCATCAGCGTGATCGACCAGGTGCTCGAGCAGGCGTCTTGATCACCCCCAGAACCCCCAGCGGGAGGAACCCCATGGTCACCATCAAGGTCGAATGCCCGGCGAACGTGAACACCGACCGTCAACGGGAATTCGCGGACACCGTGATCGGGGCCGCAGTGGACATGCTCGGCGTCGAACGCACGGGGGTGCGGCTCGACCTCACCGACGAGGACGAGAAGCGGGCCCGTCGCGAAGCGGCGTTCTGGGCCGCGGCCTGGTCGGGTTGCTGATGACCGCCGACCTCATCCCTCCTCCCGTCCTGGGGGGCAGGCGCCGGTACATGGGGATCGGCCCGGCTCCCGGCCCGCGCGGTGGGCGCGGCAGGATCACCACGGTTCCCGTCCCGCGCAACGGGCACGCGGCCGTCACCACCGTCCCCGGCCCGCGCGGCGGGCACGGCACGATCACGGCACCTGCCACGCCGAGGGTGGCGCCCGTCGTGACGGCGCTGCGGCGCAAGGCGGAGGCCGTGGCCGACGCGGAGCTGGGCCGGCTCGCCTCCCGGGCGCCCGGACTGGACGACTCCGCGCGCGACGAGGTCAGGGACACCGTCCAGCGCGTGGTCGAGGCGTTCCTGGACGGGCCTATCACCCGCGTCACCCGCCACGCGGACTCCCCGCTGGGCGACCGGTACGCCGACGCCCTGCGCACGCTGTTCGCACTCGAAGGTCAGCCCGGAGGGACGGCATGAGGCGAGGCAGAGTGGGCGTGATCGTGCCGCCCGCGAACCCGGCGGCGGAGCCCGAGCTGGCACGCCTGCTCGGATCCCGCGCGGACATGCACGTCACCCGCTTCCCCGTACGGCCGGGACTGGGCCTGGCCGAACGGCTGGAGAGCTACAACGAGGCGCTGCCCGCGATGATCTGCTCCTTCGGCAACCTGCCGCTGGACGCGATGGTCATGCTCTGCAGCGGCTCGCGCTACCTGCTCGGCCCCGACGAGGACCGGTTCCGGTGCGACGAGCTGAGCAGGAGGTTCGGGATCCCGTTCGCCTCGGCGACGATGGCCACGCTGGAGGCCATCGAGCAGGTGGGCGCCGACGAGATCATCCTCGTCTCGCCGTACCAGCCGTGGCTGACCGAGCTCGCCGAACGGTTCTGGAAGTCGGCCGGCGTGAACATCAGCCGGGTGGTGCCGGTGCGGGCGCAGGGCATGTTCGCGCCCTACTCCGTCACCCCAGCCGAGCTGGTCGAGCAGGTGGGCCAGGCGTGCCTGCCGCACGACGCCGTGGTGCTGATCACCGGCACCGGGATGCTCACGCTGCCCACGCTGGTGTCCATCGGCGCCGGCAACGACCGGATCCTGCTCACCTCCAACCTGTGCAGCGCCTGGTGGGCGCTGTCCAGGGCGACGGGCCAGCCGATCCGGCTGGGCCGGGTGCCGCACCGCCCGGCGGCCCAGGGGCAGCGGTCATGAACGGCGTCGTCGTGGTCGGCGCGGGCCCGGTCGGGCTGGCGGCGGCGCTCACCCTGGCCAGGGCCGGCGTGCCGGTCACCGTCCTGGAACGCGAGCCGGGGCTGGCCTCCCAGTCCCGCGCCTCCACCTTCCACCCGGCCACGCTCGACCTGCTGGACGACCTCGGCGTCGCCGAGCAGCTCATCTCCCGCGGCCGGATCGTGGAACGCGTCCAGTGGCGCGACCGGGCCGGCAGCGTGCTGGCCGAGATGGGGATGGGCAGCCTGGACGGGCTGACCCGGCACCCGTTCCGGCTGCACGCCGAGCAGTCCTCGCTCACCCCGCTGCTGCTGGCGGCGCTGTCCGACTGTCCGGAGGCGGACGTGCGGTTCGGCACGCGCGTGGACGGAGTGGCCGAGGGCGGCACCGGGGTGCGGATCCGCATCGGGCACACCTGGACCCGGGCCAAGTACGTGATCGCCGCGGACGGGGCGCACAGCACCGTGCGCAGGTCGCTCGGGCTGCCGTTCCCCCGGTCCAGCTATCCCACCCAGGCGCTGCGCGTCTTCACCGACTCACCGCTCGACCAGTTGCTGCCCCGCCTGGCGCCGCTCACGTACGTGCGCGACGTCGGCCAGTCCTGCAGCCTGCTGGCGCTGCGCGACCACTGGCGGATCATCGTCAGGATCCCGTGCGACGCCCGCGATCCGCTGTCCGCCGCCAACGTCTCCGAGCTGGTACGCCGGGCGCTTCCCGGAGTCCGCCGGCCGGTGCGCGTCATCGGCGCCGACAGGTACGGCCTGGCCCGGGGCGTGCTGTCGTCCTACCGGTGCGGTCGCGTGCTGTTCGCCGGCGACGCGGCGCACCTCACCTCCACCGCCGGCGGGCTCAACATGAACGCCGGCATCCACGACGCCGTCGACCTCGGTCACGTGCTCGCCAACGTGCTCGGCGGCCGGGCCGGCGTCGACGCGCTCGACGCCTGGGCCTGGCGGCGGCGGGCCGTGCTGCTGGAACGGGTGATCCCGCGCAGCGAGGCGCGCGTCGCCGGCGTACAGGACCGCAACACCGCCAAGCTGGCCGCGGCGATGGCGGGGCTGCGCGCGATCGCGGGCGACCCGGAGGCCACCCGCGTCTACCTGGCACAGGCGTCGATGCTCGACACCGTCCCCCACTCGTTCACCTCCCCAGCGGTGAGGCACAGCTGACATGCGCATCTGGTTCCAGAAACACACCGTCGAAGGCCGCTCCGCGCTCCTGGACAAGTTGTACGCCGAGCATCTGGCCCTGGTCACCTCTCCTGGCACCACCGTGGAGATCCACACGCTCCCCCCGGAGACGTACGGCACGGCGTTACCCGAGCACCTGGTCGGTTACGGGCAGCTCGGACTGCTCTTCGGCCACTATTTCGCGCAGACGGCCGTGGCCGCCGAGCGTGCGGGTTGCACCGCGTGGATCAGCGGGGCCGGGCAGGATCCGGGTCTGGCGGTGGCCCGCTCGCGGGTCTCGATCCCCGTCGTCGGCTACGGCGACGCGGTGTGGCAGGCGGCCAGGATGGAGCGCCACCGGCTGGGCGTGATCGGCTTCATCCCCGACCTGGCCGAGCCCATCACCGAGAACATCCGCGCGGCGGGCGCCGAGCTGGCCTCCTATCAGGTCGTCGAGAACGGCACGGCGCTGGTCGAACGCGCGTTGGCACACGACTTCGGGCCACTCGTGGACGCCTATTCCGCGGCCGCGCGGCGGGCGGCGGAGGCGGGGGCGCAGTGGCTGGTGCCGGCGGAGGGCATCCCCAACGTGATCCTGGTCCACCTGCGCATCCACGAGTTCCACGGCCTGCCGGTGATCGACCCCGGCGGGTTGGCGATCAAGACCGCTGAGCACCTGTGCGGCTTGCGGGCACTGAACATCACGGCGCGCGCCAACGCCGGCTACTGGTTCCGGCTGCCGCCCGCAGCCGCTGTCGAACATGCCGAGCGGGTTCTGCTCGGCAAGGTGATCGGAGGCTGAATCGTGAGTTATCCCGCAGACCGACCTCGCCGCCTGCGGCGTACCAACGCCCTGCGCGGCCTGGTCGCGGAGACCCGGCTGCATCCGGCGGACCTGGTGCAGCCCCTGTTCGTCCGCGAGGGGCTGGACGAGCCCAGGCCGATCGCCTGCATGCCCGGCCAGGTCCAGCACACCCGCGACAGCGTGCGCAAGGCGGCCGCGGCTGCGGCGCGGGCCGGCGTCGGCGGGCTGCTGGTCTTCGGCATCCCGGAGGCTAAGGACCGCGACGGGCGCGGCGCCTGGGACGAGCACGGCATCACGCAGCTGGCACTCGCCGACATCGCCGCCGAGGTGGGCGACCAGATGGTGGTGATCGGCGACGTCAACCTGGACGAGTACACCGAGCACGGGCACGTCGGCGTGCTCGACGCCGGCGGCGACGTGGACAACGACGCCACGCTGCGCGCGTACGCCGAGGTCGCGGTCGCCCAGGCCACGGCCGGGGCCCACATGGTCGCGCCGAGCGGCATGATGGACGGCCAGGTCGGCGCGATCAGGGCCGCGCTCGACCGGTCCGGGCACCAGCGGGTGCCGATCCTGGCCTACGCCGCCAAGTATGACTCCGCCTTCTACGGCCCGTTCCGCGACGCCGTCGAGTCCCGCCTGGTCGGCACCCGCTCGACGCACCAGCAGGATCCCGCCAACCTGCGCGAGTCGTTGCGCGAGGTGCTGCTGGACGTGGAGGAGGGCGCCGACATGGTGATGGTCAAGCCGGCCGGGCTCTACCTCGACGTGGTGCGCAGGGTCGCAGACCTGGTCAACGTGCCGGTGGTGGCCTACCAGGTCTCGGGCGAGTACGCGGCGATCGAGGCGGCCGCCGAGCGCGGCTGGCTCAACCGCGACCGCGCGATCCGGGAGAGCCTGGTCGCGATCCGCCGGGCCGGGGCGGGCAGCGTGGTGACCTACTGGGCCACCGAGGTCGCCGAGCAGCTACCGGGCTGACCGGCCGGCAGCACACACAGCGGGAAGGAGATGGGACTCGGATGTGGCGAACCCTGTCGGAGGACGCTCGCGAAGCCGTTCGCGAGCTGTGCGACGGCTACGGGCCCCATCTCTACGACTACTGCCGGACGGAGCTCGCCTCGAGCGACGCCGAGCTGGCCGTGGCGGGAGCGCTGCTGTCGGCGCAGGCCCGCGCCGACCGGGTGGAGCAGTCGTCCCTGCTGCGCCCCTGGCTGTACGCGCTGGCCCGCGCGCACCGCACCTATCTGGCCACTCCCACCAGCGTCGGCTCGTGGTCGCGGCCGGGCAGGATGTCGGATCTGCTGCCCGAGGCCCTGCGCGCCCTCGACCCGCCGCACAGGGAGCTCCTCGACCTGTCCGTACGGCACGGCCTGACGAGCGCGGAGATCGCGGTGATCTTCGACGTGGGCCCGGACGAGGTCGAGACCATCGTGCTGGAGGCGGCCGACGGGCTGGAGGAGTGGTTCGCCGCCGTCATCGCCGCGAGGACCCGCCATGGGTGCCCGGCGTTGGAGTCCCGGGTGACGGACTGGGCCTCCACGCCGGGCAGGCGGACCCGCGCGCGGATCAGCCGTCACATCGCGCGCTGCGGCGACTGCCGGCGGGCGCCGCGCACGATGGTGGCCGACACCCTGCTCCGGCAGATGCCGATCGCGCCCGCGCCGAGCACGCTCGGCGAGCAGCTGGCCTGGGCGCTGCCGCTGCCCGGTGAGGCCGGAATGTGGCGCGACGACGGATTCCCCACCCAGGTGCGCGGCCTGACGGAGCCCGCGCCACCCCCGATCTCCTCGGTCCCCGGCCCCACGACGGGGACCAGGGGGAGTTCCGGGCCGGTGGCGGGCGCGGCCGCCGCCGGCCCGGAGCACACCGACGACCTGGCCGCGCATCGCACCACCAGCCGGCACGCCCGGCCAGGTCCGCCCGACCAGGGACCGGCCTCGGACGACGAGGCCCTGGTCACGACCATGCCGATCCGCAGGGCGGCACCGGCCGGCCGGGGCCGGGGGCCCATCCTGGCCGCCCCCGTCTATCTCCCCGACGACGTCACCGAGCTCGCCGACCCCGTCCAGCCCACCGACCCCACCGACCCCACCGCCCCCGCCGGCCCGGCCGAACCCGCCGACCCTGTCCACACCGGCGTCTCCGGTCTCTCCGGCTCGGAGGCCGCGGCCCGAACGGGCACCGGAGCCGCGAACGGCATCGTCGTTCCGGCTTCGACGGTGCCCGGCCCTGACTGGGCCATCGTCCGACGCGCCCGCGGAGGCGTGCCGTACCGGAACCTTCCAGCGGCGTCCGCTCACGACCGGAGCACCAGCGGCCCGGCCGGTCACGAGAGGGACCCCTCACGCCGGGCCGAAGGTGGCCCGCCATGGGAGCACCACACGGACGATGGCCCACTGGGGAAGGTCGTGTACGCGCCGGCGGCGCGGATCCGGGCCACGGCCGAGGACCTGACACCGGCTCCCGAGGCCGGCGGCGAGCCGGTCTGGGCGCGCGGCAGGGAGAGCGAACCACCGTGGACCGGCGGGAGCGAGAGCGGTCCGGCCTGGGTGCCCGGCGGGCAGGTGGTGGAGCTGCGGGTCGGGCGGGACGAGTTCTGGCAGAACCGCCCCGACGAGGCCGAACCCGAGCCGGCGATCACGATCAGGACGGTGGCCCGCGTCGGGCTGTTCGTCGGCGTCGGCATCCTGGTCGCGGGCCTGGCCTGGTCGGGGCTCAACGCCCGCCAGCGGATGACCGTGATCTCCGAGATGTCCGCGCCGGGGCCGGTGGTGACGCCGGTGCCCGGCGGCCGTCCCTCGCCCCAGGCGGCGGTGCCCGTGCCCCCGCCGGGCGACGCCGCGACGCCCGCCGCGAGCCCGGCGGAGAGCTCGAACGTGGGCCCGACCGTGGCCGGCACCATGAGCCCGGCGGAACCGTCCGGGGAACGCGCGACGGGCACGTCACGGCCGAGCGAGACGGGGACGACCCACCGGTCACCGGTCAGGCAGGCGGTCCTGCCCCGCCCGAAGGCCCCGGTGGCGTCGCTGACGCCCGCCTCGATCAGTCTGGACACCCGGCGCACCGGTTCGTTCGCGCTCGCCTGCAAGGGCGGCGCCTGCCGCGTCACGTCCGTCACCGGCTCGCGCGGCATCGCCGTCTCCGGCAGGTCGTTCCGGGTGAAGGCGCCCGCCTCCCGTCCCGACTGCCCCGGCCCGGCGGTCACCGGGTCCGGCACGATCACCGTCCGCTGGCAGGGCACGGCCAGGGGCGACGGCCGGACGACCGCGGGCACCACCACCGGCGGGGGCACGCTCAAGCTCCGCGTGACGTGGAAGGTGCCGAGAGATCCGGGCCCGTACGTGCAGGACGGCGAGGGCGGCGGCACCTGGACCAACTGCGGCTGGTACCAGTGAGGAGGGGATCTGGACAGGACCGCCGGGTGGTGGTCGGCGTGGCAACCACCCGGCGGTCCGGCACGTCCTCAGGCCGGCCGTCCGGCACCGGTCAGAAGAAGCTGAACTCCGGCTCCGGCTCCGGCAGCCACAGCCGCTCGGGGCCACGGAAGGCGCCCTGGTCCTTCGGCACGTCCACCAGCGGCGTGCCCAGCACGAACGGCACCGAGACGCTGCTCCGGGCGAGGTCGACCGTGACGTTCGCGCCGGTGCCGGTCTCGCTGGTGTAGGTCCCGTCGGTGCCCGCGATCACCAGGGCGAGACGGTGCCCCTTGGCGAAGGTGTAGTCGTGCGGCAACGTCTCCCACCTGACCGTGCCGTACGTCCCGACGGGCAGCGGAGCGGGCGCGCTGAGCGAGTCGCGGTTGCGCACGTCGATCCAGCCGCGGGCGACGATCTCGGCGGGCCGGTCGGCCACGTTGGTGACGACCTTGCGGTAGCAGGCGTCGTCGGCGGCCGTGCTCTCGCCGTGGCAGTCCTCCTCGGCGACGGTGGTGATGCCCTGGCCGCGCCGCCAGTCGACGCGGGTGGCGTCGCCGAAGTCGACGAGCAAGGCCGTCAGGTTGGCCGTGGGCTGGTCGAGCTTGACCCTCAGGTCCGCCGTGGGCGTGCCCGACAGTCGCAGGCTGAGCGGGAGCGGCCCGGTGGTGAAGGCCACGCGGCCCGGGTCGGCCGTGCCCACGTTCGCGATCATGTCCGACTCCGACATCCGCACGTCGGCGAACGACGCGGTCGCGCCCTTGGCGGCCGGCTTCAGCCCGAGCGAGCCGTCGGCGGCCGGACGCAACCGGAGCTTGGCCGCGTACGGCGCCGGCCAGTCGCGCTGCGTGATCCACTGCGTCGGCCCCACCTGCACGTCGGCGCGCGGCTCGTTCATGATGCCGTTGCGCACGCCGTGCAGCCAGTGGTCGAACCAGCGGTGCAGCGTGTCGACCCACAGGTCCCTGCGGCCCTCGAAGTCGAACGGGTCCACGTGCTGGTACTGGCCGACCCAGATCTTGCGCGGCACGTTCCGCTTGGCCAGCGCCTGCCACCAGGTGGAGAAGTTGTCCGGCTTGACGTTCAGGTCGTTGCTGGTGTGGGCCACGAAGACGCTGGCCCTGACCTTCGAGACGTCGCCCAGCAGGCCGGAGATGTAGTCGCGCTCGGCCCAGAAGGCGTTGTGGTCGCCGGTGTCGTCGCCGTCCTCGGCGTCCATGCGGTCGCGTACGGCCTGGCATTTGGCCTGCGGATCGGTGTCGATGTAGTCGGCCAGCCAGGAGGCGTAGTCGTAGTTGTAGACCACGCCGTTCGAGCGCTGGTACTTGTACCAGGAGCTGATCGCCGAGATGGGCACGATCGTCTCCAGCCCGCGCACCCCTGTGGCGGCGACGGCGTTGGCCAGCGTGCCGTCGTAGGACTTGCCGATCATCGCGGCCTTGCCGGTGGTCCAGTCGGCCACGGCAGGGCCGCCGTCGGCGCGGAACGCCGGGGCGCGGCCGTTCAGCCAGTCGATGACCGCCTTGCCGCCCAGCACGTCGGCCTTGCCGCCGATGTCGGGGCAGCCGTCGGACTTGGTGGTGCCGAGCATGTCGACGTTGAGGACGGCGTAGCCACGGGGCACGAAGAAGTTGTCGTAGTACAACGGAAATTTCGTGACATTCCCGTTGGCGTCGTAGACCTTCCGCTCCCCCTCGTTACCGCGTCCGGAGTTGTCGTAGTAGGGGCTCTCATCGATGATCACCGGCACCTTGAGCCCGGGGCCGGACTCCTTGGGCCGGATGATGTCGACGCGGACCCTGTCCAGCCGGCCGTCGGCGTCGCTGTCGACGGTGGACTCGACGTAGACGTGCTCGCGGACGGCGTCCGCGTAGGAGAAGACCGGTTGGGTGCGGTTGTTCTCGACGGTGATGACGGGCCCCACGGCCGCGTGGGCGGGGGCCGCCATCGCCACCGTGAGGGCGACGGCGAAGAGGGCCGGGCGTAATTGTGGCACGCGTGTCCTCCGTGGCAGATGATCGCAAAGGTAATCGCAATCTCTCAGACGCCCGGTGGCCTGACAAGCGCCGCGCCCCCGCCCACCGCGGGCCGGGCCGCGACCCGGCCCGCGGGTGGCCGCGGTCCCGCTCCGGTCAGCCCGGGAAGGCCAGGGTGTCCCGCCGTTCGTCCACGGGTGGCTCGGGCTCTCGCCGGCCCCGCCTGGAGGACAGCCGCGACGCGGCCAGCGCCAGCAGCGCCCCACCGGCGGCGGCGATCAGCAACGCGTACCCCGGAACCCCGCTCTGCCCGCCCGGCGGGGAAGCCGCGGCGGCCGGGACGGCCGGCGCCGTCGCGGGCGGGGTGGCGGGCGCGGTGGCGGGCGCGGTGGCCGGCGTCCCTGCCGATGGCACGGCGGCGGCCTTGGAGGGCTGCCCGTCGCGCGGGAACCCCGGCGGCCGGATGTCACCCCAGTAGTCCTTGCCCACCCGCATCACCACGTCGTCGGTCACCGGCCGCACCTCCAGGCCGCCCGGGACGCTGAGCGTGCCCACGAGATAGGGCTCGAACCGGCCCTGGACGCCCTCGACGCGCCACGATCCCTCGGGCACGGCGATCGCGGTGACGTAGTGACCGCGTTCGGGCAGCGGGGTGCCGCGGAAGGTCAGCTCCTTACCGCCGTCGCCGGTGAGCCGCAAGCCCGTCTCGCCCAGGTCGCCCTCATAGGGGTGGCTGCCGTGCTGGAGCACCCAGAACCCGAGCGTGTACGTCGTGCCGGGGGCGAACCGCTCGGGCATCGGGTCGAGATAGGTCACCGCCCAGTTGCCGGTGGCCGAGACCGGGAGCGCCCCGGCGGCCAGCGCGGCAACCGCGACCAGGATGGTCACAATCCTCTTCATCACACACCTCCGGTGTTGGTACACCGGAGAGGCGGCGCGGGTTCCCGGGGGTCAGCGGTGGGCGCGGCCGAGGATGTGGGTCATGGAGGGGGAGCCGGGCGCCGGACGGAAGACGAAGCGGTCGTTCGCCTCGATCGTGAACCCGGCGTCGCGGATGGCGGCCGTGGTGTCGCGGTTGGGGCGGCAGCCACCGCACAACCGCCACCACAGCGGGGTGACGAGGTGCTCCAGGGTGGCCCGGACCCGCCTGCCGGAGCGTACGTGCTCGAAGAAGCGCAGCTCACCGCCCGGCCGCAGGACGCGGCGCAGCTCGGCGAGCGCGGCGGCCTGGGACTCCACGGAGCAGAGCACCAGCGAGACCACGGCGGCGTCGAACGTCGCGTCGTCGAACGGCAGCTCGCCCGCGTGCCCGGCGACGACCTGGACCGGCACCGGCGAGGTGGGCGCGGCCCGCTCGGCCAGGCCGCGCAGCACGTCCTCGGGCTCGACGGCGACGACCTCCCGGACCTCCGCGGGATAGTGGGGGAAGTTGAGGCCGTTGCCCGCCCCTACCTCCACCACCCGCCCGGACAGCCCGGACAGCAGCCGATCGCGGTGCCCGGCCATGCCGAACCGTTCGGCCTGGCCGCTCATCCGTTCGTACATCCGAGCGAACCGAGGATGCTGATAGCGCGAGAGGTCCCCCATGCGGCCACACTAGGTCGCGCGTGGCCCGGGTGCGTGTCCCGTCGCGGTGGCGTCCGGTGGGGCGCCGTTCACAAGCGCGACCCCGGCCGCCCTCGGCGCCGACGGTCTCGTCGCGAGCTTTCACCGTCTGTGCCGTGGTCGCGGCCGGGGTGGCCCCTGATCTCGCTCGTCCTCGTCCCGGGCGTGCTCGCCGGGCATGACCTGGGCTCCGGGCCCCGGTCAGGAGGAGTCGTTGTTCATGTAGCGGTCGATCTTCCACTCGTTGCCGGTCTTCTTGAGGATGAAGAACTCCCTCATCTTCTGGCCGTCCTTCTCGCTGGACGCGCGGACGAAGGCCCAGTCACCGGCCGCGGCCGCCTCCTCGATCTTGTGCGTCGCGGTGTCCTTCTCCTTCAGCATCTCCTTGTAGAGCTTGGTCAGCGCGTCCGTGCCCTCCGCGGTCGCCATGCCCTGGACGGCGGCGAGCCCCTCCGGGGTGTACGCGGCGACGGCCTTGTCCGCGTCACCGGCCTTGAGGGCGTCGAAGTACGCCTGGACGGCGGCCTTCGGAGAGCCCTGCTCGGCGCTCTCCGTCGCCCCCGGGCTCATCTCCGAGCCGGTGGGCAGGGGGCTCATCTCGTTTTCGGGCGGCATCGGGCTCGTGGTCTCGGTCGGCGGACTGGCCACGCCCATGGCGGACGTACTGCCTCCGGCCGCGCACCCCGCGAGTAGGGCAGGAACGACGACGGCCGTCAGCAGGAGCGATTTGCGGTGGAAGTTCTGGTGCATGCCCGCTTGATGCCCAGGCGATCTCCGGCCGAATGCCCACTTGTCCAGTCCGGACGCGCCCTTTACGGAGCTAAGGGGCATCGAGGTCAGGCACTAGAACTCCGTGACGATCTCCGCAGGCGGGTATACATGGCCGCTTTGATGACCCATGGGGAGGACGCAGCGCCGTTCGGAGTCGACGCTGCGGCAGCGCTGGGCGTCCTCGCGTTGCGGCAGCGGTTGGGGCTCGTTGCTCAACTTCGACTCGACCTCAGGCACCCCGAGGACGTTACGTTGGGACCACGAAGGGGTGGTCGCGATCTGATCACGATCGGACCTCTGAACGATCTCACGCCGTCCAGTGAAGCGTGACCGTGAGCAAGTTTTCCGGTTGCCTCCGAGGGCAGGTGGCGGCGCATGCCTGCCCAGAACGATCCTCCCGAGGAGGACCCGGTCGTGACGGTGACGGCTTGCGAGGACGGCCCGCTGCTCGTGCGGGGCCGGTTCGCGCTGCTGACTCAGGACGGCGTGCCGATCGATCCCGGCAGGGCCACGGTGGCGCTGTGCCGGTGCGGCCGGTCGTCGGTCAAGCCGTTCTGCGACGGCTCGCACAAGGTGGCGGGCTTCCGGGCCGCGAGCGAGCCCGCCCCGCCGGCCTGACGCCGGCGTTCGCGCAGCCGGCGCGGCGAGTGGGCGGCCGTGCCGAGCCTGCGGCCCGCGTACCGCACTCCCCCGGTCAGCGCCGCCCCCACGGCCAGCCAGCTGCAGGTGGCCCGTTCCAGCACCCAGACCGGGGCGAACAGCGACGCGCTGCCCGGGAAGACCCGTCGCCCGCCTGCCCGCCGCCGCCCCGCCTCGGCCAGGCCCACGACCAGCCCGGCGCCCGCCAGCAACGCCCTCCACCGCCCCCGCGCCAGCCCCGCGGTCACGGCGGGCAGCACGGCCAGGAACAGCCCCATCCGCACCGGCTGTGCCAGGTCGTCGTAGGCCTGCCGGACCCGCTGCGACCAGAACCGCCGCGCGTCGCACGGCAGCCGCCGGACGTAGAGGCCGGGGTCGTGGACCTCGATCCCGTCGTGGGCGCGGACGGTGCGGATCAGCTCCAGGTTCTCGAACAGCACGTCGCCGTCGTAACCGCCCATCCGCAGGAAGAACTCCCGGCGCAGGCCGAACGTCCCCGGATAGTCGGCACCCAGCCCCCGGTTGAGCAGCGTGCGGGCGGTGTCCCAGCGGGCGTGCCAGGGCGCCGGGTCGAAGTAGTTCTGCGGCCGGACCAGGTCGGCCCCGGCCAGCAGCGCGTGCATCCGGCGCAGTCCCGCCACGTCGTAGCGGACGTCGTCGTCGGCGATCACCACGCGGTCGGCGCGGGCCAGCCGCAGCCCGGTGGTGACGCCGGCCACCTTGCCGTTGGCGAAGCGGAGGCCGGCGTCGGGAGGCACGTGCAGGGCCAGGCCGCGCCAGCGGCGGGCGTGCCGCTCGAACAGCCCGGCGGGGCTGCCGTCCACGACGACGACCCGCACGTGACGGGCCAGGCCGCGCAGGTAGCCGGTGAGCTCGTCCAGCCCCGAGTCGTCGTCCCAGCGCAGCGGCAGGACATAGTCGAGGTCCATCACACCGGGCTCGACGCGACGCTGTCACCGGCCAGCGAGGTCCGGCCCCGCTCCCAGCGGGGCATGACGTGACCGGCCCACAGCCGTTCCAGGGTCAGCGCGCAGGCCGCGCCCCACAGCAGGACGCCGGTCTGCTCGGGGTGCTCCGTCGCGAACCCGACGCACATGTCGTGCACGGCGATCTGCTCGTGCACCGCGTCGGCCTGCACGTGCTCGTCGTAGAAGCGGGTGGCCACGGCATCGCCGCCGAGCCGCCGCAGGCCCATGGCGTAGCGGCGGTTGGGCTGCGAGGACGTCATCTCCAGGGCCGCCAGATGGCCGAGCGCGGCGCCGCGCAGCCTGCGGTGCAGCCCGAACAGCGACATGGCGTTGGAGATCGCCAGCGTGATGGGCGGCACCCGGCCGAGGTAGGCGCCGTAGGAGTCGTCCAGGCCGAGGTGGCGCATGGTGCCGCGGAACAGCTCGGCGTGCATGCGCTCGCGCCGGCCGCCGCCGTACTCGTCGGCCTGGATCTCCACCAGCGCGGCCTTGGGGCCGCCCCGCAGTCGCGGAATCACCCAGGTGTGCGGGTCGGCCTCCTTGAGGTGGTAGATCGACCGGTGGACGACGAACTCGCGGAACTGCTCCAGGGTGGCCTCGCGCCGCATGAACGCCGACACCGACGGCCCGTCGGCGGCGGCGGCCAGCTCGTTCAGCCTCCGCCGCACATCGCGCGGCCCCACCGGCTCCGGCCAGGGCACGGCCCGCGCCAGCGCCTCCTCGAAGGCCCGCTCCAGCATCGCGCGAGCCCGCAGCAGGGACGGCTCCCACTCCCAGCGGTCATCCACGTCGTCGAACCCCTGGTAGTGCAGCTCGTAGCAGGCGAACAGGGCGAGCTGCAGATCGGGATCCTCCAGGTCGGGCGCCGCGGACGGGAGGGGCGGCGCGGTGGCGCCGGGTGCCTCGCGAAGCCGTTCGAACAGGTGCGCGGTGATGGGACCGCGGGCCTCAGGCAGGCGTATCGGAATCACTCCCAAGGTCAGAGCCGGTAGACCGACACGTGTGCGGTGCTGGCATCGGTGAACGCGGCGCCGTCCCAGTCGGACCAGCGGTGCTCCAGCTCCATGCCGGCCAGGCGGGCCATCAGGTCGAGCTCGGCCGGCCAGGCGTAGCGGTGGTTGGCCGGCAACAGGCGTACCCCTTCGGCGGTCATCCTGACCTTCGTGGTGCGCATCAGCTGCTCGGCCGGGAACACCTGCGCGGCCTCGGCGACGACCACGTCCTCGCTCATCGACAGCAGCCGCAGTGCCGAGCCGTCCTGGAAGGCGTTCAGGTTGGGCACCCAGGCCTCGACCACGAACCTGCCACCGGGCCGCAGATGCTCGGCCGCGTTGCGGAAGCATCTGACCTGGTCGTCCTGCGACGGCAGGGCGTAGATCGTGTTGGCCGCCAGGAGCACCAGCCCGAACCGGCCCTTCACCGTGGCGGCGGAGAAGTCGCCCACGATCACCGCGATGTCCTCGCCGCCCGGCTTGGCCCGCAGCACCTCCACCATCTCCGGCGACCCGTCGATCCCCGCCACGCCGAGCCCACGCGCCGCCAGCGGGAGCGCCAGGCGGCCGGTGCCGATGCCGAACTCCAGCACGGGGCCGTCGCCGGCCAGCTCGTGCAGCCGCTCGACCGCGCGTTCGGTGGGCAACTCGCGCACGGTCGCGTCGTAGATGTCGGCGATGCTCCGCCCGTAGGCGGAGGCGTCGAACGCCGGCATGACACACCCCCCGGTTCATGAGTTTCCGCAGTGGATGCCCGGGGGCGAAGTGCCTAAACGAGCACGTCGGGCGCTCGCGTCCGGGGCGAGAACCGGGTTCCGGGACGGACGCCGTCAAGACCCGGCAAAACGGCCCGCGGCTCGGTTACCGGCCTCCACCTCGGGTAACAGCACCTCACCAAGGGGGAAATCATGATCAAAATGCTGCACAAGATGGGCATCAAGTCCCAGCACGCCTACATTGCCGGCACCGCCTCGATCGGCCTTTCTTTCGCGTCGTGGATGCTGTCCAGGAACGCCAAGGGCTCGGCTCTCGACCGGGCCGACCGCTGGGGCATCTTCGTCGGCGAATGGGCGCCGACGTTCTTCGCCCTGGGGGTGGCGCTGCGCATCGAGGAGACGCACCGCGACCTCGAGCAGGAGCAGGAGCAGGACGCCGACATGCTCCGGCGTTCGACCGCCGGGGTCAAGCAGCCTGCGCACTCCAGGTCCTAGGACGACGGCGGCGCCTCGGCGAGGCGCCGCCCGGTCCGCCCCCCTATCCGGCGGCCTCGATGACGGTGGCGGCAGGAGTGACCCGGGCGAGCCGGCCGGTGATGGCGATCGGGTCGGTGATGGCGTCACCCACGACCACCGACCAGGCGCCGGCCGCGAACGCCTGACGTACCTGGTCCTCGGTGCGGTAACGGCCCTCGGCGACGACCCGTACGCCGCGCGCGGCGAGCGCGCCCACCAGGTCGAGATCGGGCTCACCGGGCGTGGGCAACTGGCGGGCGGTGTAGCCGGACAGCGTGGTGCCGATGACGTCGGCGCCTGCCGCCCAAGCCTTCAGCCCTTCCTCGACCGTGGAGACGTCGGCCATCACCGGCCGGTCGAACTTGCGCCGGACGGCGGCCACCAGGTCGGGGCCCGACGGCGACTCGGCGGTGACGTCGATCGCGACGATGTCGGCCCCGGCCTCCACGAGCCCGGCGGCCAGACGCAGCGTCGGCGTGATGAGGTGCCGGTGCGCGAAGGGCACCCTGTGCTGGCCGATCACCGGCAGACCGGTGCGCTCGCGCACCGCCAGGACGTCCTCGGGCGTGTCGATCCGCAGCCCGGCGGCGCCGCCGAGCTCGGCGCACTCGGCGAGCCTGGCCACCATCCCGGTGTCGCGCAGCGGGTGATCCTCCGGCACCTGGCAGGAGACGACGAGCCCGCCGCCGATCCTGTCGAGCTGGTAGCCGCTCACGCGGCGGCACCCAGGTACGCCCATCGTCGGACTCTCATCCACGCATCCCAGGTCGTATGAACAGTTGATCAGATCGGTATAGCCCAAACCTGGCTTACGGTCAAGATCGCATATCCGAAACCCGGCCCGGACCACGCCGGCTGGGGCCCCGGCGCTCCCTCGCGCTCACGACCGCCGCGACGCGCCGCTCCCGAGCCGCCGGAGCGGCTCGTCGGTCAGCCTGAACGTGGTCCACTCGTCCATCGGACCGGCGCCGAGCGACCGGTAGAAGGCGATGGCCGGCTCGTTCCAGTCGAGGACCGACCATTCGAGCCGCTGGTATCCGCGCTCGACGCAGATCCGGGCCAGCTCCGTCAGCAGCGCTCTGCCGTGCCCGCCGCCCCGCCGGTCCGGCCGTACGTACAGGTCCTCCAGGTAGATGCCGTGCGTGCCGCGCCACGTGGAGTAGTTGAGGAACCACATGGCGAACCCAGCCACCTCTCCCCCGTCCTCGGCGATGTGCGCGAAGACGGCGGGCGCGTCGCCGAAGAGTGTGTCGCGCAACTGCTCCTCGGTGACCTGGACCTCCTGCGGAGCCTTCTCATATTCGGCCAGGTCATGGATCAGTTCGAGGATCAGGGGGACGTCGTCGGGGGTGGCGATGCGAATCATGCGCTCAGGGTAGGGGACCTTCGCCACCTGTCCGTACGGGGTCCGCGAGAAGACGAGCGCTCCCGCGGACCCCGTACGGACGGCGCGGCCGTCTCTGCCGTGATCAGGTCCTGCCGTGATCAGGCCAGCCCCACTCCCGAGCCGGATCTCGCGTTGCGCACCACGTCCTGGTCGGCCACCCCGAGCAGTTGCCGGGTGAGGTCGTCCAGCGCCCGGGCGGCGGCGAGCTCGTCACCGATTCCCGCGGCCGGCGGGTCGTGCGGATTGCGGTGCGCCTCGCCGTAGCCGGTCAGCTGCGCGTCGGCCGGAGTCGCGAGAGTGGCCTGCGCGGTCGTGGTGTCGTCGTTCTCGGATATGTCGATCTGAACGTCCCAGTGTTTCTCGTTCACGATCTTCACCTCCTCCCATCCCTCGTTCTCCCCCTACCCACCACCAGGCCGGGAACCCGGCCCGTCCTCCGGCAGGCGGAGCCCGGGGCTCAGGTGGTTCCCAACTGACTTCCAAGCGGCCGTTCCTAGCCTTCTCCAAGGCCGGGGCCGGTTCGGAGCCTCGGCGACCGGCGTTCGGCACGAGGCCGGCCGAATCGGACAGGGTCGCGGAGACGCGGCGGGAAGGAACGGCACTGGACGTGGCCGGCCACGAGGCCCCTCAGGCGCACGACGCCCCCGGGCGGCACGGCGTCTACCGGGAGGAGGCGCTGCGCGGCCGCGACGGCGCCCACACCGGCGACCGCCTGTCGCTGGTGATCAGGACACCCTCGTTCCTGCTGCTGTGGGTGGCGGTGGCGGTCATCGCGGCGGGCGCGGCCGTGCTGACCGCGGTGATCCTGGAGACGGTCCGATGATGCGCCGCGTCCCCGTCCTGCTGCAGAACACCGACACCGAGTGCGGCGCGGCCTGCCTGGCCATGGTGCTCTGCCACCACGGCCAGCGCACCACCCTGCTCCAAGTGGCCGAACGGCTCCAGGTCGGCAGGGACGGCCTGAGCGCCAAGGCCATCGTGGACGGCGCCCGCGAGCACGGCCTGAAGGCGCGGGCCTTCTCCCTCGCGCCCGAGGACCTGGCGCGGGTGCCGCTTCCCGCGATCGCGCACTGGGAGTTCAGGCACTTCGTGGTGGTCGAACGCTGGTCGCCCGACCGGGTGGACGTCGTCGACCCGAGCCAGGGCCGTCGCCGGCTCACCGCCGAGGAGTTCAGCGCCGGGTTCACCGGCGTGCTGCTGGTCTTCGAACCCGGAGAGGGATTCCACCGGGGCACGACCTCGATGGCGAGCGCCTGGCGCCGCGAGTTCCTCCGCACCCTGTTCCGGCGCCGTCGCGGCCTGCTCGCGCAGGTCATCGCCGCCTCGCTGCTGCTGCAGTTGCTCGGGCTGGCGCTGCCGCTGTTCTCCGAGCTGCTGATCGACACCATCGTCCCCGCGCGGGGCGCGGAGCTCCTGTCGCTGCTGGGCGTCGCCGTGCTGCTGGCGGGCGCGGCCCAGCTGGTGATCGGTTACCTGCGGGCGGCGCTGCTCGTCGCCGTACGCGCACGGGCCGACCAGGAGCTCACCGAGGGGGTGGTCGGTCACCTGGTGGCCCTGCCCTACCGCTACTTCACCCAGCGCGGCAAGGGCGACCTGGTCACCCGCGCCGCCGGCGTCTCGACCCTGGGCGACATCCTCACCGGCCAGGTCGTGGCGGCGCTGCTCGACGGCCCGCTGGCCGTGGGCTACCTCGTCCTCGTGTACCTCTGGGACCCCGTCTTCGGGGTGGCGCTGACCGGCGTCGCCCTCCTCCAGACGGTGCTGCTGCTGGCCACCACCAACCGCATCGCCCTGCTCACCCGGCAGGAGCTGACCGCGCTGTCCGCCTCGCAGAGCAGCCTCATCCAGGCGATCACCGGCATCGAGACGCTCAAGGCGTCGGGCGCCGAGAAACGGGCGGTGGACCAGTGGTCGGGCCACTTCGCCAAACAGCTCAACGCCGACGTGCGCAGCGGCCTCACCAGAGGTTTCCTGGAGGCCTCGCTGTCCGCGATCCGGGTGGTGGCGCCGCTCGGGCTGCTGTGGCTCGGCGCCTGGCGGGTGCTGGACGGCGAGCTCACCATGGGCGAGCTGATCGCGCTCAACGCCATCGCGCTCGGTGCCCTGACCCCGCTGAGCTCACTGATGACCGGCCTGCAGAGCCTGCAGCAGGCCGGCGCGCACTTCGACCGGCTGTCGGACATCCTGGCCTCCGAGCCCGAGCCGAGCGACGGCATCGAGGTGCTCCGGCTCCGCGGCGCCGTGGAGCTGCGCGGCGTGAGCTTCCGGCACGACCCCCGCGGCCCGTGGACCGTGCGGGGCGTCTCGGTCGCCATCCGGCCCGGACAGAAGGTCGCCCTCGTGGGCGCCTCCGGCTCGGGCAAGAGCACCCTCGCCAGGCTGCTGCTCGCGCTGCACCTGCCCACCGAGGGTGAGATCCGCTACGACGGCGTCCCCGCCGCCGAGCTGAACCTGCGCACCCTGCGCCGCCAGTTCGGCGTGGTCACCCAGGACCCCTCCCTGTTCAACGGCTCGATCAGGGAGAACATCGCGATGAACGACCCCGGCGCGTCACTCCGGCGGGTCGTCTCGGCGGCCCGGCTGGCCGGGCTGCACGACGAGATCGCGGCGATGCCGATGGGCTACGAGACCGTGCTCACCGACGGCGGCGGGCTGTCCGGCGGCCAGCGGCAGCGGCTCGCCCTGGCCCGCGCCGTGCTGTCACGGCCCAAGGTGCTGCTGCTCGACGAGGCCACCAGCAACCTCGACAGCGCCACCGAGGCGGTCATCGAGGCCAACCTGAGCCGCCTCGTCCAGACCCGGATCGTCATCGCCCACCGGCTCAGCACGGTCCGCGACGCCGACCTGATCCTCGTCATCGACTCGGGACGGGTCGTGCAACGCGGCACCCACGCCGAACTCATGGCCCTGGGCGGCAGGTACGCCGACCTGGTCGCCGCCCAGACCGTACAAGGCTGACGCGCGTCACGGAGCCGGCCGCTGAACGCCCCTTCCAGGGGGATGGGGAGCGCCCGGAGGGCGCTCCCCATCCCCCTTGTTCACTTGACCTTGTAGGCGTCGACGATGGTCTGCCGCACCGAGTTGCCCGCGGAGTCCGCCGCCTCGGTCCTGATGCTGACCGTCCCCGGGGTGTCGGGGTGCCTGGTCACCACCCGATGCGTGGTGCCGAGGCCCGGTACGACGACGGCCGGAGTCCAGTGCGCGCCCTGGTCGGCGGACGTCCACACACGGAGCCTGGTCGAGCGGCCCACGCCGCCCTTGGCGTCGAAGGTGAAGGTGAACGGTCGGCCCGCCCGTACGGTGTCGTCCGCCGGCAGGCCGAGGCGGTGGACGAGCTGGATGAGCGGCAGCTCGGCGCACGGGTTCTGGTCGCCGAACAGCTTGCCGTCCAGGCAGGGGAAGGAGGGCTTGCCGGCCGCCGGGCGGGCGGAGCGGAACGTCCAGCTGGTGTCGACGCTGGTGCCGCCGTGCCGGCCGGTGAAGCCGTCCTTGAACACGTTGGTCAGCCGGTAGACGCCCTCGCCGGCGGGGACCGTGTAGTAGGGCAGGCCGAGCTGATCGGTCTCGGGCGTCAGCTCCCGGTCACCGCTGAACAGGCGGGTCTCCTCGGTGCCCGGCGCCCCCTGGTAGGAGTGGCTCGGATCGGAGGCGTCCGCGTAGTAGCCCAGGCCCGCGGCGCTGAGCGTGCGCAGGCGCAGCCGGTCGCCCTGCCGGCAGGTGTCGCAGAAGAGCGCGAGATCGAAGTTGGCCGGCGTGTCAGGGCCGACCGCGGCGCGGGAGGGCACCAGCGGCTCGTTCCAGTGCTCCGTCTCCCGCACGGGCCGTGGGAACCCGCGGTTGGACGTGGCGATCCGCATGGCCTCGGTGGCCCCGGTGTCGCTGAACTGGTAGCCGCGCTGCCACAGCAGGTCCGGAGCGAGGACGCTGTAGTACTCGGTGCGACTGGCGGGGATGGCGAAGTTGATCGACGCCCGGTAGCTCAGGTTCACGCCGGGACCGAAGTGGTGGTTGACCTCCGAGGCGTTGGTGCCGGGGCCGTGCCTGCCCGCCGGAGGGGCGAACTGGGCGTGGTAGGTGGTGTCGATCTGCGCGAGCTCGCTCGGCTTGACGGTGAAGCTCAGGTTGCCGGGGACGCCGCCGCGCAACCAGGAGGCGAGCTTGTACTCGTACGGATTGGTCAGTTCGGCCTTCAGGTCGGCCCGCAGGGACGACTTGCCCGCCAGAGCCGCCTCCACGCGGGCGATGTCGGCCTTGCCGAGAGAGATGACCGGGATCTTGGCGTGGTCCACGTACGGTTCGACGGACATCACCCGTCCCATGTGGCTGCCCGCGAGCACGCCCGCGGCGCCGGCGGCCACCGCCGCGTCCACGCCCGCGAGGAACTCCTCGGGAGCCTCGCCGGTGACGTAGGCCAGCTTCCCTCGCAGGTTCCCTCCCCTGGCCAGGGTGAGGCGGCGATCGGTGGCGAACTTGGGCATGGCGTCGAGCCGGTCGGTCGCGTAGTAGGGGTCCAGTTCCTGTCCCGCCACGGTCAACCGGACCTGTGCGGCGCGGCGGATCTGGTCGAGGTTCAGCACGGCGCCGCCCAGCGACGGGGCCCTGGTGGGCGAGACGAAGAAGCCGCTCGGCCGGACGCCCTCGTAGACCGTGATGAGACCGCTGTGCGTCTGGCGTCCGGACGCGGCCGACTGGGTGTACATCATGTTGAAGCCGTTCGCCTCTGACGGCCGCGGCGTGGCGAACTGGATCGGCTTGGTGCCGCTCCAGTCGAAGGTGACGGTGGCGTCGCCGTCGAGGCGCAGCTCCGGCTCGATCATGAGATGGTGCTGCGGCTCACGGTCCGGGACCGCGAAACCCAGCACCTGGGTGATCGCCGAGTAGACACCGCCGTGCGGCAGCCTGACGTCCTGCTCCCAGGTGTTGTCCGTGTCGGTGGCCCGCCACTGTCCGCCCTGGAACTCGAGCGGCTCGCCGTCCAGGAGCGGATCGGTGTCGTTCATCCGGGAGAAGGAGATGGTCGAATACATCCTGGACCACTTCGGGTCGCCGACCAGCCTGACCTTCAGGGTGTTGTATCTGGCCCCCTTGTGGAAGGCGATCGGCGCGGTCAGCCGTTCGGTGCCGCCGCTCGCCGTCAGCCTGCCCGCGTACCAGCCGGCGGCGCCGACGGTGGGCTCGATGGTGAGCCGGGCTTCGCCGGTGCCGCCCGCCGGGATGGTCAGCGACGACGGCGTGACCGTCGCCATCCCGTCGGGGGCCGCGGCGTCGCCGTGCGCGAGCGCCACCGACAGGGCCAGGGTGACGGACTCCTCGCCGGTGTTGCGGTAGGTCACCTTCCTGGTCAGCGTCTGGCCGTCGTACGGCTCGACGAACTTGGCCGACACCTCCGACAGGTCGCCGAAGACGTGCTGGGTGACCGCCCTGCCCACGTCCAGCCGTCCGGCGCCCAGGTCGTACGGACTGCCTTCGAGGGGTTGAGCGGTGGCGACCAGCGCGGTCTTGAGCTGCTCCGGGGTCCAGCCGGGGTGTTTGGCGGCCATGATGCCGGCGGCGGCGGCCACATGCGGCGTGGCCATCGAGGTGCCGGAGGCCGCGGTGTAGTGGTCGTCGATCGGTCCGCCCATCGCGGTGCCCGCGGCGCGTGCCGCGATGATCCGCACGCCCGGAGCGGTGATCTCCGGCTTGATCGTCGGGACGTCCCCCAGGCGCGGGCCGCGGCTGGAGAAGTCGGCGACCCGGTCCGCGCTGTCCACCGCGCCCACGGTGAGCGCGGCCGTGGCCGCGCCGGGGGCCGCCACCGTCGAGGGATCCGGACCCGAGTTGCCCGCCGCCACGACGAAGAGCGTGCCGTGCTCGGCGGTGAGCTCGTTCGCCGCCTGGCTCAGCGGGTCGGTGCCATCGGTGGGGCTCCCGCCCAGGCTCATGCTGACCACCCGGACGCGGCGGGTCTCCGCCTGCCACTGCATCGCGGCGATGATCTCGGACGTCTGCCCGCTGCCGGAGTCGTCCAGCGCCTTGGCGATGCTCAGCCGGGCGCCCGGAGCCACGCCCTTGTACCTGCCGCCGGAGGCCGCGCCGCTGCCCGCGACGATGGCGGCCACATGGGTGCCGTGCCCGTGCCGGTCGGTGACCACGTCGGGATCACCCCCGCCGGGATTGCCCTCGGGCACGAAGTTGCGCACGGCGGCGATCCTGTCCCGCAGGTCGGGGTGCTTGTCGTCGACGCCGGTGTCGATGATCCCCACCTCGGCGCCGGTGCCGTCGAACCCGGCGGCCCAGGCGGTGGGTGCGCCGATCTGCGGGTTGCTCACGTCGTCGAGGGTCTTGACCCTGGCGTCGAGCCAGACCTTGCGCAGGCCGGCCCCCAGGGCGGGATCGGCGGTCGCCGACCGGCCCTTGGCGATCGACGGCGCCTCGCCGCGGATCGACTCCCAGAAGGCGCCCACCTGCTCCTTGTCCACCTTGAGCGCGGCGCCGTCGATGCTCTTCAGCACCAGCGGATCCTGGCCGCCCTTCAGCGCGCGGACCTTACCCGCGATCTCGGAGTCCTTCACCTGATCCTGGTACTGGACGATCAGGCCGAGGTCGCCTCCCTTCGCACCGCCACCGGCTGCGAGGGAGTCGAGGTTGAACAGCTCCTTGTCCAGCAGACCCGCGCGCACGTACGGCTGGACGTCGCTCGGGAACACGTAGTAGCCCCGCTTGTCCTGCAGGGCCCGGTAGGTGAGGGCCTCGCGGCCGGGGGCGAGGTCCACGGTCACCGAGGCACGGCCCGAGCCGTCCTTGGCGTAGACGACGGTGTCCCCGGTCAGCAGCGTGAGCCTGACCGGGGACATGACGACGGATGACGGTTTCACGGCCGGGGCGGGCGGCGCCGCCGACGCGCCCTCGCTGACCGCGGCCAGCGGCACGACCGCCAGCAGTAAAGCTCCGAGCACACGTAACCTGGGGGATTGCACCATCTGCGCGACAGCCTCCGAACACTGCGGCGCCCCGGCCGATCACCGGCCGAAGGCCATGGAGATCAATTCTTTGCTGACTTAATCTTGGGAATCGGTCACCGCGCAAGGGCGCACTCCGGACTGGAACCCGCCACATGGCGGGATGCCGCCAGATGAGTGAGGTTTCGCATGCTGGAAGCGATCGGGCTGTCACCGACCGAGAGCCACCTGTATTCCACCCTCGTCGACCAGCCGCGTTCGACCGCCGGAGAGCTCGCGGCGTGCTGCGGCCTGACGACGGCGGCGGTCGCCCGCATGCTGGCGACCTTCGCCCGGCGCGGCCTGGCCAACCGGTTACCCGGGCGCCGCGCGCGCTACGTCGCCATCTCCCCCGACGTCGCCTTCAAGCCCATGCTGGCGCTGCGCGAGGAGGAGCTGAACCAGGCCCGCTCGGCCGTCCACGACCTGACCTCGTCGTTCCACCGCGCCACCAGGAACACCGTGCACCCCGGCGAGCAGATCGAAGTGATCACCGGCGCCGAGAACATCCTCAGCCGCGCGTACGCGATCCAGGACAGTGCGCGGGCCGTCTTCCGCGTCATGGAGAGACCGCCGTTCGTGATGTCCGTCCTCAACAGCAACGAGGACCGCGAACGTCAGATGCTCCTCGCCGGCATCGACTACCGCAGCCTGTACGACCAGGAGACCCTGACCCTGCCGGGCAAGCTCGACACGATCTGGTCCGCCTGCGCGGCCGGCGAGCAGGCGCGCGTGCTGCCCACCGTGCCGCTGAAGCTCTGGATGGCCGACGAGGCGCTCGCCCTGGTCCCCGTGTTCAACGGCGTGGACGGCATCAACGCGGCATTCGTGGTGCACCGCTCCACGTTGCTCGACGCCCTCCTGGCCCTGTTCGAGCTGGAATGGAAGCGCGCCTCCCCGCTGCGCGCGGCGCCCAGGCCGGCCTCGCCGGACCACGGGCCCGCCGAACTGGACAGGAAGCTGGTCGGACTGCTCGCCGCCGGCCTGACCGACGAGGTCATCGCCCGCTCACTCGGCCTCGGCCTGCGCACCGTGCAGCGCCGCATCCACCTCCTGATGAGAGACCTCAACGCCGTCACCCGCTTCCAGGCGGGCATGGCCGCCAGAGAACACGGCTGGACCTGACCTTCGCTGCCGCGCGGTACGGCGAGACGTCCCTGAGGGGATCTGTCTAGCGTTGCCTGAGGCGGAGGGCCTCTTTGCGGGCCTCGGCGTGGATGGACCGCTCGCGCTCCAGCCACGCCGGGTTCTCCGCCTTCAGCGCGTCGATCTCAGCGGTGGTGAGCGGTCCGGTGATCCCGCCTCTGGCCAGGCCGGAATGGGAGACCCCGAGCTTCGCGGCCACGACCTGCCTGGGGTGCGGGCCGTTGCGGCGCAGGTCAGCGAGCCAGGCAGGTGGCGACGACTGCAGCTCGTTCAGCTCGTCCCTGGAGACGACACCCGCCTGGAACTCGGCGGGAGTGGCCGAGAGAAGGACGCCCAGCTTCTTGGCCGCGGTCTCGGGCTTCATCGTCTGGACGGTCTTCGGTTTGGACGAGGTCATGGCGCCAAGAGTAGTCAGTCCGAACGGGTTCCCCTGCCATCGATACCCTGTGGACGTGACTGATGGAGAGATCGGCGGAGTGTTCCGGCTGGCGTACGCACCTGGGGTGACACCCGCGAAATGGGTCAACGTCTGGACCGAGAGGATGCCCGGCGTGCCGATCACCCTGGTCACGGTTCCCGCCGCCGAGGTGGTGCGACTCCTGCGCGACGGCGGCGCCGACGCCGGATTCGTCCGGCTGCCGGTCGACCGCGACGGGCTCAGCGTGATCCCGCTCTACGTGGAGACCACGGTGGTCGTGGTGCCCAAGGACCACGCGGTGGCCGCCGCCGACGAGGTGACCATCGCCGACCTGACCGACGACGAGGTGTTCCATCCCCTGGACGACACCATCGAGTGGGCGGCCCGGCCCGGGCTGCCCGCGTTCACCCGCCCGGCCACGACGGCGGACGCGGTCGAGCTGGTGGCGGCCGGCAGCGGGCTGCTCCTGGTCCCGCAGTCGCTGGCACGCCTCCACCACCGCAGGGATCTCACGTACCGGCCGGTGCCGGACGCGCCACAGTCTCAGGTCGCGCTGGCCTGGCCCACGGACGCGACCACCGACCTGGTGGAGGATTTCATCGGCATCGTCCGCGGGCGGACCGCGAACAGCTCGCGGGGCCGTACCCCCGCCTCCCCCTCGGCGAAACCGGCACCGCGGCAGGCACCGAAACCCGCACAGAAGAGCTCGGGCCGCCGGGCCGCGCCGGCCGGCCGCAGAAAGAAGGGCCCCCGGCCTCGGTGACCCGCGGCCCCGTGGCGAGTGCGGTTGAGCCCACCGATGCGGCCATCCGGGCGGCGGCGCGGCAGGCTCGCTCGTCTCGTTCCACGCCTACCCGCCAGGACAGTCGCTGTCACCACCGCTGTATTCAGCGCAGTAGCCGGACGGCAGAGGGGGCGGAGGCCGGCGCAGCTCCGCTTGGCGCGCGTCCAGGTACAGCCCCGTCGCGACGAACCCGGCGATCGCCACTGCGATGAGGCCGAGGATCCACGCGCGCACGACCCTGCCGGTGAAGACACAGATGCCAGTCGCGAGGACAGGCGCGCCGGCCGAGATCACGATGGCTGCGGTCTCCCACGCCTTCGTGCCCTCGCGGTCGCCTTCGGGATATCCCAGCGAGGCACCGATCATCTGCCAGAGGCACACCGGGACTCCGACGCACCAGATGATCGCCAGAAGGGTGAGGATCATGCCGCTGACCGCGCCCGGCTCCGAACCTGCCGTCTTCACATTCGCGCCCCTTCTTCGGTGGGCGGTACTGGGTTCGAACCGGTGACCCCTCGCTTGTAAGGCTCGCCAGGAGAATGTGGAACCTCGCTTGATTCGGGATTTCACCTCGGCGAACGTTCCGCCCCGGTCCTCGACCGTCCACGTTCGTCCCGGGCCGTTGTCACTCAGATGGTCACTCAGATAGTCACTCAGTGGGAACGGCCTGGCCGTACTCCAGATAGACGGTCTTGCCAAGCTCGCGGGCAGTGGCGGCGGCTCTGAGGCGACGCGCAAGCCGCTCGATCAGCAGACCGTCGAGTTCCTCGACAGGATGAAACTCGTAGGCGCTCAACTCGTTGTCCACGAACGTGATCTGCTTGAGCAATTCGCCGTCCAAGGTTCCGCCGTCGAACACGAACAGCACCTTGTCGCCCTCCTCCGGGAGAGGCGCCCAATCGACCACGAGGAGACGGCCGATGGCCGGCTGAATGCCCAGCTCTTCTTGCACCTCTCGGATGCACGCCTCGTGCGGGGTCTCCCCCGGCTCGACGAACCCGCCCGGGATGTCCATGGAGGGCTTGTACGTAGGACGGACGAGAAGCACACGACCACTGTCATCGAAGAACAGGGCGCCAGCGGCGGCACGGGCCTCGGCGAACGGCGGGACCTGCTGATCGTTCACAGCCTCGACCTTACGCCACGAGTTCGGTGCACCCGCGCACCATCGTCAAGGAGGTCAACCGGTGAAAATGTACACCACCTATGCCGACAAGCACGTGATTCCTGCTCTCGGGGCGCGCAGGCTACGCGATCTCTCAGTAGAGGACACCGATAAGTGGCTCGCTGGCAAGACGGGCGAACTGGGCACCCGGTCGCTCAGGCTGATCCACGGCATCCTCGACTGGCCGGTCACGTCGTGGCATACGACGAGGACTGTGCCGCCTGGCTACCGGTGGCTCAGACCGGCTGGGAGCACGACGACTTCGCGGTCTACGTCTGGCGATCCGTACGGCAGAAGGGCGACACCAAAACCGTCAAGTCTCGGCGATCACTCCAACACGGTGGTCACCGAGAGTGCCTCAATCGAGGCTGATCACCACGGAGAAGCCAGCGCTTATACAGCGCGAAGAACTGCCGCCTGCCCGCTACTTGTAGTGTCTACGCCATGCCTGATGCGATCACGGTCCACCCCGCGGAACCCGGTGACGGGGACATCCTCGGCGAGATCCACGCCCTGTCTTGGGGCGTCTCGCACGGCCCGTTTTGCACGCCGAAGGTCGCTGCGGCCGGGATCGAGGAGCGGCGCACCAAGTGGCACGGCATTCTGGCCGAGGGCGTGGACACGATCCTGCTGGCACGCTTGAACGAGCGGCCGGGGGCCTTCGCCCGGTTCGGGGCCTCCACTTCCCGCCCCGGCCTCGCGGAGATCCATACCTTCTTCGCCCACCCTGAGGTCTGGGGCAGCGGCATCGCGATGCTCCTGTTGATGGCCGTCTTGGACCGAGTGCGAGACGCCGGGTACGACGACGTGCATCTGTGGACGCTCCGGGACTCCGCCCAAGCGCGCCGCTTCTACGCCAAGAATGGCTTCGCCGAGACCGGCAGGACCCACGACCACGACTTCGACGAAGGTCCCCCACTGGCCCTGATTGAGTTGGAGCGAGCCGTGCCTGGCCGCTGAAACGCTCGATCGGCAACTTCGTCGTGGCTGACGTCCCCGGCCTGGTCCGCATCGTCAAGCGCAAACTCAAGAAGATCCAGTACCGGCCTCCTCTGATCACCGGCCGCCTTGGACAGGGCGGCCTGACTCTCAAACCACCATGATCATCCCAGTCGACCTTACGAATTCAACGCGCGTGACCGCGGCGATGAGATCACACACCGCAGCCTCCCTCCAGCCGACGCGGGAGGCCACCGATGACCAGCCCCGCCGTGGCGAAGGTGTTCGAGCTGGCCGACCTGATGCCCGTACGTCTCCGCGCCCTGGTCCTTCTCGCCACCTTCGCCAGCCTGCGATGGGGTGAGGTAGCGGCCCTGCGGCGGATGGACCTGGACCTCGCGGCCCGGACGGTCAGCGTTCGGCAACAGCATGTCGAACTCGACACGGGCGAACTCCTCGTCGGCCCGCCCAAGTCCCGTGCCGGAGCCCGCACGGTCGCCATCCCGGAAGCAATCACCCGTGCACTCCGCGACCACCTCGACCAGTTCACCGAGCCCGAGGCCGACGCCCTGATCTTCACCGGCTCCCGAGGCGGCATCCTGCGCCGCAGCAACTTCCGGCGCGCGGCCAAGTGGGACAAGAGCACCAGGAAGATCAATTTTTCGGGGCTGCACTTCCACGACCTGCGACACACCGGCAACACGATCGCCGCCAGCTCCGGCGCGAGCCTCAAAGATCCCATACAGCGCATGGGACGCGACTCCGTCAGAGCAGCCCTGATCTACCAGCACAGCACAGCGGAAGCCGACCGGCAGATCGCCAACGCGATGAACGCCAGTGCTCAAGAGCGTCGACGCTCACGAACCCCCGCCTCAATCCGCAAGCCAACGCCGATCAGGGCCATGATCCATAGACCAACGAGCCATGGCCACGAGGGGGATCGTTCATCAAAGATCAGAATCCCGAACGATATGGCGACACCGGCGACCACGGCGACAGTCCCAATGGTTCGGACCGCTTCATAGTCCTCGGAGGCATTGGTCGGCGAACGGTAAGGCTGGGGATCCTCGGACTCGGTCACGGCGGAGAGCATCCCACATGGGATCGAACGGCAGGAATCCCTCTCCTCGCGCTCCGCCCTGCCCGATCTTCCCGTCTGCCTCGTCCAACATGCAATGCAGCGGATCAAGGCCAGGGGTCAAGGTGGAGCGCCCTACTGGACGAACGAACTTGGCCCCTGGCCTTGATGTGCTGGGCTCTGCCTGGGACGTGGCGGGCGGGAAGATCGGGTTTCCACCTCAACCAACTGCCCCGGATTAAACGCGTACGCCGATCATCCCGGAGCGGAGTCCCCCGCCGGAGGCATGCTCTGACCGCTGGTGTTCCGTGCCTTCTGCACGCGGTGCGCAAGCTGCTGCACGCTAGTAGCAGCGCCAATCCCCATCCCAGTCATGGGGAG
This sequence comes from Nonomuraea sp. CX421, assembly GCF_059358955.1. Classification (NCBI taxonomy): domain Bacteria; kingdom Bacillati; phylum Actinomycetota; class Actinomycetes; order Streptosporangiales; family Streptosporangiaceae; genus Nonomuraea; species Nonomuraea sp. CX421. The sequence continues at coordinate 177,402 of NZ_JCADBK010000006.1, read as the reverse complement.
TCGTACGCCTCCACGATGACCCGGCGACCGCCACTTCGACGCCTCGTCCAACGGGCGCTTCGTGCAGGCCCGCGACAAGCAGACCGCAGAACTGTCTGGCAGGTCGCGGTCATGGACGGTGACCCGACCCTCAAGCCCGCCCAGAAGACGGTGGCGGTCAAGATCCTCGCCCCGGTCCAGCCGGTGCCACCCGCCCCGATGCCGGCGCTCCCGCACACGCCCGTCCAGATCGACGGCATGTCCGTCACGCCGTACGTCTACGGCAACGGCCGCCTCGCCAAGCCCCGCCGCCGTCCGGGACCGGCCCCCAGGCCGCACGCCCGGACGGCGGGCGGGCGGAGGGCCGAGGTACGGCGGCGCGCCGCGTCGCCGCCTTGATCTATACGAGAGTAATTCGGCAGAAATCCAGCCCAAGAGAGGCCCCCACTGCGTCCAGTTCGGTGACTATTTGGTCACAGCTTTGAGGAGTTCGAGCGAATACCGGAATGCATAATTATGATCCTGATGTGACCAAAATGCTGGAGCGACAAGGCAGAATAGAGGGCTTTCGCCCAACATTCGATGATCTCGAAAAGCTATGGGAACTCGCGTGTCGCGACTTTGACAATAACCCTACATTCGAAATTCGATATCGCCCTCCAGGCGTAAAGATAGATACCACTCGATTGAATGAACTCCTGATCGAAGTCAAAGATGCCGCCAGTCTAGACAGACTAACTCTCGTGGCGAGACAGGAATCCACTCGCAGGTTTGTAGAGATTTCAATCGGCCCAGAGACCTGGACGACCTTCGCCGTAGAGTCAGAAGATGCCACCTGGGCATTAGGACGATATGAAGAGCTCGCAGAATTTCTAGCACTGCGTCGGCCAATCCTTTCCAGGGCTTGGGCCAGAGGAGTGCAAATCGCGGCCTCGCGAAAGCATCGCTGGTGGCGCAGGGATGACACCATCTGGGAATTTCGCCCATCGATTCCGTCCAGAAAAGACGTTCCGGCCAATGTGGTCCTAGTCGGCATCGTTGCGCTCTACGTGGCAGCCTTCGCCTTTGCGCTTCTGCCCTTGAATCTGATTGCCGATCACTTCATGGGCACCCCCCTATTTTCTAGCAAGGAGGAGTTGCGCCAATCCGGCATAACACTTCGGACGGACCATTGGTGGCGCCTTGCTGGATGCATCGCATACTTTGTGGGAGCAAGGCGCCTACTGAAGCTTCAGCTCCGCTCGAAAGTTAGAATGGCTAAGCAAAAGTTTGACTATGACGGCTGGACGGTAGCTTCTCTGGCGTTAAGCGGCATCAGCGCTATTGCAACTGTGATTCAAACAATTGCTTCATAATTAGTCCAGAAGTTCATGCTGGTGTGCGATGAGTGCCCGACGAGCAGTAAGGAACCGTTCGTGGAATTCCTCAGCGAGCGCTTCTCGCCGATGATGTTGACGTAGCACTCGGTTGAGATCTCCAGCCCTGTTTACGAGGTCGGTGAGAGATCGTCGGTCAATGTCGAATGCTGCCATTCCGTGGTTTACCGCGGCGTCAAGATCTCCTCGTCGGGCGTGCACGATGCCGAGGTCTATGTGAGCGTCGGCAACTCGCATGGGGGCATTGGAGGTGCCGTCTGGGCGAGTGTGCATCTGGATGGTTTCGCGGGCGTGTTCTTCGGCTCGGTCATCGTCGACGAGCCAGGTGTAGCAGGTGGCAGCGTAAAAGACCCACTTAGCGTGATCGAAGACGAAGTGGTGGTCTGGGTGGTCGGGCATGGGCAGACTTCCGAGCACTTCGGCTCCCCGAGTCAGGGCACGATCGGCTTCGCGACGGTCGCCGACGCGAGCTAGGCCACGGGCTTCTTGAAGGGTGAGCTGGACCATGGCGCTGCTGGGGCCGGCCACTGCTTGGCCCATGCGAGCGGCGGTGACGACGTCTTCGTAGCGGCCTTCGACGAGGGCGAACCACGCCGACATCTCGTGTGCCCATCCCATGAGTTCGCCGTGCCCGACTTGGCGACCCATCTCGAACGCGGTACGTCGAGCGGTCTCGGCCTCTTCTCTTTCGCCCAGGTCGTAGTGAACGCATCCCAGCAGGGCAGTTAGCCATCCGGTGATCACGAGCAATTCGCGGTGCTGGTCAAGCGTGAGGCGCCCGGCGAGTAGATGGTTGATCTGGGCCAGGCGCTTCTGTGTGCGATCCCGCAGCGTTCCGGCGGGCACGACCGGGTAGGCGCGACACAGCAGATCGACAGCCTCGGCCAGAGCTTCCAACGTCCCGCTCCCCACATCGGACGCCTGGAGCTGCTGTGCGAGTTGCATGGTCCCGTACAGGTCCGCCTCGGCCCGCAGGGCATCCATGGGCATCACGTGAGCCTCGACGAGACGGCTCCCTGTCTGCCTGTTCTGGGTGAACCCGAGCACTTCCGGCTCCAGGCCGGTCAGCTGGGTGAGCGCCAGCCGGTAAGGCGTACGCGGCCACCGGACCTCACCGGCTTCCCAGCGCCGAACCCGTTCCTCGTCACACGCCAGTCCCTCGGCGACGCCGATCGGTGTGGCGTTGATGCGGTCGGCCATGTCCGCACGGGTGAGTCGGTTCTCGTTGCGCCAGGCACGTAGCCGCACGTTCGGGATGTAGTCGGGCATCTGCGGGCCTTCCTCCCGGCTGGGGGCTCGAAAGGGGAAAACAAGTGGGCCGTTCAGGGGTTCTGCTCAGTCGCGGTTGCCGGTGGACTTGTCATCAGTCAACCACGGTACGTCACGCGGCCTCCCGCCATAGGGAACGCCGGATGAACGAGGAGATGGCGACGGTGATCCGGCCAGACGAGACAAGCAAGACGTCGCCCTGCCCTGCTTGCCGGGGGCGCGGGATCAAGCTGCGCGACTCGCGCCGTGCGCTCCTCATCGGCGACACCGACGGAGATCAGATCTCAAGTGAGGAGCGGGAGTGTCTCGACTGACTCGGAGACGGCCGGGCCGAAGGGAGCGGAAAAATGAATTCGATCATGCAGACGGCGGTGGCCGGTTTCCCGCCGAACCGGGACGAGGGCGACATGCTCGTCCGGCTGCGCGACCAGCTCACGAACCTCGGCGTCAATGCCGAGTTGCGGGATAACAACACCGCGCTCATGGTGCACAAGCTGGAGCCGGGGATGCCGGTGTGGGTGTTCGTCGGGTTCGGCGGGGCCTACTACTCCTGGCAGAACGCCGAGCAACGGCACCCGGCCAGCGACCCGGCAGGCGCGGCGAAGCTCCTGGCTGAGTACATCGCCAGGTGATGACCGGCGCGGCGAGACAAGCGTGGTCCCTACCGGAGGGGTAAGGGTCGCCGCCACCTTGTCTCGTCGCGCCTCGCCCGGCAGGCAGTTGCAGTGGCAGCCCCCACGGCGCCCTTCCCAGCCCGGCCACTGCGCTGCCTGCCGGTTTCTCTACGTTCGACTTCCCGCTTCCGCGAACCACGTGGACAGCTGACGGCAAGCCGGTTACGCCCAAACTTGGTAAAACAACCTGTCGGGCGTTGGACGGTCGTGATGCCGCTAGAGTCGGTGCCGCCGAAGTGTGCACAGCTTGTGCAGGCTCTTCAGGGGCGCATCGAGCCCGCATGCCCTCGACCGACGAAGCCAAGCAACTGGCCATGCCGAAGAACCGGCCGCTCCTGCCTGTCTTCGGCGCGGCCCGTGATGCCTCCGGCCGGCCATTGGCCGTCGTGGAGGTCCTGCTGCCCGCCGACCGGCACGAGTTGAAAGACGCGTATCCGATCGCATGACTGCCCGGCTGCACGCGGTCCGCAAGCTGCTGCGCTAGTAGCAGCGCCAATCCCCATCCCAGTCATGGGAGTCGTACGCCTCGACGATGACCCGGCGACCGCCAGCAGAGTCCTCGTCTCTGAAGTACAGGGAAATCATCGCTTTTGACTCGGCTCCGGCGATCGACGCGTTGTCGTAGTGGCGGTGGATCTCCTGTGGAGTAAGCGCCGTCTGCAGCGTAATCCTGACCCGGTAGTCACAATAGGACCCGCTGCCCCCGACCAGGTTCTTCCCGAAGGTCGCATCGCGATCCATCGAGAAGGCGTCTCGGCTGTTCGGCGGGAGCGGGTAGGCAACGACGCGATCGTAGAAGGCGTCCAGCCGGGCATCATCACGCCATATCGGGATCATGATCAGCAGGAACAGTCCGACCAGTGGAACGATCACGACTGCGGTTAAGCAGCCCCACATGATTCGCACTAGATCCTCCAGGAATGTCGGGCCGCCGGCCTGAGCGACTGTCTATCGCACTGGTGACACCGACGTCTTCCCGCACGGCTGTTACCTCGTCGGCGGGTCAAGCCCGTCAAGGACTTCGACGCCTCGCCCAACGGGCGCTTCGTGCAGGCCCGCGACAAGCAGACCGCAGAACTGGTCTGGCAGGTCGCGGTCACGGACGGTGACCCAACCCTCAACGGCAACTCGATCGCTGCCAGTTCGGGAGCGATCCTCAAAGATCTCATGCAACGCATGGGCCATGACTCCGTCCGGGCGGCGCTGATCTACCAGCACAGCACGGCGGAAGCCGACCGGAAGATCGCCGACGCAATGAACGTCAAGTTCACTGAAGACGCCAACGGATCTTCAAAGATCCCCCACACCGGCCAATGGCACGAAGCCCCATTTCCATGATCGGAAACAGGGCTCCTTTTACAGGTGGGCGGTACTGGGTTCGAACCAGTGACCCCTCGCTTGTAAGGCGAGTGCTCTACCGCTGAGCTAACCGCCCCTGATCGGCACTACACCTTACGACACCAACGGCTCCGGCCGCACATCCACCGCCCAGCCCGACCCCAGTTCGGGACGTCCGGCGGCCCGCCAGCCCAGCAGGGCGGCTCCCAGCATCCCGGCGTCCACCCCGAGGGCGGCCGGGACCAGCGGTGGCGCGTCCCGGAAGGCGAGCCGCTTCACCAGCCGGGTGCGCACCGGGTCGAACAGGGCCGGCCCCGCTTCGGCCAGCCCTCCCCCCAGCACGATCATGGTCGGATCGAGCAGCAGGGTGTAGGTGGCCAGGGCCACCGAAAGGGCCTCCACGGCCTCGTCCCACACCTCGACGGCCACCGGGTCGTCGGAGGAGACCACCTGCTCGGCCCGGACGCCCTCCAGGCCGGCCCGGAGGCTGTAGCGCCTGCCCACCGAGGCCGCCGAGGCGTACGTCTCCAGACAGCCGAGCTGGCCGCACGCGCACTGCTCGCCCTCGGGAAAGACGGGGATGTGGCCGATCTCGCCGCCCCACCCCGAGGCGCCTCCGTACGGCTCGCCGTGCAGGATCATGGCGCCGGCGATGCCGGTGCCGATGGGCAGGAAGAGGAAGTCGGGGATGCCACGTCCGGCGCCGAGCACGCTCTCCGCCAGACCGCCGGTGCGTACGTCGTGGCCGAGCATGACGGGGATGTCCAGCGCGGTGAAGGCCGTGGCGGGCACGTCGCGCCAGCCGAGGTTGGTGGCGTAGAGGGCGGTGTCGGCGGAGACCAGCCCCGGGACGGCCAGGCCGACACCGACGGGGACCCCGTCACCGGCGGCCGCCAGGTGGCTGATGAAGCCGCGGATGGCGGCCACGACCGCGTCCGGCCCGTCCGCGCGGGGCGTGGGACGCCGCTCGCTCAGCAGGACCGCGCCGGATTCGCTGACCAGGCCGCCCTTCATGGACGTGCCTCCGACGTCGAGACCGACGACGAACGAACTAGTTGCGGACACGAAAGGAGACGATAGCGCAGCTCAGTACATGTCCGGCAAGGCGGTCAGGCGCGGCCCAGCACCCGGTTGAGCGCGGCCTCCACCTCGGCCGACAGCCCCGGCGGCACGGGCGGCGCACCCGAGCAGGCGAACGCGTCGGCGCGCGCCAGGCGCACAGTGCCGCAGGAGCGGCATTCCACCTCACCGAGCCGGCAGATGAGCGCCGTGGACTGGCAGGTGCCGCACGTGTCGAGGTCGAGATCGTGCCGGCGTTGACAGTCCGGGCAGATCAGCACCTGCGCCTCCTGGCGCACCCCGCGCTTCCACGGGCTGGCCCCGCGGACGGGGTCGGTCTGCCGGGCCCCGCAGCGATAGCAGGGCATGATGTCCTCCGTTACGAAATATCGGCGAGCGCCTTGGTATAGGCGGCGATGTCACGCGCCGAACCGATCGGATTGACCACCGACCACCGGATCACGCCCTCGCCGTCGATGATGAAGGTGCCGCGGCGAGCGACGCCCTTCGCGTCATCGAACACACCGTACGCCCGCGCGACCTGTCCGTGTGGCCAGAAATCGGAGAGCAGAGGGAACAGGTAGCCCTCCTGCTCCGCCCAGGCACGATGGGTGAACAACGAGTCCACAGAGACGGTGAGGACCTGTGCGTCGCCCGGGAGGTCGCGCAGCGCCGCCAGCTCACTGCGGCAGATCCCGCTGAAGGCAAGCGGGTAGAAGACCAGCACGACCTTCCTGCCCCGAAAGCCTGACAGCTTCACCGGAGTGCCGTGCTGGTCCTGGAGCTCGAAGTCTGGAGCCGGGACGCCCACCTCGACCGGATGTTCCATCACGGACTTCATCCTGCCGTACGGCCGGCGCACTGGCTCCCTAGCGTCGGCCTTTCGGCGAAACGAGCCTGGTCCCCGACCAGTCGGGGGCGGCGGAGATGCTGCTGGTCTGCGAGAGACCCGCGGTAGCGGCATCCTCCCCGATGTCGCTCGGCTCCACGTGGCCTTCGCGCCCGGCCTTGGGAGTCAGCAGCCAGATCCGGCCGCCTTCGGCGAGTGCTCGCATGGCGTCGCTGAGGACGTCGAAGAGGTCTCCGTCGCCGTCACGCCACCACAGCAGCACCACGTCGACGACGTCGTCGGTCTCCTCGTCCAGCAGTTCGTTGCCGGTCAGGTCTTCGATGGAATCGCGAAGCTCGTCGTCGACGTCCTCGTCCCAGCCGATTTCCTGCACCACCTGACCCGGCTTGAGGCCAAGTCGTTCGGCCAGGCCGCGCTCGCTCTGCGCCTGACCCGCGGTCGCGCTCACGTTTATCCCTCCTGCTTGAGTGGCCGCTTATGCGGTTTATCGCTTCGGGACAGTCCACACGCTGTGACCCTCAGTCGTCAACGGTCGCCACGGGTACGGCAGTGGTTCGCAGGTATCAATTGGACAAAAACGACAGCCGAACCTGGCGTTGCGGGTTGTCGACATTCAGGTCGACGAGCGCGATCGACTGCCAGGTGCCGAGGGCCAGCCGTCCCTGGATCACCGGCACCGTGGCGTACGGCGGGATGAGCGCGGGCATGACGTGCGACCTGCCATGACCGCGCGACCCGTGGGCGTGGCGCCATCTGTCGTCGGCGGGCAGCAGGTCGCGCAGCGCGGCGAGCAGATCGTCGTCGCTGCCCGCTCCCAGCTCCACGAGGACCACGCCCGCCGTCGCGTGCGGGACGAAGACGTGCAGCAGCCCGTCCTCGGCCTGCGCCGCGGCGAACTCCGCGCACTGGGCGGTGATGTCGTGCACCGTCTCGCGCGAGCCCGTGTCCACGGAGATGATCTCGGATCTCACACAAGCAGCCTACTGAGGCACGACCACCGCGTCAGGCCCGGGAAAGACCAGCCCGGTATGCCCGTCGTCGAATCTCACGGTGTACGGGGGCCCGCCGTCGCCGCCCTTGACCTCGATGATCACGCCAGTCCGGTCTCTCTCGCCGACGGAGTTGCCATGCACGAGGAGCCGGTCGCCAACCGTCGCATTCATGCCTCCACACTCGTACGGCGAAGCCGGTTCGAAAAGAGGGATCGCCACTCCACTCAGGAGAGTCAGCCCCAATCCTGACCGAAACGTTGCGCTGAGAGCTGAAGAGGCCCGGGCGAGCCCCGGCGCGGAGCCCGATACCCCCCACCCGGATGACGCCGTCCCGCTGAAGGTGGATACTCGGAGCATGCGGGCGAATTTTCGAAGGTTTTCCGGACTTGTTAAATTACCTCGGCCCTGTACTCTAGCCCCTTGATTCGTCCTATCATTGGTGGTCTAGGCCACCCATGACCCCCTGCCAGCAGGGACGTCCTGGTTACCAACGAGTAGAGATGCACTTTCTACGACTAGCGACCAGGATGGAAGGCGACCCAGACCAGACACCAGTCATCCTCGGAAGGCGAGACCCAGTGGCTTCCGGACGCCAGCGTTTCTCGATCATCAGCGACGGCCTACCCAGCCAGCTTCCTGATGTCGACCCCAGTGAGACCAACGAGTGGCTCGAGTCCCTCGACAACGTCGTCAAGGCGGAGGGCCGCAGCCGGGCTCGCTACCTGATGCTCCGCCTGCTGGAGCGCGCCCGCGAGCACCAGGTCGGCGTGCCGGGCCTGCGCAGCACCGACTACATCAACACCATTCCGCCGGAGCGCGAGCCCTGGTTCCCCGGCGACGAGCACGTCGAGCGGCGCATCCGCGCCTACATCCGCTGGAACGCCGCGATCATGGTGTCCCGCGCCAACGCCCGCACCAACGTGGGCGGCCACATCGCCACCTACGCCTCCGCCGCATCGCTCTACGAGGTGGGCTTCAACCACTTCTTCCGCGGCAAGGACCATGGCGAGTCGGGCGACCAGGTCTTCTTCCAGGGGCACGCCGCGCCCGGCATCTACGCCCGCGCCTTCTTGGAGGGCCGCCTCAACGAGGCGCAGCTCGACGCGTTCCGGCAGGAGCTGTCGCACGGCTTCCACGGCCTGCCCTCCTACCCGCACCCGCGGCTCATGCCCGACTTCTGGGAGTTCCCGACGGTCTCCATGGGCCTGGGGCCGATCAGCGCGATCTACCAGGCGCGGTTCAACCGCTACCTGCTCAACCGCCAGATCAAGGACACCAGCCGCAGCCACGTCTGGGCGTTCCTCGGCGACGGCGAGATGGACGAGCCCGAGTCGCTCGGCGCGATCGGCCTGGCGGCCCGCGAGGAGCTCGACAACCTCACGTTCGTCATCAACTGCAACCTGCAGCGGCTCGACGGCCCGGTACGCGGCAACGGCAAGATCATCCAGGAGCTGGAGTCCTACTTCCGGGGCGCCGGCTGGAACGTCATCAAGGTCGTCTGGGGCCGCGACTGGGACCCACTGCTCGCCGCCGACGTCGACGGCGTGCTGGTCAACCAGATGAACACCACGCCCGACGGGCAGTTCCAGACCTACTCCGTCGAGTCGGGCGGCTACATCCGCGAGCACTTCTTCGGCGGCGACCCCCGCCTGCGCAAGATGGTCGAGCACCTGACCGACGACGACATCCGCAAGCTGTCGCGCGGCGGCCACGACTACCACAAGGTCTACGCGGCCTTCAAGGCTGCCCGTGAGCACGTCGGCCAGCCGACGGTCATCCTGGCCCAGACCATCAAGGGCTGGACGCTGGGCAAGGACTTCGAGGCGCGCAACGCCACCCACCAGATGAAGAAGCTCACCAAGGCCGAGCTCAAGGAGTTCCGCGACCGGCTCTACCTGCCGATCCCCGACTCCGCGCTCGAAGGCGAGCTGCCGCCCTACTTCCACCCGGGCGAGAACGACCCCGAGATCGAGTACATGCGGGAGCGCCGCGCGGCGCTGGGCGGCGTGCTGCCCAAGCGGGTGGTCCGGGCCAAGCCGGTCAAGCTGCCCGCCGACTCGGTCTACCAGCAGTTCGCCAAGGGCTCGGGCAAGCAGCAGGTGGCCACCACGATGGCCTTCGTACGCCTGCTGAAGGACCTCATGCGCGACAAGGAGATCGGCCACCGCTTCGTGCCGATCATCCCCGACGAGGCCCGCACCTTCGGTCTCGACGCCATGTTCCCGACGGCCAAGATCTACTCCCCGCACGGCCAGACCTACGAGGCCGTCGACAGGGAGCTGCTGCTGTCCTACAAGGAGGCGGTGCAGGGGCAGATCCTGCACGAGGGCATCAGCGAGTCGGGGTCGATGGCCTCGACAATCGCGGCCGGCACGTCCTACGCCACGCACGGCGAGCCGATGATCCCGATCTACATCTTCTACTCGATGTTCGGCTGGCAGCGCACCGGTGACGCGATGTGGCAGCTGGGCGACCAGATGGGCCGCGGCTTCCTGCTCGGCGCCACCGCCGGGCGCACCACGCTCAACGGCGAGGGCCTGCAGCACGAGGACGGCCAGTCGCCGCTCATCGCCTCCACCAACCCGGCGGCGGTGTCCTACGACCCGTCCTGGGCGTTCGAGGTGGCCCACATCGTCAAGGACGGCCTGCGCCGGATGTACGGCGATCAGCCCGAAGACGTGTTCTACTACCTGACCGTCTACAACGAGCCCTACCTGCAGCCCGCGCAGCCCGCGGACCTCGACGTGGCGGGCCTGCTCAAGGGCCTGTACAAGTTCGCCGACGGGCCGCGGACCCAGGGGCCGAAGGCCAACATCCTGTCCTCCGGCGTGGCCGGGCCGTGGGCCGTGGAGGCCCAGCGGCTGCTGGCCGAGGACTGGGGCGTGTCGGCCGACGTGTGGTCGGCGACGTCGTGGTCGGAGCTGCGCCGTGAGGCGCTGGCGTGCGACGAGCACAACCTGCTCAACCCCGACGCCGAGCGCCGTGTCCCCTATGTCACCCAGGCCCTGTCCCAGGCCACGGGGCCGTTCGTGGGCGTCAGCGACTACATGAAGGCCGTCCAGGACCAGATCGCGCAGTGGGTGCCGGGTGACTGGTCCTCGCTGGGCACCGACGGGTTCGGCCTGTCCGACACCCGCTCGGCGCTGCGCCGCCACTTCCACGTCGACGCCGCCTCGATCACGCTGGCCGTGCTCACCAGCCTGGTCAAGCGCGGCGAGCTCGACGCCGAGGTGCTGCGCGAGGCGATCGCCCGCTACCACCTCAAGAACGGCGTGACCGAGGCCGGCGGCGCGGAGAGCAACGACACCCAGTCCATGGGCGTCTGAGCCCGGCGAAAGGCGTCCCCGCGCACTCGCGCGCGGGGACGTCCGCCCCTCGCGGCGCGTCGCCGTCCCGGCGGCCCTCACGTATTGTGGGCACTGCCTCCCCCCTTGAGAGCCCTAGGGGGAGAGCACATATGCGTCATGTCCTTGCCGCCGCCACGCTGGCAGTGTCCGCCACCGCCTGTGTGAGCACGGCGACGCCCGACACCGAGCCCAAAGGCGTCGTCGTCGACCCCATCTCCTGGGGCCCGTGCACGGACATCGTCCGTCCTGACGGAGAGCCGCCCACCCGCCAGGAGCCCGGCGTCAGGTGCGGGAAACTCACCGTGCCACTCGACTACGCCAATCCCGATCTCGGTACGATCGACCTGGCATTGATCAAGATCGCGGCCACCGACCAGAGCAAGCGGCTGGGCTCGCTGGTGTTCAACTTCGGCGGCCCGGGCGGCTCCGGTGTCGACACCCTCGCCCAGGCGGCCAAGATGTTCGACACCCTGCGCACCCGCTACGACCTGGTCAGCTTCGACCCGCGCGGCGTCGACCGCAGCTCGGGCGTGCGCTGCGGCAGCAACGCGGACATGGACGCGTACGTCGAGCTCAACACGCTGCCGCCCACCCAGAAGACCCGTGAGGCGGGCAGGGCGGCCAACCAGAGGTTCGCCGAGCTCTGCAAGCGTGACGCGAGTCGCCTCCTGCCGTACATCGGCACCGGCAACACCGCCCGCGACATGGACCGGTTGCGCGCCGCGCTCGGCGATGCCAAGCTCAACTACCTCGGCATGTCGTACGGCACGCAGCTCGGCGCGGTCTACGCCACCAAGTACCCGAACAAGGTCGGCCGGGTGGTGCTCGACGCGCCGCTCGACCCGTCCGTCACGTTCAGGCAGCGCACCCTGGCCCAGACCAGGGGCTTCCAGCAGGCGTACGAGAGCTTCCTGAAGGACTGCGTCAAGGAGGGCTGCGAGCTCGGCGACACCGTGAAGGCCGCCGACGCGAACGTCATGCGGCTGATGTACAAGCTGGTCGACAAGCCGCTGCCGGTCGGCAACCGCCGGCTCACCCAGGGTCTGGCCTCCACCGGGCTCGCCGCCGCCCTCTACTCCGAGGGTGCCTGGCCGTTCCTGGAGACCGCGCTCGCGCAGGCGGACAAGGGACGGGGCGACGCGCTGATCTACCTGGCCGACTCCTACACCGGCCGCTCCAAGGACGGCACCTACACCACCCAGATGTCCAGCTTCCCGGCGATCACCTGCGTGGACTCCGCCGAGCGGCCCGACGAGAGCGAGCTGACGCGCACCTGGAAGGAGGCGATCAAGATCTCACCGTTGTTCGGCAGCGAGGGCGCGGGCGGGATCTGCACCTCGTGGCCGGTCGCGGGCAGCAACGAGGCCAGGAAGGTGAACGCTAAGGGCTCGGCGCCGATTCTCGTGGTCGGCGGCAAGGGCGACCCGGCCACTCCCTACCAGTGGGCGCCCAGCCTGACCAGGCAGCTCGGGAACGCCACCCTGCTCACCTACGAGGGCCAGGGACACGGCTCCTACAGCTCGGGCAACACGTGCATTCAGAGCATGGTGAACTCGTTCCTGCTCAAGGGCAAGGTGCCGAACCAGGACGTCTCCTGCGCGGCCGCCTGATCTAGTCTCGGGCGTGTGAAGGACTACTGCGCGCTCGTGGAAAGCGAAACCGCCCGCCTCGTCGAGCTGGTCACCGGCGCCGCCCCTGGCACGCCGGTGCCCAGCTGTCCGGGGTGGACGCTGGCCGAGCTGGTCACCCACGTCGGTGGCACGCACCGCTGGGTGATCCACCTCCTGACGACCCGGGCGAGCGAGCCGATCTGGTCGCGCGACGTGCCGGGCGGCCTGGCACCCGGTGAGAGCGGTGACGTCGCGTGGCTGGCGGCCGGAGCCTCCCGGTTGCTGGCCGTGCTCCGGTCGACCGACCCCGCCACGCCGGTGTGGTCGTGGGGCGGCGACCACTCGGCCGCCTACTGGGCGCGGCGGATGGCGTACGAGCTGGTGGTCCATCGCGTCGACGCGGAGCTCGCGCTCGGCCTGGAGCCGGCGGTGCCCGCGCCGGTGGCGGCCGACGGGATCGAGGAGTTGCTCGGCAACCTGCCGCACGCCCGATGGGTCACGCGCCGCCTGGCCGAGGCCGGCGCGGACGGCGCCACGATCCACCTGCACGCGACCGACACCGACGGTGAGTGGACCATCACGCAGGGCCCCGAGGGCCGCGTCAGCTGGGAACCCGGCCACGCCAAGGGTGACGTCGCCGTCCGCGGCCCGGCCGGCGACCTGCTGCTCATGATGTACGGCCGGCGCTTCGCGGACACGCTGGCCGTCTTCGGCGACCGCGACCTGCTCGACCGCTGGCTGGCGAAGGCCGCGTTCTAGCGGGGCCGAGCGCGGACCGGGAGCCCTGGACGCGCCGCCGCTCGGCGATCGGCGGCGAGCCCAGGGAGGGCTGACCGCTCGCGAGGCGGCCCCGTGTGTGAGCCCGGCCGGCGGGGAAGGCGCCCGCGCGGACCCACCGCCGGTCATGCCGTCGGGGTAGCCCCGAGAAGACACCCGGCGTGTCGTCCGGACAGGCGACGCCGGCCCGCCTGGCGGATCGCCGCCGGCGCCGTCCGTCTCCACGCGGAGGACGGCGCCGTCTCCTGTCCGTCGAACAGGGACCAGGATCCACCGGGGAGGCGACAACCCTATGTCGGTGTTTTCGAGCGAATTTTCGAGTGACTCAGTCGAGCAGGGTGCCGTGCACGAGCATGTCGGGCACCTCGGTGGCGAACCCCTCCAGCGGCCGGTCGGGGCAGCGCTCGCCGGTGACCGTGGCCGCGGCGACGCGGTCGAGCCGGAAGACCCGCACGTCGTCGCGGAGCCGGCACCACGCCACCAGATACCAGAACCCGCCGCGCCCGCCCAGGAACACGCCGGGCTCGACGTCGCGCGAGGTCAGCGCGCCCTTGGCGTCGGCGTAGTCGAGCCTGAGCACGCGCCGCCGCTGCAGGGCGTCCTCGATGGCGCGTGAGACGCCCTCGCCGCCGAGGGGCCGGACCCCGGTGCCTGGCTCGGCCGGCTCGGCCACCTGGACGCGCCGGGCGAGCTCCCGGGCCAGCTCGCCCTCGGGCCCCGGCATGGCCGCCACGACCTTGCGTAACGCGCTGCGCGCCTGCCGGCCGAACGGCTGGTCGCCGGCCCTGCTGAGCGCCACCGCGATGGCCACGGCCTCGGCGGGCGTGAAGTTGAGCGGGGGCAGCGACATCTTCCTGTCGATGGCGTATCCGCCCCTGCGCCCCGGCTCGGCGTAGATCGGCACTCCCGACTCCTGCAGCGCGGTGATGTCGCGCTCGATCGTGCGCACGCTCACCTCGAACCGCTGGGCGAGCTCGCGCGCTGAGCGGTGGCGGGGCGAGATGGCGCGCAGGTCCTCGACGAGCGCGTAGAGCCGATCGGTACGGTTCACAACCGGGACGCTACGCGCGGCGACCGACAATCGGCGGGCGGGCGGCGGCCCCCGTCAGACGCTCCTCACCGGCGGGCCACAGAGGTCTCACGCCACCGCCACGGGTCGCGTCACCGGGTCCAGGCCAGCAGCTCGTCCAACGCCCAGGTGTTGACCACCCGGGCGGGCTCGATGCCGCACCGCGCGGCCCGCTCGCAGCCGAACCGCTGCCAGTCGAGCTGGCCGGGCGCGTGGGCGTCGGAGTCGATCGCGAAGTCGCAGCCCATCTCGTAGGCCAGCCGCATCAGCCGTTTCGGCGGGTCCTGCCGGTCGGGCCGGGAGTTGATCTCGACGGCCACGCCGAACCGGCGGCAGGCCTCGAAGACCAGCTCGGCGTCGAACTCCGACTCGGGCCTGCGCCCGCCGCGGCTGGTGCCGCCCCGGACGATCCGCCCGGTGCAGTGGCCGAGGACGTCGACGTTCGGGTCGGCGATCGCCGTCACCATCCTGCGGGTCATCTCGTAGCGGTTCATCCTCAGCTTGGAGTGCGTGCTGGCCACCACCACGTCCAGCCGTGCCAGCAGCTCGGGCTCCTGGTCGAGCGTGCCGTCGGGGTTGATGTCGACCTCGACGCCGGTCAGGATCCGGAACGGCGCCAGCCGCTCGTTGAGCCGGTCGACCTCGTCGAGCTGCCGCCTCAGCCGGGCGGCCGACAGGCCATTGGCGATCGTCAGGCGGGGCGAGTGGTCGGTCAGCGCCCAGTACGCGTGGCCGAGCGCACGGGCCGCCTCGGCCATCTCCTCGACCGGCGAGCCGCCGTCCGACCAGTCGGAGTGGCTGTGCAGGTCGCCCTTGAGCGCCGCCCTCAGGGCCATCGTCTCGTCGTCGAGGTCGGCTCCCTCGGTGGCCCGCATCCGGCGCAGGTAGGTCGGCACCTGCCCGGCCAGCGCCTCGGTGACCGCCAGGGCCGTCACCTTGCCGATGCCCGGCAGGTCGGCCAGTCCGCCCGTGTCCGCGAGCCGTACCAGCTCCTCCTCGGGCAGGCCCGCGACGACGGCGGCGGCGCGGCGGAAGGCGCGTACGCGGTAGGCCGGCTCGCCCGCGCGCTCCAGCAGGAAGGCGATCTCCCGGAGAGCCTCGACGGGCGTCATGGGTGTCTCATCCCTCCGGCGGATTGATGGGCCGGGAATGGCGGCGATAGGCTCACCGGTCAATGAAAGCAGGATTCTGATGGGAAACCCCTCGCCCCCGGCGCCACCTCCCTGGCCACCCGGACCACCGAGACCTTCCGGACGGCCGACCCCGCCGAAACCGTCCAAGTCGTCGCGAGTGATCACGCTGACCGTCATCGGCGTGGTCTCCGTCATGGTGGTCGGGTTCTGCGCCGCCACGCAGAACACCGAGGAGGTCGCCGCCGACTGCGTCGACATGAACGACCAGCTGTCCGACGGCTCCTACGCGGTCGTCGACGAGTCCTACTGCGACGACGACGACGGCAATTCCCACTACTACGTCGGCTCGCGCGGCGCCTACCACTGGTACTACGGCGGCAGCCGGGTCGGCACCCGCGTGCGCGGCGGCACCAGTCTGCGCCCGTCCGACGTCAACATCTCCTCGCGCGCCGGCCGTGAGATCCAGCGAGGCGGTTTCGGCAGCCGTTCGAGCAGTGGCGGCTGACGGGTGCGACGCGAGCGCGGAGTGCCCAGGGACGGCTGGGACAAGATCATCGAGAGCCAGGGCATCGCCTACCACCGCGCGGCCCACCCCGAGGGGCTGAGCCGCCCCTACTGGGACGAGTCGGTCCACTACGTCTTCTCCATGGACGAGGTGGAGGCCCTGGAGGCGCAGGTCGAGGAGCTGCACGCGATGTGCCTGCAGGCCGCCGAGCACATCGTCTCGACCGGCCGCTTCGCCGACCTGGCCATCCCCGACTGGGCCGCCGCCGACGTCGCCCGATCGTGGGAGCGGCGCGACCCCCACCTGTACGCCCGGTTCGACCTGCGCTACGACGGCACCGGTCCGGCCAAGCTGCTGGAGTACAACGCCGACACGCCGACCTCGCTGGTCGAGTCGTCGGTGGCGCAGTGGTTCTGGCTGAAGGACACGCACCCGGACGACGACCAGTGGAACTCCGTCCACGAGCGGCTCATCGACCGCTGGGGCGAGCTGTCCCTGCCCGCCGGGCCCGTCCACTTCGCCTGGACGTCCATGGACGAGACCGGCGAGGAGGCGATGACCCTGGCCTACCTCCAGGAGACCGCCGAGCAGGCCGGGCTGACCACCGCCGCCATCGCCATGGAGGACATCGGCTGGGACGAGCTCAACCGCCGTTTCGTCGACCTCGACGGCCAGATGATCCGCTCGGCGTTCAAGCTCTATCCGTGGGAGTGGATGCTGGCCGACGCGTTCGGGCGACACGCCGTGCGGCACGCGACCTGGATCGAGCCGCTGTGGAAGGCGCTGCTGTCCAACAAGGCGCTGCTCGCGATCCTGTGGGAGCTGTTCCCCGGCCATCCCGGCCTGCTGCCCGCCTACCTCGACGGCCCGCGCGAGCTGACCTCCTACATCGCCAAGCCGCTGCTCGGCCGGGAGGGCGCCTCGATGCGCATCGTCACGCCCGCCGGCACCCAGGAGACCTCCGGCTCCTACGGCCAGGAGGGCTACGTCTTCCAGGGCTTCGACGCCCTGCCCGACTTCGACGGCCAGCGGCCCGTGCTCGGCGCCTGGATGGTGGCCGACGAGGCCGCCGGGCTGGGCATCAGGGAGACCACCGGCCTCATCACCGACGACACCTCGTCCTTCGTCCCTCACCGAATCGAGCGATCATGACCCTGCTGGAGACCCTCGCCCGCGGCGCGGGCGCCATCGCCGCCTACGCCGCCGTCGGCGTGATCCTGCTGATAGTCGGCTTCTACGTGATCGACCTCGCCATTCCCGGCAAGCTGAGCTCGATCATCCGCAGCGAGCGCAACCCCAACGCCACCCTGCTCGCCACCTCCGCGCTCGCCGCGGTGGGGCTCATCGTGGCGGCCTCGATCTGGTCCTCCGGCGGCCGGCTGGGCGAGGGGCTCGCGGGCACCGCGGTCTTCGGCCTGGTCGGCATCGTGGTGCAGACCGTGGCCATGCTCGCCTTCGACAAGGTGGTCGGCATCTCGGTCCGCGATCTGGTCAAGGAGCCCGAGCTGCAGCCGGGCGCGCGGCTGCTCGCGGTCACCCACGTGGCGATCGGCCTGATCACGGCCGTCGCGGTCATCTGACCGGACCTGGCACTCTAGGAGGCGTGACAGACCGGATCCGGGCCGACACCACCCGAAGGCTGGAGCGGGCCATGGGCTCGCTCGGCACCGCGGCCATGGCCCGCATGGACGAGCGGCTCCCGTGGTTCCGCGCGCTCAGCGCCGAGGACCGCTCGTGGGTGGGGCTGGTGGCCCAGGCGGGCATCGCCGCGTTCGTCGAGTGGTTCCAGCACGCGGGCGAGGATCGGCCGACGCCCAGCATCGAGTTCTTCGGCACCGCGCCGCGCGAGCTCAAGCGGTCCATCTCACTGCAGCAGACCGTCGACATCGTCCGCATCGTCGTCGAGGTCGTCGAGGCGCAGACCGACCAACTGGCCGCGCCGGGCGGCGAGGACCAGCTCCAGCAGGCCATGCTGCGCTACACCCGCGACGTGGCCTTCGCCGCCGCGCACGTCTACGCGCGCGAGGCCGAGGCCAGGGGGTCGTGGGACTCCCGGCTGGAGGCGCTGATCGTCGACGCGCTGGTGCGCGGCGAGGTGGACGACGGGCTGCACTCCTGGGCCGCGGCGCTCGGCTGGACCTCCTCCCCCGTGGTGGTGATCGCCGGTCACGCCCCCGACGAGGACCCGGGCACGGTGATCGACGGGCTGCGGGAGAAGGGCCGCCGCATCGGCATGGACCTGCTCGCCGGAGTCCAGGCCGACCGGCTGATCGTGATCGTGGGCGGCGCCGGCAGCGTCAACGACGCCGCCCGGCAGGTGGTGGCCCGCTTCGGGCAGGGCTCGATCGTCATCGGGCCCGAGGTGCCCGACCTGCACGCCGCCGCCCGGTCCGCCCGGGCCGCGCTGGCCGGGCTCAAGGCGTCGTCCGGCTGGCCCGACGCGCCCCGGCCGGTGCACGCCGACGACCTGCTGGCCGAGCGGGCGCTCGACGGCGACGAGGACGCCAGGAAGCAGCTCATCGAGAACGTCTACCTGCCGCTGGCCGGCACGCCGCTGCTCGACACGCTGGCCACCTACCTCGAGCAGGGCACATCACTGGAGGCCACGGCGCGGTTGCTGTTCGTGCATCCCAACACGGTGCGCTACCGTCTCAAGAAGATCACCGAGCTCGCCGGCTATCAGCCGACCGACGGCAGATCGGCCTTCACCCTCCAGGTCGGGCTCATTCTGGGCAGGCTCGCGGAGAGCGCCGTAACGTGGCGCGCCCTAACGTAACCCGCCCGAAACCTTCATTGTAGGCTTCCTACAAAACTGTGCGGACAAAGTTCGTACGGATCCCTATCAGCGTGTCGAACTTCTACAGGGCAGGGTGGACTTCGTGCTTGTACTCGTCGCTCCGGGCCAAGGTGCCCAGACCCCAGGATTCCTCAGTCCATGGCTCGAGCTGCCCGGTTTCGCGGACCGGCTGGGCGCCTGGTCCGAGGTCGTGGGGCTCGACCTGATCGCCTACGGCACGACCGCGGGGGCCGACGAGATCCGCGACACCGCCGTCGCGCAGCCTCTGCTGGTGGCCGCCGCACTGGCCTCCGCCGAAGCGCTCGGCGCCACTCCCGACCTGCTCGCCGGCCACAGCGTCGGCGAGTTCGCCGCGGCCGCGCTGTCCGGGGCGCTGACCCCGGAGCAGGCGCTGAGCCTGGTCCGCGAGCGCGCCCAGGCCATGGCCAAGGCCGCCTCCA
The DNA here is from genome assembly GCF_059358955.1 of Nonomuraea sp. CX421. Lineage (NCBI taxonomy): Bacteria > Bacillati > Actinomycetota > Actinomycetes > Streptosporangiales > Streptosporangiaceae > Nonomuraea > Nonomuraea sp. CX421. The sequence goes on along the minus strand of NZ_JCADBK010000006.1, from coordinate 158,187 downwards.
TCACCGAGACCGGCATGACCGCGGTGCTCGGCGGCGTCGAGGCCGACGTCCTGGCCTCGATCGACGCACACGGGCTGACCCCGGCCAACATCAACGGCGCCGGCCAGATCGTCGCGGGCGGCACACTCGAGCAGCTCGCCGCGTTCAAGGAGGCTCCTCCCGCCCGCGCCCGGCTCATCCCGCTCTCCGTGGCGGGCGCGTTCCACACGGCGCACATGGAGCCGGCCGTCGCCCACCTGCGCGAGGCCGCCCAGTCCGTCACTCCCGCCGATCCGCGGGTCAGGCTGCTGTCCAACGCCGACGGCCAGATCGTCACCGGCGGCGCCGACCTCATCGAGCGCCTGGTCAAGCAGGTGCGCAATCCCGTCAGGTGGGACTCCTGCATGGCCACCATGGCCGAGCTGGGCGTCACCACGATGATCGAGCTACTGCCCGGCGGCACTCTGACCGGGCTGGCCAAGCGCGGGCTCCGGGGCATCCAGACCGTGGCTCTGAAGAACCCCGAAGACCTCGACGCGGCCAGGGAGCTGATCAAGTGAGAATCCCCGACGTAGCCCCGGGCGCGAAGGTGCTGGCCCTCGGCCACTACCAGCCCGCCAACGTCGTCACCAACGACGACCTGGCCAAGACCATCGAGACCAACGACGAGTGGATCCAGTCGCGGGTCGGCATCAAGGAGCGCAAGATCGCCGGCGCGGCCGAGTCCGTCGAGGACATGGCCGTGCAGGCCGGCGGCAAGGCGCTGGCCGCGAGCGGGCTGTCCGCCGCCGACATCGACCTGGTCATCGTCGCCACCTGCACGCTCGAGACGCAGATCCCCAACGCCTCGGCCATCGTGGCCCACCGGCTCGGCATCACGGCGCCCGGCGCGTTCGACGTCAACGCCGCCTGCGCCGGCTTCTGCTTCGCGCTCGGCGTCGCCAGCTCCGCGATCCGCGCGGGTTCGGCCAAGCACGTGCTGGTCATCGGGGCCGAGAAGCTGTCGCAGTGGATCGACTGGACCGACCGCTCCACCGCCGTGATCTTCGCCGACGGCGCCGGAGCCGCGGTGGTGGGCCCCGCCGACGCCCCCGGCATCGGCCCGGTAGTCTGGGGCAGTTCGGGCGACAAGTCCGACGCGATCATCATCAACGAGCGCGACACCTTCCTGCACCAGGAAGGCCAGACCGTGTTCCGCTGGGCGACCACCGCCCTGCACCCGATCGCCAAGGAGGCCTGTGAGCGTGCCGGAGTCGACCCGTCCGAGTTGGCGGCGTTCGTCCCGCACCAGGCCAACCTGCGGATCATCGAGGCGATCGCGCGCAAGATCGGCGCCGACAACGCCGTCGTGGCCCGCGACATCGTCACCGCCGGCAACACCTCCGCCGCGTCGATCCCGCTCGCGCTCTCGCGCATGCTGGAGCGTGGCGAGGTTCGTTCGGGGCAGCTAGCGCTGATCCTGGGCTTCGGCGCCGGCCTCACCTATGCGGGTCAAGTCATCGAGATTCCATAGGATCCATTGCGGCTCCGGCCGTATCCACCACAGCTTGTACGGCTGGAGCCGTACAGAATCCAGCAGAAATCCAAAGGAGAACCACCGACATGGCTGCCACCGAGCAGGAGATCCTCGAGGGCCTCGGCAAGATCATCAACGAGATCACCGGCATTCCGGCGAGTGAGGTGACCCCCGAGAAGAGCTTCGTGGACGACCTCGACATCGACTCTCTGTCCATGGTCGAGATCGCCGTGGCCGCCCAGGACGAGTTCGGCGTCGAGATTCCCGACGACCAGCTCAAGAACCTCAAGACGGTCAAGGACGTCCTCACCTTCATCCAGCACTGAAGTCACACCCCTGATCGACAAGGAGCGCGAAAACGTGAGTGCGAACCGGGTACGTGTCGTCGTCACCGGGCTCGGCGCGACGACGCCCGTCGGTGGAGACGTCACCTCGACCTGGTCGGCGCTCCTCGCCGGTCAGTCGGGCGTCACGACCATCACCGAGGACTGGGTCGACACCGTCCCCGTGAAGTTCGCGGGGACGGCCGCCGTCGACCCGGCCGAGGTGCTGCCCCGGCCGGAAGCCCGCCGCCTCGACCGCAGCGAACAGTTCGCGATGGTCGCGGCGCGCGAGGCGTGGCAGGACGCGGGCGCCCCTGAGGTGGCGCCCGAGCGCCTCGGCGTCGTGGTGTCCAGCGGCATCGGCGGCATCAACACCACCCTGTCCGCCTACGACACCTACAAGGAGCGGGGCTGGAACCGGCTCTCGCCCTTCACGGTGCCGATGCTCATGCCCAACGGCCCGGCCGCCTGGATCGGGCTCGACCGCGGCGCCCAGGCCGGCGTGCACGCGACCGTGTCCGCCTGCGCCTCCGGCGCCGAGGCCATCGGCTACGCGATGGACATGATCAGGTCGGGCCGCGCCGACGTCGTCGTCGCCGGCGGCACCGAGGCCGCGATCCACGGGCTCAACGTGGCCGCCTTCGCGGCCGCGCGCGCCATGTCGACCCGCAACGACGACCCCGCCGGGGCGTCCAGGCCGTGGGACCGCGACCGTGACGGGTTCGTGCTCGGCGAGGGCGCCGGCATCATCGTGCTGGAGTCCGAGGAGTTCGCCAGGGCGCGCGGCGCGCGCGTCTACGCCTACGCCTCTGGCGTCGGCTACTCCGCCGACTCGCACCACATCACCCAGCCCGAGCCCGAGGGCCGGGGCATCATCATGGCGATGACCCAGGCGCTCAACGACGCCGACATCACCGGCCTCGACGTCAAGCACGTCAACGCGCACGCCACCTCGACCCCCGCCGGGGACGTCATCGAGGTCCAGGCGGTCGCCAAGGCCATCGGCACCCATCCCCTGGTCACCTCGACCAAGTCCATGACCGGCCACCTGCTGGGCGGCGCGGGCGGCATCGAGTCGGTCTTCACGATCAAGGCGCTGCACGACCGGATCGTGCCCGCCACCATCAACCTGGACAACCTCGACGACGGCATCGAGGTGGATCTCGTCTACGGCGCCAACCGCAGGCTGCCCGAAGGCGACATCGCCGCGGTGAACAACTCGTTCGGATTCGGCGGCCACAACGCGACCGTCGTCTTTAAGGGAGCCTGAATGACCGTGCTCGACAACCGGGTGGTGATGTCCGGCTCCGATCAGGAGCCCGCGGATCCCCGAGACCCCGTCGTCCGTCTGTCCGCGCTGCTCGACGAGGGCTCGCTGAGGCTGATCACTCCTGAGGACAAGAGCGGCGCACTCGCCGCCATGGGCCGCGTCGAGGGTGTTCCCGTCGTCGCGTTCTGCAGTGACGCCCGCTTCCAGGGCGGCGCGATGGGCAGCGAGGGCTGCGAGCACATCGTGCACGCCTACGACGTGGCCGTCCGCGAACGGGTGCCGGTCATCGGGATCTGGCACTCCGGCGGTGCGCGACTCGCCGAAGGCGTCGAGTCGCTGCACGCCGTCGGCCGGGTCTTCGCCGCGATGACCAAGGCGTCCGGCGTGGTGCCGCAGATCTCGGTGGTCGTCGGCGCCGCCGCCGGTGGCGCCGCCTACGGTCCGGCGCTCACCGACCTGGTGATCCTGGCCGACTCCGGCCGCATCTTCGTCACCGGCCCCGACGTGGTCCGCAGCGTGACCGGCGAGGACGTCTCCAGCGCGGCCCTGGGCGGCCCCGAGCCGCACAGCAAGCGCAGCGGCGTCGTGCACGTCGTCACCAAGACCGAGACCGAGGCGCTGCTGCGGGCACGCCAGCTGGCCTCGCTGCTCGGCCACCAGGGCCGGGTGCGGGCCTCCGACATCGGCGAGATCGACTTCTCCAGCCTGCTGCCGGAGTCGGCCCGCCGCGCCTACGACGTCAAGCCGCTGGTCAACGGCCTGCTCGACGAGCCGGGCATCGAGCTGCACCCCAAGTGGGCGCCGAACATCGTCACGTCGCTCGGCCGCCTCGGTGGCCGGACGGTCGGTGTGATCGCCAACAACCCGATGCGGCTCGGCGGCTGCCTCGACGCCACGTCCGCCGAGAAAGCCGCTCGCTTCGTACGTATGTGTGACGCGTTCGGCGTGCCATTGGTTGTCCTTGTGGACGTTCCGGGTTATCTGCCCGGGGTCGGCCAGGAGCACGACGGCGTGGTCCGGCGCGGCGCCAAGCTGCTGCACGCGTTCGCCGAGGCGTCGGTGCCGCGGGTCACGCTGGTCACGCGCAAGGCCTACGGCGGGGCGTACATCGCGATGAACTCCCGCGCGCTGGGCGCCACCAAGGTGTTCGCCTGGCCGACGACCGAGATCGCCGTCATGGGCGCGGTCGCCGCGGTGCGCATCCTCAAGCGGCGCGAGCTGGCGGCGGCGCCCGAGGAGGAGCGGGCCGAGCTGGAGCAACGGCTGGCTCGCGAGCACGAGAAGCTGGCCGGCGGGCTCAGCCGGGCACAGGAGCTGGGCGTGATCGACGAGGTCCTCGACCCGCGCGAGACGCGCGGCGCGATCGCCAAGGTGCTCGCCCAGGCCACCCCCGCGAGGGGCGCCCACGGCAACATCCCGCTGTAAGAGCGGCCGAAAGGGTCCCGCACCGAGGTCAGGTGCGGGACCCTTTCGCTGTCCGATTGACAGCCGTCCCATTGACAGCCGTCCGATCGACGGCTGTCCGATTGATGGCTGTCCGCGCGACGGCTGTCTGCTCTCGGCGGTTGTCAGGAGGCCGGGGAGAGGTCAGACGGCGGCGTGCAGCCAGCGGACCGGCGCGCCGTCGCCCGCGTAGCGGAACGGCTCCAGCTCCTCGTCCCAGGGCTTTCCGAGCAGTTTGTCGAGCTCGTCCTCCAGCACGCACCGGCCCTGGGCGGCCATCAGCATCGCCGTGCGAAGCCGGTCTTCGGGCACCATGATGTCGCCCGCCGCCCCGATGACCGCGCTGAAGGCGCCGAGCGTCGGCGTATAGGCGTGACGGGACCCGTCGACCCCTGACGAGGCGTCCTCGGTGATCTCGAAGCGGATGCGCTGCCAACCCATGAGGGAAGAGGTGATGGCCGCCGCGACACCGGGCCGGCCCTCCCACTCCGCCTGCGCTCGCACCACGTTGGGCGCGGCGGGTTGCGGCGTCCACGTCAGGTCCACGGGTACGCCAAGAACACCCGCGACCGCCCATTCGATATGAGGGCACAGCGCGGGCTGAGCCGAGTGGACGTAGATCACGCCACGAGCAGACACCGGACCTCCCGATCGGTACGAGGTGCGCCTTCCCCAACGGCCTCGTCCTGGGATGATCACAAGTGACTAGGGAGAGACTACCGTCGGTCGCAATCGGACACCAGAGGGGGGCCATACCAAGTTGTTGCGGCTGTGACGCGTGACACCGGCCCGGGCGCGGATAGATACCCGCTCATGGACATCGAACCTGCCGGCGCCGCGTTCATCCGGCCGGGCCAGCTGCTGACCGACCGTGGCGCCCTGTCCGCCGCGTCGCGCTGGACCCAGGCCGTCTCCGAGGCCGACGGCGTGTGCGTGATCCAGCTGACGGCCGGGGCCGACGTCTGCGAGCTCGCCAGAGACCTGCGCGAACAGGGTTTCCGCGCCTCGCCCAACCACGTCCTCGCCGCCCAGCCGCTCTTCTTCGGCGGGCCGGCCTCCCGGCCGTTCCCCGTCCCGCGCGTCCATCACCGGCCGGGCCGGGACCACTCGCCCGTGGTCGTGGGACTGCTCGACACCCCCGTCGCCCCCCACCCGTGGTGGACGGGCAGCGACTGGTTTCGCGAGGTGGACGAGGAGGTGCCACCGGGTGAGCAGGCCGGCCACGGGACCTTCCTGGCCGGCATCCTGGCGCGGCGGGCGCCGGGCGTGTCGCTCACCGTCCGCGGGGTGCTCGACGGGCAGGGGCTGGGCGACGAGGCCGGCGTGGTGCGGGCGCTGCACCGGATGCGGGAGGACCCGCCCCAGGTGCTCAACCTGTCGTTCGGCGGCCACACCTTCGACGACCGCCCGCCTCCCCTGCTCGCCGACGCGCTCGGCGCGCTGCCCGACACGGTCACCGTCGCCGAGGCGGCGAGGGAACGGCCGGTACGCGAGGCGGCGGCGCGGGTGCTCGCCCCCGAGGGGGCCCGGCAAATTGCCGATCTGGGGGTTCTCGTCCCGTCGAGTCTGTAGAGTTTACGCTCAGTCCTTGGCTGATCACGGGGAGGCAGCATGGCCTCCTGGTGAGCCCGGGCGGAGGAGGCCGCATGCAGGAGCCACGCGATCCGGCGGAGTTGCTCAAGGCAGCGGCCGACGACGACCAGACGGCCTGGGATGAGCTCGAGTCGAGGTTCGGGCCGCGCATGTGGGCAGTCGCCCGGGTGTGCGGGCTGACCGAGGCCGATGCGGCGGACGCGGTCCAGGGAGCATGGCTGCGTCTGCTCGAACACCTCCATGACATCAGAGAACCATCAGGCGTTGGCGCGTGGCTGGCGACGACCACCCGCCGCGAAGCGCTTCTGATCCTCAGGAAGGAGCTCCCCCGAGCGCCTTTCTTCGACGTCGCACTCGACTCTGATCCAGCGGCGGCCGTTCTGGAGGCCGACAGCAGCCGCATCCTCTGGAGGACGGTCTCCACCCTGCACGAGCCATGCCGCACACTGCTCCAGCTGGTCGCGACGGATCTTGGATACCAGCAGGTTGCACTGCGTCTGGGCGTGCCCCTTGGCAGCGTGGGCCCAACCAGAACGCGGTGCCTGGAAAAGCTGCGCACCCTGATCTCATCACAGGAGACGGTGCAATGATCAACGACGAGTACTTCCTGGCGGCGCTCCGGCTCGCCGCCGGGAACGACCCGATGCCCGGGCATGTTTCCGCTGCCGCACGCGATGCCTATGGGCTACGGGTTCCTCAAGCGGTGACCGCCGCGCCTGCCGAGTGCGCCGCGCCCCACGGCGTACGCGGCATCGACGGTTGCCAACTGGTCCGCTTCGTCGCGGCCGGCCTCACCTTCGACCTGGAGGTGACGGTGGGCGACGGGCTCATCGACGTGGCGGGGCAGATCGTCCCGCATCCGGGAGAGGGCACCCACGTCGATGTCCGGACCCCCCATCTGACGCTCACGAGGCGTCTCGCGCGCACCGGCCAGTTCGCGGCCACCGGCCTGCCTCCGGGCTGGCTCAGCGTGGTGTGCCATCGTCCTGGCCACGCGCCGGTCCAAACCCGGTGGGTGCGCATCCGCCCATGACGAAGAACAGCGGCAGGGGATCCGGCGCCGTCTCCGGACGGCGCCCCCCTGCTCCTGACCGCCCCCCGCATTCGCCGCCTCCGGCCGAGGCGACCGGCGACGCCAAGCCGCTGGTCCTGGTCCTGGCCGCCGAGGCGGCGGTGCTGCGTTCCATCGTGGATCCCGAGCAGGCGCTGCACGCCGGTCGCACCGTGCTGTCCGCGGCCGAGTCCTGCGGCGACGTGGAGGCGGCCGTGGTCGCCCTCAGGGCGATGGCCCTCGGCGCCCGAGAGCTGGGCGACCTCCAGGCCGCCGAGCGGCACCTGCGCCGGGCCATCGCGACCCCCCAGGCGCCCCGCGAACGCCTCGCGCAGGCGCGGCTCTCCCTGGTGACGGTCCGCACCGAACGCGGTCATCCCCTGCAGGCGCTCCGGATCGCCGCGCTGGCCTGGGCCTACCTCTCGCCCCTCGACCGGGCCAAGCTCGACACGCAGCGCGCCGTGGCGCTCGCTCATCTGGGCCGCTACCAGGAGGCCATCGCCTCCTGCGATCGCGCCCTGCAGGCGCTGGTCGCCGCCCCCGGCACGATCGACGACCGCAGGTTCCTTGCCGGCGGGCTGCTCAACCGCGGCCTGGTCCACGCCTACCGTGGCGACTGGGAGTCGGCCGCACGCGACATCACCGCCTGCCTGCAGATCGCCCGGCACGCCGGGCTCGACCACCTGGTCCGCCTGGCGTCGGCCAACCTGCCGTTCCTCGCGGTACGGCGAGGCGACCTCGCGGGCGCGTTCGGCCACTACCGGGCGGCCGAGGACACGTTGTTCGGCTACCCCGAGCGCCTGGCGACGATGCGGGCCGACTTCGCCGGTGCGTTGCTGGCCGCCCACCTCCCGGGCGAGGCCAGGGAGCTGCTCACCATGGCCGTGCCCGATCTGGAGGCGTCCGGCGCCCTGGTGGCGCTGGCGGAGGCGCGGCTCAAGCTCGCTCAGGTCGAGCTGCTGACCGGCGACGCGCGCCGGGCGCTGACCGTGGCGGCGCGGGCTGAGCTGGAGCTGGCCGCGCAGGACCGCGAGGCGTGGCTGCCCCTGGTCAGGGAGGTGACCCTGCGGGCCCGGCTGATGCTCGAAGGTCCCACTCCCCGGCTGCTGGGCGACCTGGTGGACTGCGCCGACGAGCTCGAAACCGGCTCGGCCCTGGCGGTGGGCGCGGGCGCCCTCCGGCTCGTGGCCGCCGAGACGGCCCTGGCGCTGGACGACCACCCGCTGGCCCGCGACCAGCTGGCTCACCTGACCGCGCACGCGATCCCCGACGCGCCGCAGATGCCCGAGGGGACCCGGCTGATCACCCTGTCCTCCGAGGCGCAGGCCGGACACCTCGCGCGGGCCTCGCAGATCCCGGCGCCGGTGCGCCGGCACGCGCTCGCGCTGGAGGCGTCGCTGCGCGAGGACATCCCGGGCGCGCTCCGCGAGGTGCGTGTCGGGCTGGCCGAGGTGGGCAGTCAGATGGACGCGTTCGACGACCCGGCGCTGCGGGCGCACGCGGCGCGGGCCGGCGAGCGGCTGGCGGCGTTCGGGCTGAGCCTGGCGGTGCGCGACGGGTCGCCCGCCGAGGTGTTCGGCTGGGCCGAGCGCTGGCGGGCGGTGGCGGCTCCCGCGCACCCTGGCGGCACGGCCGACCCCGACCAGGTGCGGGCCGCGCTGGGTTCGGGGGCGCTGGTCGAGTTCGTCGTCGAGGGCAGGTCGCTGCTGGCGGTGGTGATCACCGGCGAGCGGATGGCGCTGCGGCGGCTCGGTGACCTGGGGCCGATCACGGAGGCGCTCATCCAGCTGCGTTACGCCCTGCGCAGAAGCAGCCTGGGCGACTGCGGGACCGGAGGCGGGCTGGTCGGGCCGGCGGCGGAGGAGCTCGAACGGCTGTTGTTCGGGCCGATCGAGGCCGAGCTGGGCGACCGGCCGATGGTGGTCGTACCCGCCGGAGTGCTGCACACGCTGCCCTGGGGCGCGCTGCCGTGTCTGCGCGAACGCCCCGTGAGCGTGGCCGCCGGGGCGACCGCGTGGCTTGCGGCCCGGCACCGCGGGCCCGTCCCGTCCTGGCCGCCCGTGGTGGCCGCGGCCGCCGGGCCGGGGCTCGCCCACGCCGGGGCCGAGGTCGGCCGGGTGCTCGCCCTCCATCCTCGCGGCCGGCAGGTGGCCGGGCGCACCGGCGCCGTCCTGGACGCGCTGGTCACGGCCGACGTGCTGCACCTCGCGGCGCACGGCGTGTTCCACGCGCGCAGCCCGCTGCTGTCGGCCATCACGCTTGAGGACGGCCCGCTCATGGCCTACGACCTGCTCGGGCTCGCGCGTACGGCCAGGCTGGTGGTGTTGTCGGCGTGCGACTCGGGCATGGCCCGCACCCCGGCCGAGGGCGCGCCGCTCGGGCTGGCCGGCACGTTCCTGGCCAGGGGCACGACCTGCGTGGTCGCCGGGATGGTGCCGGTGCGCGACGAGGACGCGCTGGCCGTGATGACGTTGTTCCACGAACTGCTCGCCACGGGCTGCCCGCCCGCCTCGGCCCTGGCCTCGGCGGCGGCCAAGACGGGGGTGCTGGGCTTCGCCTGCTTCGGCGCGGGCGATCAGCCGGTCGCGACCGGCCTGCCCGGGTCGGCGACCCAGTTGGACCACGAACCCACGTAGAGGGAGCCGGACAGGCCCGCCACCTCCAGCGCCAGCACGTGGTGGGCGGCGGTCACCCCCGACCCGCAGTAGGCCCCGGCCGCCACGCCCGCACGCACGCCGAGCTCCCCGAAGCGCGCCCGCAGCTCGCCGGGCGGCAGGAACCTGCCGCCGGCGCCGAGGTTGTCGGTGGCCGGCGCGCAGACGGCTCCCGGGATGTGACCGGCGAGCGGGTCGACCGGCTCGAGCTCGCCGCGGTAGCGGGCCGCGGCCCGGGCGTCGAGCAGCACACCGTCACCGGCGAGCGCTCCCGCCTGGTCGGCGGTCAGCACCGGCATCGCGCCCGGCTTCGCGGTGAAACCGCCCGGGACGATCTCGGGGGCCTGCTTGACCGTCGGCAGGCCGGCCTCGGTCCAGGCGGTCAGACCGCCGTCGAGCACGCGTACGTCCTGATGGCCGAAGTAGCGCAGCGTCCACCAGGCTCTGGCGGCGACGGTGGAGCCCGCGTCGTCGTAGACCACCACGGGCCGGTCGTCGTCGACGCCGAGCCGCCGCATGGCGGCCTCGAAGCCGGAGGCCGAGGGCAACGGGTGGCGGCCCTCCTCGCCGGGCGGGGCGGCGAGGTCGGTGTCGAGGTCGCAGTAGGCGGCCCCGGGCAGGTGCCCCTCCCGGTAGAGGTCGATCCCCGGCGGGCCACCGAGGCGCCAGCGCACGTCGAGCACGGTGGCGTCGCGAAGCGCGTCGAGGTCGGCGGGTGTGATCAGCGGGCTCATCGGGTGGATACCTCCAGCAGCGGAACGTACTGCTCGGCGGCGGTCATCGAGCCGTGGTAGCCGGTGAACACCGCCTCGATCTTGTGGACGGTGGGTGCGGTGAGGGCGAGGTCGGTGTGGGGGACGGCCAGGACGTCGCCGATGCGCGGCAGCCATTCGGCCCGCACCGTCGGCCCGAACCAGCCGGACTCGACGGCCTCCTGCCTGGACACCACCCAGGCCCGGCCGGCCAGCGTCTCGCGCCAGGCGTCGAGCACCTCGCCGGCGGCGCCCTCCTCGGTGTAGACGTGGCGGGCCCTGGCCTCGCCTCCCAGCAGGGCGACCCCTCGCGTCAGCGCGGGCTCGGCATCCACCTCGATCTTGTCGGAGGCGTTGACCATGCCGTGATCGGCGGTGACGTAGAGAGCGGAGCCGCCGGGCAGCGTCTGCGCGAGCCGCTCGGCCATCTGGTCGACGATCGCGAGCTGCGTCAGCCATGCGTCGCTGCCCCAGCCGGTCATGTGGCCGACGGCGTCGAGATCGCCGTAGTAGACGACGACGTACGCGGGCGCCTCGTGGAGCGCCTCGCGCACCCTGGCGACGCGCTCCTCGATGGGGTCGGCGCCCAGGAAGCGCACGCCTCTGTGGACGGCCTTGGTCAGCCCGCTTTCCTCGAACGCGGACGGGGCCACGTAGCTCGCCATGATCCCGGCCGCCGCGGCGCGCTGGAAGACGGTGGTGGCGGGCTGCCATTCGAGAGGGTCCATGACCATCTTGTCGGGCAACGTCCAGCGCAGGCAGTTGAAGAGGTGGCCGGTGCCGGGAACGGCCAGCATGAGCCCCATCATCCCGTGCTCGCCCGGTGTCAGGCCGGTGCCGAGCGACCCCAGGCTGGTGACCGTCGTGGCCGGGAAGCCCGCGGTGAGCGTGGTGCGGCCGGCGGCGGCGAGGAACGGCGCCACGTCGGCGTGGGCGCGCAGCAGCTCGGCTCCGAGGCCGTCGACGAGGAACAGGCAGATGCTCCGGGCAGGCTCGATGCCGAGCACGTTGTGCTCGTCGAGGCCCAGCGCGGCGAGTAAGGACCGGGGCAGATCAGCCAGGGACGACCCGCCGTACGCCGGAATCAGGGGCGTGTTCTCGACCATTCTCCGAGCTTAGCCGCGCCCCTGGTCGCGCCGGAGCCATGAGGGGGTGGCGCCGGCTCGTGGTCGCGCCGGTCAGGTGGCGGCGCGGGCGGTGGCCTCGGACAGCGCCTTGGCGAAGGCGAGGACGTGGGTGACCGCTTCGGGGCCGTCGGCGGCCTCGCTGACCCGCAGGGACAGGTCGTCGGCGGTGATGGCACCGGTGTAGCCGTGGTCGGCCTCACAGTTTTCGTCGCCGCAGGTGGCCGGCTCAAGGTCGACGTGGGAGATGGCGCCCCAGCCGATGGTGAGCGTGACCTCCGTGGGAGGGACGCCCGGCGCGTAGGCGGCCGGGTCGGGGACGACGCGGGTGACCGCGACCGACTGGACCCGGCTCAGGCGGACGGCCTCGGTGGTGGTGGAGGCGTAGGAGGTCGAGACGCCCTCGACCGCCGGGTGCTCGTCGGTGTGGCAGACCAGCAGCCTCGTGGCCGACAGCACCAGGACCGTGACGTGCCTGCGCACCTCCATGGCCGGGTCGAACGTGGCCTCGTGGTGCACCACGAATGCGGTCACTGCCTCCTTGCCCAGCGCGGACTCGACCGCATCGGTGACGAGGTCGGGGTAGTAGCCGCTGCGTTCGATCGCTTCACGCAGGCCCGCGGCTGAGACTCGGGTTTCCCTCATGGGTCCATCCTGCCAGGAGCGCGCAGTGCCCTCACCCCTCGCGCATAACGCTCTATAACGTCTTTTATCTGCTCATCGCGATATCCGGAGTTGAAGATTGCCGGGGTTTCCGGCGGCGTCGGGGATGGTCGGGATGGTCGCCGGTGTCCCGGGCCGCCCGGTCAGGCCAGCCGGCGCGGGCCACCGTCCAGGCGGGGGCCGGGTGGTGTCCGCAGGGTGGCCCGGGCGCTGAGGATGATCACGCCCGCCTCGCCCACCAGCACCTGGTCGAGCTCCAGCCGCGCCATCTCGGGCAGGTCGGAGGCCATCCGCCCGACGCGTACGAGGAGGTCCTCCAGGGCGTCGACGGCCACGGGCGGGTAGCCGTACTCGCCGAACAGGAGCGGGGCCGCCCGGACGGAACGCACGAGGGCGCCGGCGTCCTCCGTCGTCAGCGGCGCGAGCCGGAACCCCTGGTCGAGCAGCAGGCGCGCGGTCACTTCGCCGAGCCCGAACGAGACGACCGGCCCGAACGCGGGGTCCTCGACGACGCCGACCACCGTGGGAACGGCAGGCTGGGGCGCCATGCGCTGCACGGCCAGCTCGGTGCCGGCGCCGAGTTGCTCGGTGAGCTCGGCGTAGGCGTGCCGGACGCCGTCGGGCGTGGCCAGGCCCAGTCGCACGGTGCCCGCCCGGCCGGCGGCCTCGGGGCCGGCGGCCTTGAGCACGACGGGCCAGCCGAACCGGCCCGCCGCCTCGACCGCCTCCTCGGGCGAGCCCACCACCTCGGCGGGCCACACGCTGAGACCGTAGTGGGAGAGCAGCTCGGCGGCGTCGACCTCCACGGGTGGCCCCGGCTCGGCGAAGGAGCCCAGCGCCCGCGACGTCTCCCCACCGGAGGCCGAGCCGGCGGAAGCGGGCTCGGCCGTGGCGGCGGCGAGGGTCTGGCGGACCAGGTCGCGGGCGCCGTCGGTGTCGATGTCGTCCAGCGGGGGCGGCGCGAGCACGGGATGCGAGCGCCACGAGGCGTAGCGCACCACGTGGGCCAGTGCCCTGACGGCCTCCTCCGGCGCGGGGTAGGACGGGATCGAGCCCCGGCCGGGGGTGGCGCCCACGCTGAGTGAGGGGTGCATGCCGTTGTGCCCCTCGAAGGTGGCCAGCACCGGCTTGCCCGTTGCCTGCGACACGCGCAGCAGCTCGGCCGCCACGTCGTCGGAGTCGCCGGGCAGGGGCGGCATGTAGATGACGACCGCCGAGTCGACCGCGTCGGAGGCCAGCTGCTCGGCCAGGGCCGCCCCGAACTCCGCCGCCCCGGCGCGCGGGCCGAGGTTGGCCGGGGTGCCCGGCGACAGCCCGGCGGAGGCGCAGGCGTCGGCGGCCAGCAGTCCGAGCGCGTCGGAGTTGGTCACCAGCCCGACCCGGGGACCGGCGGGCAGCGGCTGGAAGGCGAGCAGTTGGCCCACGTCGAACAGCTGGATGAGGTCGTCCACCCGGATCAGCCCGGCCTGCTCGAACAGGGAGCTGATCGCGGTGTCGGGCAGCCCGAGCTCCCGGGCGGAGTGACCGGTGGGGGTGCCACCGCTCTTGACCACCACGATCGGCTTGGCGCGGGCGATCCGCCTGGCCAGCCGGGCGAACTTGCGCGGATTGCCCAGCGACTCGAGGTAGAGCAGGATCACCTCGGTCGAGGTGTCCTCCTCCCAGTACTGCAGCAGGTCGTTGCCCGACACGTCGGCCCGGTTGCCGGCCGAGACGAACGACGAGATGCCCATGCCACGCTGGGCCACCCGCTGGAGCAGCGCGGTGCCGAGCGCGCCCGACTGGCTGAAGAAACCGACGCGTCCCCGGCCGGGGACGGTGGCGGCGAGCGTGGCGTTGAGCTTGACGGCGGGGTCGGTGTTGGCGATGCCCAGGCAGTTGGGCCCCACCATGCGCAGGCCGTAGGCGCGGGCGATGCCGGCGAGCTCGTCCTGCCTGGCCCGGCCCTCGGCGCCGGTCTCGCCGAACCCCGACGACACCACGACCAGCCCGTGCACGCCCTTCTCGGCGCATTCCTTGACCACGTCGGCGACGCTCCCGGCGGGCACCGCCACCACGGCGAGGTCCACCTCGTCGTCGATGGCCGTGACGCTCGGGTAGGCGCGCACCCCGGCCACGGCCCGCACCTCGCGGTGGACCGGATAGACGGGTCCGGTGAAGTCGGCGGCCAGCAGGTTGCGCAGCACGGTCTGGCCGATGCCGCCCGGCTCGCGCGAGGCGCCGATCACCGCGACGGAGCCGGGTGCGAGCAGCCGGGCGATGGACCTGGCCTCCGCGCGGTGCTCGCGCGAGGTCGTCACCTCGGCGGAGACGTCGGTCGGGGTGAGGTCGAGCGTCATGCGGACCACGCCGTCGGCGAACCGGCTCTCGGCGGTGTAACCGGCCTGCCGCAGCACGCCCATCATCTTCATGTTGGCGGGCAGCACGTCGGCGACGAACCGCTCGATGCCGTGCTCGCGGGCGGTGGCGGCCAGGTGCTCGAGCAGCACCGAGGCCACTCCCCTGCCCTGGTGGGCGTCCTCGACCAGGAAGGCCACCTCGGCCTCGCCCGGCCCGGTCCTGTCGTAGCGGATGACGGCCACCATCTCGGTGCCGATGGTGGTGATCAACGCGACCCGGTCGACGTAGTCGACGTTGGTGAACCAGGCCACTTCCCGGTCGGACAGCCTGGGCCTCGGCCCGAAGAACCGGAAGTAGATCGTCTCCTCGGACAACCGGGAGTAGAAGGCGCGCAGACGGTCGGCGTCGGCGGGCCTGATCGGACGAACGTGCGCGGTGCCGCCGTCGGCGAGGACGACGTCGGCCTCCCAGTGGGCGGGATAGTGAGCCTCCACACCCCGAGCGTAGCCGCGCGTCCCGGATGCCGAGACCCGCCCGCCCATTGGGCAACGCTTGTGCATCGACTGATGCCCGGTGTCGAGGGTCCGCCCCACGAGCAGCCCGGAAGCTGTTAGTTTTGCCGTGGCCAGGCTCGTTCTGTAGGCAGCAGCAAGGTGGTGGCATCATGACGCGGGTCGTCGTGGTGGGCGATCTCATGACCGACGCGGTCGCGCGCGCCCGTTATGCACTCGCCAGGGCCAGCGACACCCCGGCGGTCGTGACCATGCACGGTGGCGGTTCCGGGGCCAACATCGCGTCCTGGTTGGCGGTCGAAGGCACCGAGGTGGCCTTCATCGGGCGCCGTGGCGCCGACATCACCGGCCGCAACCGCGACATGGAGTTGATGGGCTACGGCGTCGACGCCCGGCTCGTGATGGATCCCGAGCGGCCGACCGGCACCTGTGTCGTGCTCGTCACACACAAGGGCGAGCGCACGATGCTCTCCGACCCGGGCGCCAATGCCGCCCTCTCGCCGGAGGACCTGCCGCGTGACCTGTTCAACGGCGGCGGCCACCTGCACCTGTCGGGCTACACGCTGATCAATGAGGGCTCCCGCGACGCGGGGCTGGCGGCGCTCGACATGGCCCACCACTCGGGTATGTCGATCACGGTCGACTGCGCCTCGTCCGCCCCTCTGGACCGTACGGGCGCCGAGCCGTTCCTCGAGTGGACGAGCGGCGCCAAGCTGCTGTTCGCCAACATCGACCAGGCCAAGGTGCTGACCGGCCGCGACGATCCCGAGGCGGCGGCCAAGGTGCTGACCGCGTGGTTCCCGCAGGTCGTGATCAAGCTCAACTCCGAGGGCGCCCTGTGGTTCGGCAACGGCCGCCCCGACCCGGTCCGGGTGGCCACCGATCCGGTCGACCGGATCGTCGACGGCACGGGTGCGGGCGACGCGTTCTGCGCTGGGTTCCTGCCGCCGTGGCTGGCGGGCAAGCCTCCGGCCGAGTCGCTGGCGTCGGGCTGCCGGCTGGCCACCAAGGCGATCATGCACCTGGGAGCGCGTCCCCGGCTCTAGTGCGGATCTTCCGGCGCGTTCTATCGTGAGAGGCCCGATGTCTCTCCAGAAGGAGCCGGATGCTGGGCGTGCGTCCGTTACGGCCGGGCGACCCTGAGTCGGTCGGCGACTACACGGTCACCGGGTTCCTCGGCGAAGGCGGCCAGGGCAGCGTCTACCTGGGCCTGTCCCCCTCCGGTGAGCGCGTCGCGATCAAGCTGCTGCACGCCCGGTTCGCCGACGACGAGCAGGCCGTGCGCCGGTTCCGCCGCGAGGCCGAGGCGGCGCGCCGGGTCGCGGAGTTCTGCACCGCCCGGGTGCTCGAGGTGGGCGCGGTCGACGACCGGCCGTTCATCGTCGGCGAGTACGTCGACGGGCCGTCACTCCAGCACCAGGTGACCGCTGAGGGGCCCATGCGCGGCCAGGTGCTGGTACGGCTGGCGGTCGCGACCGCCACGGCGCTGGCCGCGATCCACCGGGCCGGCGTGATGCACCGTGACTTCAAGCCGAGCAACGTGCTACTCGGCCCCGACGGGCCCCGGGTGATCGACTTCGGGATCGCCCGGGCGCTCGACGTGAGCCAGAGCCTGACGACGAGCGTGGTGGGCACGCCCGCGTACATGGCTCCGGAACAGTTCCACGGCCGGCCAGAGCCGGCCAGCGACGTGTTCGCGTGGGCGGGCACGATGGTGTTCGCGGCGACGGGGCGAAGCGCGTTCGGGTTCGGGACGCTGCCGATGGTGATGCACCGCATCCTGAGCGCCGCCCCCGACCTGTCCGGGGTGCCGGAGCCGCTCGCCGCGCTGCTCCAGGCCGCGCTCGGCAAGGATCCCCGGTTCCGGCCGACGGCCGAGCAGGTGCTGGGTGAGCTCATCCGGTCCAATGGCCCGGCCGGTGCGGCCACTCCGCCGCCGCCCTCCGGGCCACCCGTGCCGGGACTCCCTGCCCCGGGCGCACACCCCCAGGCGCCACCGGCCCAGGTGAGCCCGCGATCCGAGGCGCCGTCCGCCACGGCGCCGAGCCCCGGCGGCAGCGGTTCGCGGCGCAAGGTGCTGGTGCCGGCCGTGGCGGTGACGACGGCCCTCGTGATCGGCGTGACCGCCTGGCTGGTCAGCCGCGGCGACACCCCGGCCGGCTCGGGGCAGGCGGGAACGGCCACCGGACGGGCGACCGGTCAGAACGCGGCGGTGGCGGCGATCGCGAACCCGTCGGGCACGACCGGCGGGACGGTCCGGGTGGCCCTGAGCTCCGCCCTGGACTCCACCGACCCGGGTGACGCCTACCTCCCCGACACGCTGAACCTCATCCGCCTCTACGGCCGGTCGCTGACGATGTTCAAGCCCGCCCCGGGCGCGGCGGGCACGCAGGTCGTCCCCGACCTGGCCGAGCGACCAGGACAGCCGAGCGACGCCGGCCGGACCTGGACCTACACGCTGCGGCAGGGCGTGACGTACGACGACGGCACCCCGATCACCTCGGCGGACGTGAAGTACGCGGTGCTGCGCAGCATGGACCAGGGCTTCGCCAACGGATCGGCCCACTTCGACGAACTGCTGGCCCTGCCGACCGGCTACCAGGGGCCCTACACGTCGCCGGACGCGAACACCGACTCGGCCATCGAGACCCCCGACGACCGGACGATCGTGTTTCACCTCAAGAAGCCGTACGGCGCCTTCGACCAGGTCGTCCAGCTCCCCGAGACGGTCCCGGTGCCCCAAGGCCGGGACACGCGCGGCAGGTACCGCTTCGCGGTCGCGTCGTCGGGGCCGTACAAGTTCGAGAGGGCGACGGAGCAGCGGCTCGTGCTGGTGCGCAACGAGCAGTGGGACCCCGCGACCGACCCCAACCGCACGCGCCTGCCCGACCGCTTCGAGATGGACTTCGGCCAGGACGCGGCCGAGGCGGCCAGGAAGCTGTCCGACGGCGAGGTCACCTTCGGGCCGCCCGTGACGCAGGAGCAGGAGGCCGCGATCTCGGCCTCCCCGGCACTGCGGAGCCGGTCGGACGTGCCGCTCACCGGCGGCGTCAACTACCTGGCGATCAACCCGCAGGTGGAGCCGTTCGACGACCCCGGCTGCCGGCGCGCGGTGATCCAGGCGCTGGATCTCACGGCGGTGCAGCGGGGGTTCCGCACCGGGCTCGGCGCGGGTGAGGTGCCGACGTCGCTGGTGCCGCCGTCGATCCCGGGCACGCACGCGCCGATTCCCGGACTGACGGCGAACGGTGACCCGGACGCCGCCCGGCGCTCGCTCACCGCCTGTGGCAAGCCCGGCGGGTTCGAGGCCACGTACATCTACCGTGAGGTGCCCGGCGAGGCCGCGGCCGCGCAGGCGGTGCGGACGGCCCTCGGCAGGGCCGGCATCCGGCTCACCCTGCGAGGCCACGGGGTCGCGGAGTTCCACCAGAGCTACGGCGGCAACCCGGCCTACCTGAAGAAGGAGCGAATCGGGCTGATCGCCAAGACCTGGGCGCCCGACTGGCCCGACGCGGGCTCGTTCCTGTCCTTGCCGGCCGACAGCAGGCAGATCACCAAGGAGTACTCGATCAACGTGAGTGTCCGCGTGCCCGCCATCGACTCCCTGGTCGACCAGGCGACGCGTGAGCTCGACGGCGCCGAGAGGGCCGCCCTGTGGGGGCGGGCCGAGCAGCGGATCGCCGAGGAGGCGGTGCTCGTGCCGCTGGTCTGGCGGCGCACGCTGCTGCTGCGCGGCCGGGGCGCGACCAACGTGCACGTCAGCCCGGTGTACGGCAACTACGACCTGGTGACGATGGGCGTGGCCTGACCCGGGGCCTGAGCAGCCTGATCGACCGGTCGCGGACGGTCAGGAGGTCGTGGCGAGCGCCAGGGGCAGCACGGCCGGGGCGCCCGCGTGCCGGACCAGGGCGGCGCCCAGGGTCATCGTCCAGCCGGTGTCGACGCGGTCGTCGATCAGCAGCACCGGCCCCCCGCACTGGGCGATGGCCGCGCCGAGCTCCTTGGGCATGGCCAGGGTGGCCCTGATCGCCTGCACGCGCTTGGCGCTGTTGAACTGCTGCCCGGGCGGCCCCGCGCGGTAGCCCAGCTCGCCGAGGTAGGCCAGCCGCCCCACCTGGGCGAGCCGTTCGGCGAACCCGCGTACGAGCAGGGGCCGCGTCGAGGAGGGGACGCTGACCACGGCCACCGGCCGCTCGCGCCACTCCCACGCCGACAACAGCTGGATCACGGCTTTGAACATGTCGTCGGCCATCGGCCCGTCGGGGCCGTTGAACAGCTCGCGCAGCCGGTTGCCCCAGCCGATGTCGGTGAGCCGTCCGAGCGCCCTGCCCGGCTCGGCGCCGAGCTCCGGCTTGATCCGGCCGGACAGGTCGGACAGGCCCGTCGGCCACTGTCGGCGGGCCTCGACCGGGACACCGGGCCTGCTCAGGCTCTGCCGGGCGGCCTCCACCGCCTCGGTGGCGATCTCGGGCGAGCGGTGGCGGCCGGTGCAGTTGTCGCACCGGCCGCAGGGCTCGGCCGCGTCGTCGTCGAGGTGCCGTCGCAGGTAGTGCTCGCGGCACTCGGTGGTGGTCAGGTAGCCGAGCATGGCCTCCTGCTCGGCCCGGCGCTCGGCGGCGATGCGGGAGTAGCGCTCGGAGTCGTAGGCCCACGGCTCGCCCGTCGACTCCCAGCCGCCCTTGACCCGGCGGACCGCGCCGTCGACGTCGAGGACCTTGAGCATCATCTCCAGGCGGCTCCGGCTCAGGTCGACGGCCGTCTCGAGCGCCTGGGTGGACATCGTGCCGCGCTCCTCCAGCGCCTGGAGCGTGGCCCGGACGACCGGCTCCGGCGGGAAGGCCAGCGAGGTGAAGTAGGCCCAGATGTCGCGGTCTTCGGTGCCGGGCAGCAGGATGACCTCGGCCCGCTCGACGCCGCGACCGGCGCGGCCGACCTGCTGGTAGTAGGCGACCGGCGACTGCGGCGCGCCCATGTGGACGACGAACCCCAGGTCGGGCTTGTCGAAGCCCATGCCCAGCGCGCTGGTGGCGACCAGGGCCTTGATCTTGTTGTTGAGCAGCGCCTCCTCGGCCGCCAGCCGCTCGGCCGGGTCGGTCTGCCCGGAGTAGGCGGCGACCTCGTGGCCCTGCTCGCGCAGGTAGGCGGCGATCTCGTGGGCCGCGGCCACGGTCAGGGTGTAGACGATGCCGGAGCCGGGCAGCTCGCGCAGCGTCTGGGCCAGCCAGGCCAGCCGTTGCTCGGCCGTCGGCAGTCGTACCGCGCTGAGATGCAGGCTGTCGCGCTCCAGCGGCCCGCGCAGCACCAGCGGCTCGTCAGCGTCGGACCGGAGGTCCTCCGGCGGGCGCAGTTGCTCGGCGACGTCGCGGGTGACGCGGGCGTTGGCCGTGGCGGTGGTCGCCAGCACCGGGATGCCGGGCGGCAACTCCTCGAAGAGGGTGGCCAGCCTGCGGTAGTCGGGGCGGAAGTCGTGCCCCCAGTCGGAGATGCAGTGGGCCTCGTCGACCACCACCAGCCCGGCGCTCTCGGCCAGCTCGGGCAGCACGTTGTCGCGGAAGTCGGGGTTGTTGAGCCGCTCGGGGCTGACCAGCAGCACGTCGACCAGCCCGTCGGCGACCCTGCCGTAGACCTCCTCCCACGCCTCGGGATTGGCGGAGTTGATCGTGACGGCGCGGATGCCGGCCCGCTCGGCGGCGGCGATCTGGTTGCGCATCAGCGCGAGCAGCGGCGAGATGATGACCGTGGGCCCCTCGCCGAGCTCGCGCAGCAGGGCGGTGGCCACGAAGTAGACGGCGGACTTGCCCCAGCCGGTGCGCTGCACCACGAGCACTCTGCGCCGGTCGACGACGAGGGCCTCGATGGCGGTCCACTGGTCGTCACGGAGCCGGGCGTGCTCTCCGGCGAGCGCCCGCAGCCGCCCTTCGGCCTCTTCGCGCAGCATCGCCACATCGGGGGCTTCAATCATGTGTCCCTTGTTACCAGGTCCCGCCGACATCCGGCGCCCATCCGGGCTGCCGGGAAACCCCCTTTCGGAACGAAACACCCAAGCAATTGCTTGGGCGTCTGGGATGACGGCGCCGGTCACCGCCGTCCCCCGGAACCGAAGTGTCGCGGGCACTAGGGTTTCTTCGGCACAATGTTCGACATGGCCCGACGCACGACAACACCCCCTCCCGAGGATTTCGAGGAGCGGATCGTCGACATCGACGTCTCCTCCGAGATGCGCACGAGCTTCCTCGAGTACGCCTACTCGGTCATCTACCAGCGGGCACTCCCCGACGCGCGCGACGGTCTCAAGCCGGTGCAGCGGCGCATCCTCTACTCGATGAGCGAGATGGGTCTGCGTCCCGATCGCGGCCACGTCAAGTCCTCCCGCGTCGTCGGCGACGTGATGGGCAAGCTCCACCCCCACGGTGACAGCGCCATCTACGACGCCCTCGTCCGCCTCGCGCAGCCGTTCTCCATGCGCCTGCCCCTGATCGACGGGCACGGCAACTTCGGCTCCCCCGACGACCTGCCGGCCGCCATGCGTTACACCGAGGCCAGGCTGGCCCCGGCCGCGATGCTGATGGTCGAGTCGCTCGACGAGGACACGGTCGGCTTCAAGCCCAACTACGACGGCCAGGAGACCGAGCCCACGGTCATGCCGTCGGCGTTCCCCAATCTGCTGGTCAACGGCACGACCGGCATCGCGGTCGGCATGGCGACCAACATGGCGCCGCACAACCTCACCGAGGTCGTGGCCGCCGCCCGCCATCTGATCAAGAAGCCCGACGCGACGCTCGACGAGCTCATGCGCTTCGTCCCGGGCCCCGACCTGCCGACCGGCGGCTCGATCATCGGTCTGCAGGGCGTCCGCGACGCCTACGAGACGGGCCGCGGCACCTTCCGCATGCGCGCCAGGTGCGTGGTCGAGCAAATCACACCGCGCCGCAAGGGCATCATCGTCACCGAGCTGCCCTACAACGTCGGGCCCGAGCGCGTGGTCACCAAGATCAAAGAGCTGGTGACCAGCAAGAAGCTGCAGGGCATCGCCGACCTGAAGGACCTCACCGACCGGCACAAGGGCCTGCGCCTGGTCATCGAGATCAAGAACGGCTTCATTCCCGAGGCGGTGCTGGAGGAGCTCTACCGGCTGACGCCGATGGAGGAGACGTTCGGCATCAACAACGTCGCGCTGGTCGACGGCGAGCCGCGCACGCTGGGCCTGCGCGAGCTGCTGCGGGTCTACGTCGACCACCGGATCGAGGTCGTGCGCCGCAGGTCCGAATACCGCCGGCGCAAGCGCGAGGAACGCCTCCACCTGGTCGACGGCCTCATCGTCGCGCTGCTCAACATCGACGAGGTCATCCAGGTCATCCGGACCTCCGACGACTCGGCCCAGGCCCGGACCCGGCTGATGGAGGTCTTCGACCTCACCGACATCCAGGCCGCGTACATCCTCGACACGCCGCTGCGCCGGTTGACCCGCTACGACAAGCTGGAGCTCGACCGCGAGAAGCAGACGCTGTCCGACGAGATCGCCGAGCTGACCGGCATCCTGTCCTCCGACACCCGGCTGCGCCAGGTGGTGTCCGGCGAGCTGGCCGAGATCGCGAAGAAGTACGGCACCCCGCGCCGCACCGTGCTGCTGGAGGCGTCCGGCGCCACCCGCACCCCCACGGTGGAGCTCCAGGTGGCCGACGAGCCGTGCCTGGCGCTGCTCTCCTCCACCGGCCTGCTGGCCCGCACCACCGACGCCTCCCCGTTGGCCGGCGAGGGCGAGCGCACGGCGCACGACGTGCTGGTGGCCGCGGTCCGCACCTCCGTCAGAGGCGAGGTCGGCGTGGTCACGTCACTGGGCCGGCTGATCCGGGTCCAGGTGGTCGACCTGCCCACGCTGCCGCCCTCGGCCAACCCGCCGTCGCTGTCGGGCGGCCATCCGGTCTCCGAGTTCGTCTCGCTGCAGCCCGACGAGACGGTCGTGGGCTTGGGCGGTCTCGATCCCGACGGTCCCGGTCTCGCCCTGGGCACGGCCCAGGGCGTGGTCAAGCGGGTGGTGCCCGAATATCCGGCCAACCGCGACGACTTCGAGGTGATCACCCTCAAGGACGGCGACACCGTCGTGGGGGCGGTCGAGCTCGACTCAGAGGAACACGATCTGGTCTTCATCACCTCCGACGCCCAGTTGCTGCGCTACTCCGCCTCCCTCGTCCGTCCTCAGGGCCGGCCCGCGGGCGGCATGACGGGCATCCGGCTCGACGACGGGGCCCGCGTGGTGTGGTTCGGCTCGGTCGACCCAGCCCTTCCCGCCCAGGTGGTGACCGTGGCGGGCTCGTCCACCGCCCTGCCCGGCACCCAGGTGGGCGGCGGCAAGGTGGCCGACTACGCCGAGTTCCCGGCCAAGGGCCGGGCCACAGGCGGTGTCCGCGCCCAGCGCTTCCTCAAGGGCGAGGACGTGCTGCTGCTGGCCTGGGCGGGGCCCGCTCCCGCCAAGGCCGTCTCCGCGGTGGGCAAGCCGGTGCCACTGCCCGAGGAGCTCGGCCGCCGAGACGGCTCCGGCGTCCGGCTCACCCACACCATCGGGGCGATCGGCGGCGCCCTGCGCTCCGGCCCGGTCACCGAAAACCCGGCTCCAGAGGATGCGGCGCCGCCGGAGGGCTAGGCATCCCCAGAGGGCAGGACACCGCTCCGCCAGGGCTGCCCCGGCGGGGCGGTGATCGCTCTCCTCGTTGAGACAACGCACGGCAGGTGCCGTACTCGTCCTTCGCGACGCCCTTGTTCCCGGGGAAGTCTCTGACCAGGGCACTAACAGCGATATTTCATCGGATGTTATGAAACGGCCTCGCCTTCCGATCTCATTTGAGAGAGCGCTCTCTCTAGGAGGCACCGTGTTCCGATCAAGGACTCCGATCTGGGCCGCGCTGGCCCTGCTCGGCTCGCTCCTCGTCGTCCCACCCGCCCAGGCGGCGGCCGCCGACCTCACCATCACCGACTTCGAGACCGACGGCCTGCCACCCGGCGTCACGGCCTGGGGCAACGACGGCCCGTCCACCCCTGTCCTGACCGTCGAGCCGGGCGCCGACCGGCCCGGCGCGCCCGCCGCCAACCGGGTCCTCAAGTCCGTCTACGACGTGAGCCAGTGGGGTGGCTGGTCCCACGACCTGACCGCCACCCAGGACTGGTCCCCGTACGAGGGCTTCTCCTTCTGGGTCAACGGCTCAGGATCGGGCCAGCGGATCTTCTTCGAGGTCAAGGACGGCGGCGGCGGAGCGGGCAGCTCCGAGCTGTTCGAGTCGTCCTTCACCGACGACAGCGCCGGCTGGCGGCAGGTGAAGGTGCCGTTCGCCGACTTCGTCCGCCGCGCCGACTACCAGCCCGGCGGCGCGCCGACCGACGGCGAGTTGGACCTCGACGCCATGTGGGGCTACAGCATGCGGCTGCCGACCGCGTCCGGCACGCTGCTCTGGGACGACGTGCAGGTGTACGGCACCGCTCCCCCGCGCCCGACACGGCTGGCCACCGACCGCCCGGTCTACCCGGTCGACGAGAACGGCTCGGTGCGGGTGCGCGTCTCGGTGACGACGGCCACCGGCGAGCCGCTGCCGGCCGACCTGGTCGTCGGCTACCGCACCGGCGAGGGCACGGCGACTCCCGGCGAGG
This sequence comes from Nonomuraea sp. CX421, assembly GCF_059358955.1. NCBI lineage: Bacteria > Bacillati > Actinomycetota > Actinomycetes > Streptosporangiales > Streptosporangiaceae > Nonomuraea > Nonomuraea sp. CX421. The sequence continues at coordinate 133,328 of NZ_JCADBK010000006.1, read as the reverse complement.
ACTACACGGCGGTCGAGGGCACCCTGACCTTCCCGGCGGGCACCACCTCGGGCTCGACCAGGTCCTTCAGCGTCAGGACACGTGGGGACAGCACGGCAGAGGCCGCCGAGACCATCCCGATCGTGCTGTCGGGCACCGGCACCAGGCCCCCGGCCGAGAACCCGGCCATCGTGATCAACGCGCATGGCCTGCCGTACCTCGACGCCCGCAGGCCGGTCAAGCAGCGCGTCGCCGACCTTCTCGGGCGCATGACGCTCGACGAGAAGGTCGGGCAGATGACGCAGGCCGAACGCGGCGCCCTGGCCAGCCCCAACGACATCGCCGCCTACCGGCTCGGCTCCCTACTGTCGGGCGGCGGCTCCACGCCTGCCACCAACACCCCCGCGGCCTGGGCCGACATGATCGATGGCTTCCAGCTGCGGGCCCGGCAGACCAGGCTGCAGATCCCGCTCATCTACGGAGTCGACGCCGTGCACGGCCACAACAACGTGGTCGGCGCGACGATCTTCCCGCACAACGTCGGGCTCGGCGCCACCCGCGACCCCGAGCTGGTCGAGCGGACCGGCGAGATCACCGCGCGCGAGGTGAAGGCGACGGGCATCCCGTGGAACTTCTCGCCGTGCCTGTGCGTCTCACGCGACGACCGCTGGGGGCGCGCGTACGAGTCGTTCAGCGAGGACCCGGCCCTGGTGACGCGGATGGCGACGATCATCGACGGCCTCCAGGACAACGGCGTGCTGGCCACGGCCAAGCACTACGTCGGCGACGGCGGCACGACCTTCGGCTCCTCGACGACCGGCGACTACACGATCGACCAGGGCGTCACCGAGGGCAGCCGGGCGCAGCTGGAGGCCATCCACCTGACGCCGTTCGTGGAAGCGGTCAGGCGCGGCGTGGCCAGCGTGATGCCGTCGTTCTCCAGCGTCGACCACGGCCAGGGGCCGACGAAGATGCACGCGCACCGCGAGCTGATCACCGACGTGCTGAAGGACCGGCTCGGCTTCAAGGGCTTGGTGATCAGCGACTGGCAGGCCATCGACCAGATCCCCGGCGACTACCCGAGCGACGTGCGCGTCTCGGTCAACGCCGGACTCGACATGATCATGGTGCCGAACGCCTACCCGGCGTTCGTCTCCACGCTGAAGGCCGAGGTCGAGGCCGGGCGGGTGCCGCTCGCGCGGGTCGACGACGCGGTGGCCAGGATCCTCACCCAGAAGTTCCGGCTCGGCCTGTTCGAACGCCCCTACGCCGACCGGTCACGGATCGCCGACGTCGGCTCGCCCGCGCACCGCGCCGTCGCCCGTACCGCCGCGGCCAGGTCGCAGGTGCTGCTGAAGAACGAGGGCGGCCTGCTGCCGCTGCGCCGCGACGCCAAGGTGTACGTGGCCGGGTCCAACGCCGACGACATCGGCAACCAGTCGGGCGGCTGGACGATCACCTGGCAGGGCTCCTCGGGACCGATCACGCCGGGCACCACGATCCTGTCGGCCATCCGCTCCCGCGCCTCCGCCGTGACCTACTCGCGAGACGCCTCGGCGCCGCTGCCCGGGCACGACGTGGGCGTCGTGGTGGTGGGCGAGACTCCGTACGCGGAGGGGTTCGGCGACGTGGGGCGCCAGGGGCGCACGCTGGAGCTGTCCGCCGCCGACCGGGCCGCGATCGACCGGGTGTGCGGGGCGATGAAGTGCGTCGTGCTGGTCGTCTCCGGGCGGCCGCTGCTGCTGGGCGACCTGTCACGGGTGCCGGCGCTGGTGGCCGCGTGGCTGCCGGGCACCGAGGGCGCCGGGGTGACCGACCCGCTGTTCGGCGCCGTCCCGTACACCGGGCGGTTGCCGTTCACCTGGTTCCGTACGGTGGAGCAACTGCCGATCAACGTGGGCGACGCGGCGTACGATCCGTTGTTCCCCTACAGCTGGGGGCTGCGCACCGACCGGGGCCGTGACCGCCTCAAGGCGGTCCGCGACCGGCTCGCCTCCGGCGACGGGGCGTCGAAGGCCGCGGCGGCGGCGCTGAGCGTGGCGCTGACCGGCCCCAACTGGGACACCGACGGCACGGTACGTGACGCGCGCGCCGTCCTCGGTGCGCTGCGGGCCGCCACGGCGCTGCTCGAACGGTCGAAGACCGACACGTTCGCGCAGGGCGACGCCGTGGTGTCGGTGGCCAGGGATCTGGCTCAGGCCGCGGGCAAGCGCCCGGACCTGCAGGCCAGGGCGGACCAGAAGCTGGCCGCGGGCGACCTCCGCGAGGCGGTGGACCTGCTGGCGCAGTCGGCGCGCTGACGATCGGAGCGGTCCGGGGGCCGCGACCGGCCCCCGGGACCCTCCGCGCGCGTCAGTCTCTGCAGAGACAGAACGGATGGCCGGCCGGGTCGAGGAAGACGCGAAAGTCGTCGTCCTCGCTCGGCTGGTGGTCGTGCTTGGTCGCGCCGATGTCGAGCACCGCCTTCTCGGCGGCGTCGAGGTCGTCGACCGTGACGTCGATGTGCAGCTGCTGGGGGCGCTCGGAGCCGGGCCAGATCGGCGGACGGTACTCCTCCACCTTCTGGAACGCCAGCCGGGCGGGCGAGCCGCCCTGGGTGACCACCACCCAGTCATCGTCCTGGTAGTCGATCGGCCACCCAAGCAAGCGCGAGTAGAACCCGGCGAGCTCGCGCGGGTCGCCGCAGTCGATCACGGTCGTGCGGAATTCCGCGATGCCCTTCACGAAGTACCTCCGAATCAGTGGGAACGGCGCCGATCGAGGACAATGAACGGTATGGCCGTCAACTCTTTCATGGTTCCGCTCGGCACCCCGGCACCACCCTTCGACCTGACCGCCATCGACGGCGGCAGTGTCTCGCTCGCCGATCTCAAGGGCTCTCCCGCCACTCTCGTGGTCTTCCTGTCCAACCACTGCCCGTACGTGCGGCGCATCGAGACCGGTCTCGCCGCTCTGGCCGGCGACTACGGTTCCCGCCTGTCGATCGTCGCCATCTGCAGCAACGACAGCATCAGCTATCCCGACGACGACGCCGCACACCTGGCCGAGCAGGCCGCCCGCGCCGGATTCACCTTCCCGTACCTGCTGGACGAGACGCAGGAGGTGGCCAAGGCGTACAAGGCGGCCTGCACGCCCGATTTCTTCCTGTACGACTCATCGTTCGCGCTCGTCTACCGAGGCGAGTTCGACGACGCGCGGCCCGGCAACGACGTCCCGGTCACAGGCGCGTCGTTGCGGGCCGCCGTGGACGCGGTGCTGGCGGGGGCTCCGGTGGACGCACGTCAGACCCCGTCGATGGGCTGCGGCATCAAATGGAAGCCGGGCAACGCCCCCGGATGACGCTCAGGCGGAGGCCCTGATGGCGGCGGGAAGCGCGAGGAGCAACTCGTGGGGCTCGCCGCCCTGCCAGTCGCGGATCAGCCGGACGCCGGCCTCTCCCGGGTCGAACTCCTCGCACCCGAGCGGCCCGAAGCAGCCCGCCTCATCCAGTGGCAGGATGAGCGGGTCGTCGTCGGGAAGGCCCGCCGCGTAGGCCGCGGTGTCGAACAACGCCAGCGCCGATCTCGCGTTGCGGCCGCCGTCGTTGGACTCCACGCGGTCAAGGAGACGACGGGCCTGGGCACGGAGGTACGCGGCGAGCGATTCGGACCTACTCACGACATCCTTCTTCGATCAACACTTTCAGCTATGACATCATCACCCATGGTGACGGGTGGTGGTGGGACGTTCCGCCAATCCCGCCTGTCGCACCCCCCGCGAGAGTCAGCCAAATGACCATGAGGGATTATTTGCGACATGAGCGCGTTCGATGATCTGTTTGCCGCCAACGCCGACTACGCCGAATCGTTCGCCAACTCCGCCCTCACCGGCACGGCGGCGCGCGGGCTCGCGGTCGTGACCTGCATGGACTCCCGCATCGACCCACTCGGGCTGCTGGGGCTCAAGGCGGGCGACGCCAAGATCCTGCGCAACGCCGGCGCCCGCGTGACCGACGACGTGCTGCGCACCCTCGTCCTGGCCGTCTACCTGCTGGGCGTCGAGCGCGTGCTGGTGATGCCGCACACCGACTGCGGCATGTCCAAGGTCACCGACACCGACGTGCACGACCTCACCCAGCGGCACGGCATCGACACCCGGAGCCTGGAGTTCCACACCGTCCCGGACCAGCACGCCGCCCTGCGGCACGACCTCACCCGCATCCGCACCACGCCGTTCCTCCCGGACGACCTGCCGGTGGGCGGCTCGATCTACGACGTCCACACCGGCAGGCTGCTGCCCTTGATGGACTGACCGGCCCCGCGGAATTGTCGGTGGCGCCCGGCACGATGTGACCATGACCGAGGCACCTCCGCTCACCCCGCTCGACGACCAGGCCGCCTACGCCGCGGCCGTCCAGCTCGCCGTCGACGCCAACGCCGCCTACTACGGCAGCGGTGACTCGCCCCTCGACGACGACGCCTACGACCGGCTGATGCGCGGCATCGAGGCCTACGAGCGGGTCCACCCCGACCAGGTGCTGCCCGGCTCGCCCACCGGCAAGGTCGCCGGTGGCGCGGTCGAGGGCGACGTGCCGCACACGGTGCCCATGCTCAGCCTGGACAATGTCTTCGGCCCCGAGCAGTTGGCCGACTGGGCGGCCTCGCTGGAGCGCAGGCTCGGCCACCCGGTCACGGCGTGGAGCGTGGAGCCCAAGCTGGACGGGTTGGCGATCTCGGCCCGCTACCGGCACGGCCGCTTGACGCAGCTGGTCACGCGGGGCAATGGCAGCGCGGGCGAGGACGTCTCGCACGCCATCGGCACCATCGTCGGCCTGCCCGACCGGCTGGCCGACGCGGTCACGGTGGAGCTGCGGGGCGAGGTGATGATGACGGCCTCGCAATTCGAGGAGGCGTGCGCCAAGCGGCAGGCGCACGACGGCACGACGTTCGCCAATCCGCGCAGCGCCGCCGCGGGCACGTTGCGCGCGCAGGACCGGCCCTACGTGTGCGAGCTGACGTTCTTCGGCTACGGCGTGCTTCCGCCGCCCGACGACGCCTCCGAGCCGGCGGTGCGGCTGCGCGAGCTGCCGCACAGCGAGATCATGGACTGGGTCGCCACGCAGGGCGTGCAAACCACGGCCGCCACGCCTGTCGCCGGCATCGTGGCCGAGACGCTGGAGCGGGTGCAGGAGCGCGTCGGCGAGATCGCCGCGACCCGTGCCGGACTGCCGTTCGGCATCGACGGCATCGTGATCAAATGCGACCTGGCCGCCGACCAGGCACAGGCGGGGTTCAGCTCCCGGGCTCCGCGGTGGGCCGTGGCCTTCAAGCTGCCACCGGTCGAGAAGGTGACTCGGCTGCTCGCCGTGGAGTGGAACACCGGCCGCACCGGCGTCATCGCCCCCCGCGCCGTGCTGGAGCCGGTCGAGCTCGACGGCAGCGTCGTCACGTACGCCACCTTGCACAACGCGGCCGACATCGCCCGGCGCGGCCTGATGCTCGGTGACAGCGTCGTCGTCTACAAGGCCGGCGACGTGATTCCGCGGGTGGAGGCACCGGTGGTGCACCTACGCACCGGCGAGGAGCGGCCGATTCCAATCCCGGAGGTCTGCCCATCCTGCGGCGACGCCATCGACGCCTCCCAGGAGCGATGGCGATGCGTACGCGGCCGGGCATGCCGCGCGATCGCCTCCATCGTCTACGCGGTCGGCCGCGACCAGCTCGACATCGAGGGCCTGGCGGAGAACCGCATCAAGCAACTGCTCGACGCAGGGCTGATCGCCGACTTCGCCGACCTGTTCTTCCTGACCCGCGAGCAGTTGCTTGGGCTGGAGCGGATGGGCGAGACCAGCACCGACAACCTGCTGGCCGCCCTGGAGCGGGCCAAGGGCCAGCCGCTCAGCCGGGTGTTCGCGGCGCTGGGGGTGCGCGGCACCGGCCGTTCCATGAGCCGCCGCATCGCCCGCCACTTCACCACCATGGACGCCATCCGCGCGGCCGACGCCGAGGCGATTCAGCAGGTCGAGGGCATGGGCCCGGAGAAGGCTCCCATGGTGGTGGCCGAGCTGATCGAGGTCGCGCCGTTGATCGACAAGCTGGTCAGGGCGGGGGTGCGCATGACCGAGCCGGGCGTCACGCCCCGCCCCGCGAGCAGCGAAGCCACCATCGTGGCCATCGACACGCCACTGCCTCTTGCCGGCATGTCCATCGTCGTCACCGGTGCGATGACCGGAAAGCTGGCGGCCTTGTCGCGCAATGAGATGAACGAACTCATCGAACGAGCCGGCGGCCGGGCGTCCTCCAGCGTCTCAGCCAGAACCAGTCTCCTGGTGGCGGGAGGAGGGGCGGGATCCAAGCGGGCCAAGGCTGAGGCGCTCGGCGTGCCCATCGTCACCTCCGACGACTTCGCTGCCCAAGTCGCCGCATATCTGTAGCACAAGCCTCAAGTCCGTAGCGGAGGCCTCAAGTCAAGCAGCCGCTGATGAGAGGCGTGGGATGGCGGAGTTGGGGTCGGTGCCGGCGAAGGCCAGCCCGATGGTGAAACCCGCGACCTCCTCAAGTTGGCGGACCCGATCCAGTGATCCCAGCACGGCCGGGGCCGCGCCGAGATCACGGACCAGCTCGCCGGCGACGTGCAACGCGCGCGGATCGTCACCGCACATCGCCACCGTGACAGGGGGTTCGCCACTGGCGCGAGACCGCGTCCAGTGATCGGAGGGGAACATGTGAAAGGCCTTCACGACGTGGGATCCCGGACACAGCCGGGCGATCCGCTGCGCCATCGCCTCGCCTGGGCCGGTGAGCAGCACGCCCACGCCGTGCTCGACGGCGTTCGTCGGGTCGATCAACGCCGTTCCCGCCAGGGAGCCGTCGGCCGCGCCCGCGCTGCGCAGCATGTCCTCGGCGCCCTGCCAGGAGACCGCGAGCAGCACGGCATCGCGATCTGCCACAGCCTGGCGCGGCGTGACAGCGCGCGCCCTGGGGCCGAGCCGATCAGCGAGCTCCTGCGCCCTGGCCGAGGTTCGCCCGGCGACCGCCAGCTCATGTCCGGCGAACGCCCAGCCCTCGCCCAGGGCCGCCGCCAGCGTTCCCGTGCCCAGAATCCCGATGCGCATCCGCATCTCCTCTCCAATGATGATCATCTGCTGGCTACGGTAGAGAAGCCGTCGCGCACCGATCGGTGCGCGACAGGGAGGCGATGATGGTCGGCGAGAGGAGCGATCAGGACATGGATCGAGACAAGTTCGTGGCGGATTGCCGGGTGCGTTCGGCCACCGATCTGTTCGCCCACACGTGGGATCCGGTGGTCCTGCTGGCTCTTGCCCCTGGGCCGCGCCGGCGGCGCGAGCTGCGCGCCGCCATCGGCGGCGTCAGCGACAAGGTGTTGACGGAGGCGTTGCATCGCCTGCTCGCCAACGGCCTGATCGACCGCCGCGCACATGCCGAAGCCCCGCCGCGTGTCGAATATGCCCTGACCGGCTTGGGGCAGAGCTTGGTCGACGGCCCGATGAACGCGCTCGGACGCTGGGCGGATGAGCACGGTGACGAGCTTCTCGACGCTCAGGAGCGGTCTGCGCGGAGCATCATCAACGCGCGTGTGATCACGACGGCGTAGCCCCTGGCCCAGCTTCACCAACAGTGGCGCCGGAAAGGTACGCCACCGCCTTCTCGGCAGCCCCCGTCAGACCATGTGGACTACCTTCCGGTCCGTCGATCGGGCTGACGTCGATTCGGTCGAAGAGCGAAGCAACCTGCTTGAAATGGGCGAAGGCCCCATCCGGGTGCGGTGGGCCTCGTCGAGGAAACGGTCGCGCATGCTCGGCACGAAATCGAGCGCGGGTACGTCTTCAGGATGCCGGCGAAAGTGCTCCGGCTTGAGCCGTTCGTGGCCGAGGCCGGCGACGTCCACGGCTGCTCCACCCGGACCAGCCTGTGCACGGGAACCTTCTCGACGACGAGGCTGGCGTGCCGCAGAATCGCCACCTCAAGCGATGAGGCTGGCGTGCCGCAGAATCGCCTCCTCAACCAGTGAGTACGGTGCAGGTTACATCCGCATGCTTCGAGGAAGCGGTGGCGACGTCGGCCCCGGTGCGGGCGAACTCATTCTCGCCTTGGTAGGTGCCGGTCAGACCGAGATCGTGGTCAGGCGTCGATATGGTCGCGGTCGACCTCTGCGGCGCTCTTGACGATGAACTCGCGGCGGGGCGCCACCTCACTGCCCATGAGGAGGCTGAAGATGCTCTCGGCCCCCTCGGCGTCCTCGATGCGGACGCGGCGCAGGATGCGGTGGCGAGGGTCCATGGTCGTCTCAGCCAGTTGGTCGGCGTCCATCTCGCCCAAACCCTTGTAGCGCTGCACGGGATCCTTCCAGCGCTTGCCGCGGCGCTCCAGGTCGCGCAGCACCTTGTGCAACTCCGCGTCGGAGTAGCAGTAGATGTATTTCTCCTTGCCCCGGCCCGGATTGGTGAGCTCGATCCGGTGCAGGGGCGGCACGGCCGCGAACACGCGGCCCGCCTCGACCATGGGACGCATGTAGCGGTGGAACAGCGTGAGCAGCAGGCAGCGGATGTGGGCGCCGTCGACATCGGCGTCGGCCATCAGGATGATCTTGCCATAGCGGGCCGCGTCGAGGTCGAAGGAACGGCCCGAGCCGGCGCCGACCACCTGGATGATCGCGGCGCACTCGGCGTTCTTGAGCATGTCGCTCACGGACGCCTTCTGGACATTGAGGATCTTGCCCCGGATGGGCAGCAGTGCCTGGAACTCCGAATCGCGGGCCAGCTTGGCCGTGCCCAGCGCCGAGTCGCCCTCGACGATGAACAGCTCACTGCGGTCGACGTCGTCACTGCGGCAGTCGACCAGCTTGGCGGGCAGGGCGGAGTTTTCGAGCGCGCTCTTGCGGCGCTGGTTGTCGCGGTGCTCGCGGGCCGCGATGCGCGCCTTGGCGGCGGCGACGATCTTCTCCAGCGCGGCCCGGAGCGGCTGCTTGAAACCGCGCGGCGGGTTGGCGAACAGCTCCTTGAGCTCGCGCGAGACGACGTGGGACACGATGCGGGTGGCCGCGGAGGTGCCGAGCACCTCCTTGGTCTGGCCCTCGAACTGCGGCTCCGGCACCCGGACGGTGACGACCCCGGTGAGGCCCTCAAGGATGTCCTCCTTGGTGACCGGGTCGTCGCCGTTCTTGAGCAGCCGGGTCTCGCGCAGTTGCTCGTTGATCGTACGGACGAGGCCGCGCTCGAAGCCGGTGAGGTGGGTGCCGCCCTTGGGGGTGGCGATCACGTTGACGAACGAGCGGACGGTCGACTCGTAGCCCTTGCCCCAGCGCACGGCCACGTCGACGGTGAGCTCGCGCTGCACCTCGGTCGGCGTCATGTGGCCCTGGTCGTCGAGGACCGGCACGGTCTCGTGGAAGTGGCCGACGCCCTGGAGGCGGAGCACGTCGCAGACGGCCTCGTCGCGCGCCAGGAACTCGGTGAACTCGGAGATGCCGCCGTCGAAGCGGAACTCCTCCTCGACGCGCTCCTCGTGCCTGCTGTCGATCACCACGAGGGTGAGGCCGGGCACCAGGAAGGCGGTCTGGCGGAGCCTGACGTGGATCTCGTCGAGCGACACCTCGGCGTCGGGCAGGAAGATCTGCTTGTCGGCCCAGAAACGGACCCGGGTGCCGGTGACCCTCTTCGGCAGCTTGCCGCCGTCGCGCAGGCCGGACTTCTTCTTGAACTTGGCGGTCGGCCCCTCGCCGTCGAACACGCCCGGCACGCCGCGCCGGAAGCTGATCTCGTGGACCCGCCCGTCACGGTCGACCTCGACGTCGAGGCGCGAGGACAGGGCGTTGACCACGGAGGCGCCCACGCCGTGGAGGCCGCCGGACGCGCCATAGGAGCCGCCGCCGAACTTGCCGCCCGCGTGCAGCTTGGTGTAGACGAGCTCGACGCCGGCCAGGCCGCTCTTGGGCTCGACGTCCACCGGAATGCCCCGGCCGTCGTCGCGGACCTCGATGGAGCCGTCGGCGTGCAGCTCGACCTCGATGCGGCCGCAGTGGCCCGCGAGCGCCTCGTCGACGCCGTTGTCCACGATCTCCCAGAGGCAGTGCATCAACCCGCGACTGTCGGTGGACCCGATGTACATGCCCGGGCGCTTGCGGACCGCTTCGAGGCCCTCCAGCACCGACAGGTGACGCGCCGTGTAACCCGCCTCCACTAGCGTCACTCCGGCTCCTCTGGTCTAGGCATCGAACACCAGTGCGTAGCCTACCGTTCTTCCCCTACGCACGCGTACAAGCTTGCCACGTCGTGATGTTTGCCGTTACCAAGCGACTGATCATCATTACTTTCGGACACATTCTGCTCTCGGCGTATTGGTGCGGCGGTTGGGAACGTCCACGTCCGGTTAGATGTTGTCTCAAGTGACTGACGCCAGATCCTCGCTCCGGCGAGGGTGACCCGAAAGGCGATACGTGACTGGAGCTCTCGCCCCCGTTAAGCCGCTGACGGCCCTCGACCGATGCGACCGTTGCGGCGCCCAGGCCTACATTCGTGCGACCCTGCCCGTGGGCGGGGAGCTGCTGTTCTGCGCCCACCACGGGCGTCAGCACATCGCGGCGCTGCGCGACAAGGGCGCCGACATCCTGGACGAGTCGGCTCGGCTCAGCGAACCTTCGATAATTGCCCCTAACGACTAGCGCTGATCTGCGCGGGTCGTGATGAGATAACCACATATTGCGTGAAGAAGGACGGCGATTCCGACATGTCGGAGGTCGCCGTTCTGCTTCAGCGCACCCGGGAGTCATCGCCACCTCGCACCCGGTAGTGATAGCCACCCCGCACACCGAAGCCCTCGCCCCGATACAGAGCCTGGGCGGCCCTGTTGGCCTCCGTGACGACCAGGTAGGCCGAGGTCGCGCCGCCGCGCCCCATCAGAGCGCGCAGCACGCCGCGAGCCAGCCCCCGGCGACGCGCCCGCGGCAGCGTGGCCATGCAGTAGATCCCGAGCGTGTCGCCCTGCGGCACGCCTCGCCCGACGGCGACCGGCACGCCGTCCTCCTCGATCGCCGCATACCAGGCGGGCGCTCCTGCGCAGATGCGCTCCGCCGTGTCCATGCCCTCCCCGAAACGGCCGTCCACGGCCCACCACGTCTCCAGCCACCCCGGCCAGGGGGCGTCCTCGATCCGCACCTCGGGAGAGGCCTGAGAAGGGGCCGGCCCTGCGGTGCCCACCATGACCACGGTCGGGTCGACCAGCGCGTACCCCCTCGCGGCGAGCTCGGCGTCGAGCCCGGCGGTGGCGCCCTGCCCCATCGAGAAGACGCAGGGCAGTCCTCGTTCGGCGTAGTAGCTCTCGGCGGCGGCGATCGCGGCACCGAGGTCGGCGGGCACGCCCAGCGGCAGCACCGAGTTGGCCCGCTTGGTCACGCCCCCAGCGTGACGCAGGATCCAGCCGTCATGCACGTGCTGCTCCCAGGCAGGCCAGGCCTGGTGGACGAGAAGGTCGACGTTCATCTCGGGCAGCCTAGCCTCCGCCATGGGCCGCCCTGCCCCGCCCTCGCGCCTCCCCGCACTCGGCGGCCAGAGGGCGGCGACATAGGCGCTGGGCTGGGGCAATAGGCTGTGGGCTCGTGCTGATTCTGTTGCCGCCGTCCGAAGGCAAGGCGCTCGAAGGGAACGGGCCGCCGGTGGGCGAGCTGTCCTTTCCCACGCTCGACAAGCCTCGCAGACGGGTGCTCACCGCCTTGATCAAGGCGTCGAAACGGCGCGACGCCCTCGACGTGCTGGGCCTGACGCCCGGCCTGGCGGGCGAGCTGGTCAGAAACCAGGCGCTCAGGACGGCCGCCACCCTGCCGGCCGCCGACCTCTACACCGGCGTCCTCTACGACAACCTGAGCCTCGGCACGCTCGACGACGACGCCCGGCGGCGGGCCGAGGAGTCGGTGCTCATCTTCTCGGGCCTGTGGGGTGTGCTGAAGATCACGGACCAGGTGCCGCCCTACCGACTGTCGATGGGGGTCAACCTGCCGCCCCTGGGCGGCCTGGCGACGTTCTGGCGCCCTCTGCTGTCCAAGCAGCTCGACCGGGTGCCCGGTCTGGTCGTCGACCTGCGCTCGGCGACCTACACGGGCGCGTGGCAGCCGGGAGACCGCTCGGTGGCCGTGCGCGTCTTCAGGGACGGCAAGGTCGTCAGCCACATGGCCAAGGCGACACGGGGCGAGATCGCCCGCGCCCTTCTTGAAAGCGGGGCCGATCCCGCGACCCCGGCCGAGCTCGCCAAGATCGTTGACGCACTGGGCCACAGCTGCCGTCTCACCGAGCCGGTCCGGGCCGCCCGGCCCTGGACTCTGGACGTGGACACCGCCTGACGCACGCCGGGCCCCGCACCGAGAAACGGCGCGGGGCCCGGGGAGGCGCGAAGAACCTCAGTCGAGGTAGTCGCGGAGCACCTGGGACCGCGACGGGTGACGCAGCTTGGACATCGTCTTCGACTCGATCTGCCGGATGCGCTCACGCGTCACCCCGTAGACCTTGCCGATCTCGTCCAGGGTCTTCGGCTGCCCGTCGGTGAGGCCGAACCGCATCGACACGACACCCGCCTCGCGCTCCGACAACGTGTCGAGAACGGAGTGCAGCTGCTCCTGCAGCAGCGTGAAGCTGACGGCGTCGGCCGGCACGATGGCCTCGGAGTCCTCGATGAGGTCACCGAACTCGCTGTCGCCCTCCTCACCCAGCGGAGTGTGCAGGGAGATCGGCTCGCGACCGTATTTCTGGACCTCGACCACCTTCTCGGGGGTCATGTCCAGCTCGCGGGCCAGCTCTTCCGGCGTCGGCTCGCGGCCGAGGTCCTGCAGCATCTGCCGCTGCACCCGGGCCAGCTTGTTGATCACTTCGACCATGTGGACCGGGATGCGGATGGTGCGCGCCTGGTCGGCCATAGCCCGGGTGATCGCCTGCCGGATCCACCACGTGGCGTAGGTGGAGAACTTGTAGCCCTTGGTGTAGTCGAACTTCTCGACCGCGCGGATCAGACCAAGGTTGCCCTCCTGGATCAGGTCCAGGAACAGCATGCCGCGACCGGTGTAGCGCTTGGCAAGGGAGACCACGAGACGGAGGTTGGCCTCCAGCAGGTGGTTCTTCGCCCGGCGACCGTCTTCGGCGATCCATTCGAGCTCGGCCCGGACGTCGACCGGCAGGCTGTCGGTCTCGCCGCCGCCCAGCTGCTCCTCGGCGAACAGGCCGGCCTCAATGCGCTTGGCCAGCTCGACCTCCTGCTCGGCGTTGAGCAGGGGAACCTTGCCGATCTGCTTGAGGTAGTCCTTGACCGGGTCGGCGGTGGCGCCGGCGGCGGCGACCTGCGCGACCGGGGCGTCATCGTCGTCGTCGGACAGGATGAGGACTTCGTCCTCGCTCTTCTCGGTGGCGGCGGCCGCGGCGGCCTCGGCCGCCTTGGGCTCGTCGTCGGTCTCGTCGTCGGTCTCGGCCTCGGCGACGATCTCGTCCTCCTCGACGACCACGATGTCCTCGAGGTCCTCCAGCTCCACGTCGGCGTCGAGCTCGATGTCCTCGTCGTCGGCCGCCTCGGGATCCTTCGGCTTGGTCTCGGCAGGCCCAGCACTGTCCGGCTTGGCCTTCTTGGCGGGCGGTGCCGCCTTCTTGGCCGCCGGGGCGGCCTTCTTGGCGGGAGCCGGCTTCTTGGGCGCGGGCTCGGCTTCGGCGGTGACGACCGCGGTCACGGTCTCAGGTTGCTGCTCTTTGGCGGCCGCTGCGGCCTTGGTCTTGACGGGGGCAGCGGTGCGGCGCTTTGCTGGACCACGAGACTTCTTCGGCGCTGCCGAATCCGCGGCGGTCACCACCACGGTCACGCCCTCTTTGCTGAGGTTCCGCAAGAACGCGGCGGCGTGCGACATGGGGATGTCCGCCTCCTCGAAGGCCTGGCGGACATCCTCAGACTCGAGGAAACCCTGCGAGCGCCCACGCTCGAGCAGTCGCTGAATGACGGGCTCGTTCAGCTCTTGTGGCTTCGAGCGAGTCGAACTTGCAGGCGACACGAACACCTCTCGAACGAACGCGTGGCGACAATGGACCCAGATGCCCGCTGGGGGGCTGTTGCCTCTCTGGAGATCGGTGAGGCCGTGCGAACCGCTACGGACCTGCCCTGCATTCTGGCACGACCATGCACTTCATACGGCCACCTCCCGGCGGTTGTCCTCCACCCTAGGCTGACCCGGACAGTAGTGCGTACGTAAGCGCGCCACTGATACCCGAAAGCAACCCTTATGACTGTTTCATTCAGTCACTCTTCGTGGCGGGCGGCACGTGAATGGCCAGGGCGGTAACGTCATCATCCTGTTCATATCCCGACAACATCCGATCAACCAGAAAGTCCAGCAACATGTGTGGACTGCTGACGACCTCTGGTGGCGCTTCGGTCACAACACTGCAAATTTCCGCGAGTCCCGCGTCCAAGCCACGCTTCCGGTTCTCCACCAACCCGTCGGAGTAGAGCACGGCGGTGTGTCCCGGAGGCACCACGAACCGGAACTGACGGCGGCTGGTCGGCCAGCCGAGCGGGGTGCCCGGCTGCGCCTCGCAGAGCATGGCCGTGCCCTGTGGCGAGACCAGGACGGGCGGCGGATGACCGGCGAGCGCGAGGGTGCCCTCACCCGTGACGGGCTCGACCACCATGTACGCCAGGGTCGTGACCTGCTCTTCTTCCTCAGTGGCGTCGAAGACCCGGTCGAGACCGGTCAGCACCGCGGCGGGCGGCGGGTTGGTCAGCGCCAGCGCGCGCATGGCGTTGCGGATGCGGCCCATCCCGGCCGCGGCCTTGACGCCCTTGCCCATGACGTCGCCCACGACCGCGGCGACCCTGCCGTCCTGCAGCACGAAGGCGTCGTACCAGTCGCCGCCCACCTGGACGTGACGGCTGCCGGAGCGGAAGCGCTGGGCCAGCTCGAGGCCCTTGACCACCGGCAGGCGATCGGGCAGCAGGCTGCGCTGGAGCGTCTCGGCGGTGCGGTGCTCACGCTCGAACAGCGTGGCCCGCTCCACCGCCAGCGCGCACTGCCCGGCCAGCGCCTCCAGGAAGACGCCGTCCTCCTGAGAGATCTTCTGCGGCCGGGTGAACGAGAAGCGCAACGCTCCCAGCGCCCGCCCCGCCGCGAGCAGCGGCAGGCCGACCCAGGCCCGCTCGTCGGTGTGGGCGAGGTAGTTGGCCAGCACCTGCTCGTCGCCGCCGGCGTCGAGCAGCTGGGACCGGAGGCTGTCGGGCGACTCGGCGAACACCGGCCGGCGGCTGTTGACGGCCATGGTCATCACGCTGGAGTGGGAGAGCGGAATCTCCTCGCCCGACGTGCCCGACGCCTCGGGCACGCCCTCGCCGTTGATCAGCTTGAGTGCCGCGCGGTCGGGGTCGAGGAGCGCGACAGCCGAACGGTCGGCCGCCAGGGCGGTGCGGCCCACGTCGATGATGACCTGCACCACCTGCTCGACCGTCAGCGCCTCGGCCAGTATGGCGGTGGCGCCCTGCAGCCGCGCCGTGCGCAGCGCGGCGGCACCGAGCTGGTCGGTCAGCCTGCCGCGCATCTCCTCGGCCTCACGCTGCGGCGTCACGTCGGTGTTGGCGCCCACCCACTCGACGACCCGGCCATGCCGGATGATCGGGACGGCGCGTACCTCGAAGTGGCGATAGCCGCTGGCCCGGGTGCGCACCCGGTAGTTCCACTCGAACATGGTGCGGCCGCGCAGCGCCTCCTTCCAGGCCTCCTCGGTCTGCTGGCGCTCCTCCGGGTGGACCACGTCCAGCCAGCCGTGCGCGAGGTACTCCTCGAGCCCCTGGCCGGTGATGGCGCGCCACTGCGGCGCGTCCTCGACCACGGCGCCGGTGGGCGAGGTGATCCAGACGAGCTGCGACTGCGCCTCCACCAGCGAGCGGTAGCGCTCCTCGCTGCGGCGCAGGTCTTCCTCGGTCTGCCTGCTCTCGGTCACGTCGAGCCCGACCAGCGCGATGGCCCGCAGCTCGCCCGCCTCGTCGTGGACCGGGGAGAACGACAGCGACCAGTGCCGGGTGTCGCCCTCGGCGGAGCGGACCCGGACGCGGCCCTCGGTGACGGGCGCGTCACTCTCGATGACGCCCTGCACGGCGTGGGTGATGAGCTGGCTGAGATCGGCCGCCAGGGACTCGATCGGCACCCGGCCCACGAGCCGCTCGGCCGGCACGCCGACCACGTCGGTGAACACGTCGTTGACCCGCTGAACGCGGCCATCGACGTCGAAGAAGGCGAAGGCGAACTCAGCCTCCGACAACATGCCCTTGAACAGGGCGGAGTCTGAGACGTCCACATCCGACTCCCGGGGACGGGGAACGGAGGTCTCGGCGCTCATGGTCGGCACCTCCGTCGCGTGCCAGGGTCTCCCACGCGGCACATCTCCATAACTGTGTATCGGCGTAGCGCAGCTCCGGGCGACCGGATCCTGCAGTACATCATCGGCGATGGGCAGGCGCGGACGGAAGCCCCGGCCGCCATACGGTCAACGCATCCTGTCAAAATCGCTCCACGTTGCGCAGCAAGATCAGGCTACTTGGCCTGCGCCGCTCGCTTCGACTCCTGCTTGGCGGCACGTACGCGACCCAGCGTCTCGGCGTCGACCACGTCGGCCACCGACCGCAGAGAACCCTCCTCGCCGTAGAGTCCGGCCGCCTCGCGCCATCCTGACGGCTGGAACCCCAATTGCTTGCCGAGCAATGCCAAAAATATCTGGGCTTTCTGCTTGCCGTAGCCCGGAAGATCCAGCAGGCGCTTTAGCGTGTCTTTGCCGTCTGCGGCCTCGGTCCAGACGCGCTCGGCCTTGCCGTCGTAGTGCTCCACGAGGTAGGCGGCCAGCTGCTGGATCCGGGCCGCCATCGCCTTGGGATAGCGGTGAACGGCCGGTTTGGCGGCCAGCAGGGCGGTGAACGCCTCGGGGTCGAAGGAGGCGATCTCCTCCGCCGTGAGGTCGTGTCCGAGCCGCTCGGAGATGGTGTGGGGCCCCGTGAACGCCCATTCCATCGGGATCTGCTGGTCGAGCAGCATGCCGACGAGGAGGGCGAACGGACTGCGGCCGAGCAGGTCGTCGGCCTCGGCCCGCTGGGCGAGCTGGATGCGCATGGGAACAGCTTCGCACGAAAGGGCCTGCCGAGAAGCGAACACAACCGTTGTGGAGCCTTGACACCGGCCCGAGAAAAGATGGAATGAGAGCGCAAGTCGCCCTGCGTCCATTCCTGGGGGTTTGCCCCGGGCCTCCAGAGGAATCTCACATCTATGCTCGCTCTGGCCACACGCTTTCTCAGGGAGCCGGTCAGTCACAGGCTGGCTGAAGAGTTCCTGACCGTGCCCGTGGACACGATCGATCGCTGCGTCGCCGACGTGTGCGCGTGCGCGCAGCACCTTGGCATCACGGCGACACCGGAGATCGTGGAACGCATCGCGCGAGAGCACCTGCTCGCGATCGTCAACTCCGCACCGCCGCCCCGAACTCCCCGATAACATCGGGGTCACCAGGCCGCGTTCTACGCACCGTTTACGCCTGGAATGCGAGAGAGTGAGGGCGTGCGCCGACACCGACGAGATCCCCGGGAGAGCACCCCGCCAGACGACGTGTTCAAGGAGATGGTGCAGGCGGCTCGCGAGTTGCTCGCGGTGCGCAGCCCCCTGGACGCCGAGTTGATGGTCTCCGACATGGTCGGTGCGTGGTGGGGCCGGCGGGTCAGAGGTGGCGACGTGGAGCAGGTCCTCGGTGAGGGCCTGGTCGACTACGCGGCCAAGGCGGGCAGCCCGGCGTCGCTGACCCTGCTCATCTGCCTGGCCTATCTCGGTACGGCCCGCCAGGGCGCCAAGGCGGAGGGCGCGGCGCTCGCGCTGATGGAGTCCGGCGTGGCCAGGCCCGGCTGGGCCGACCGGGTCGGCGCGGTCAAGCCCACCGGCTGTTACGTCTCCCGCGACGCCTACGGCGACCAGGACACGGTGATCTGCACGTTCGCCTACCGGTGGGGCGAGGAGTCACCCGCCGGGGCCGGCCACGAGCCCCACGCGCTGGTCATGGTCGTCGACCACAACATGTCCGGCATGGCGCGTGACGCCTGGGTCTCCTCCCAGGTCGACATGCTGATCGAGAAGGCGCGGGCCGAGGCGGCCGGCAACGCGATGCTGCTGTTCGAGGAGATCGAGCCGCAGCAGGCCAGGGCGCTGCTGGAGTCGGCCATGAAGGCCACCCGGGAGCCCAAGACGCCTCCCCCGGTCAGCGAGAGCTACAGCGCCTACCACGCGTTCGCCCGAGCCCGGCTCAAGGCGCTGCCGCCGGGGCGCAAGCGTCCGGCGCCGCTGCACATCGAGGCCCCCTACAGCCGCGAGCGGCGGGCGATGCTGGCCGCCGAGTTCCTCGCGTCCGACGCGGCCGAGCACCTGTCCGACCCGTCGGCCGCCTCGCGCTGCGCCGACCACATCATCGACTACGGCTGCGAGCAGGACTTCAGCCGGCCGCTGCGGGTCAGCCCCACCAAGTGCGAGACGTTCCTGCTCGACTGGCTGCCGCGCAAGGTGATGCTGAGCGTCGCCGAGCAGGAGGCCATGCCGCACGTGCTGGCCGCCTGGGTGCGCTTCGCGGCGCTGCGCACGGGGCTGCCCGAGCGGGGGCTGAAGGCCACGCTCGACGCGGTGTGGGAGGCGATCGGCAAGTTCCCCGAGGCCTACCGCGACCCGACGTCGTTCGGGCTCGACCGGCAGCTGCTGGAGCGGCTGCTGCCCGACGGCGACCTGTCGGCGCTGGCCAGGCGGGTCTTCGCGTTCCCGTTCCTGCAGGGCGTGCACAACGGCGTCGACCTCGACCGGCTCAACCCGGCCGACGACGCCGACCGGCGGACCCTGCTGGAGATCGACCATGTCGGCACCGTCGACGAGGAGCATCTGGCCTGGCACGAGGAGATCGCCGGCCGGTTGTGGGTGGGTGATCCGCCGCAGCTGTGGGAGGCGGCGCAGCGTCTGCTCGACCTCGGCCACGATCGTCATGACGTGTTGCACGTGCTGATCGAGATCGCCGAGCGCATCGGCGGCGACCCGGAGGAGCTCGCCGCGGCCCTCGACGACATCGCCGACATCCCCGACGAGATCTAGGCGCGGCTCCGCTTTCCGTCCCGCCGTAGAATTTCGTTCTATGTCGATGTACACCCGGCTGGCGACTGGCCGCTACCTCGCCTCGGAGCACACCCAGGGGCCGTGGGATCCCGCCACGCAGCACATGGGCCCCGTCACCGCCCTGATCATCCACGAGCTCACCCAGACCGCCCCGAGGGCGGGCCTGGAGCTGTCGCGCCTGGTCGTGGACGTCTTCGGCCCGGTGCCGGTGGGCGAGCTGGAGTTGCGCACCGACGTGATCCGCGACGGCAAACGCGTGCAGTGCCTGACCACGAGCGTCTGGTCCGGCGACCGCGAGCACTGCCGCGCCACCGCCTGGCGCATCCGGGAGTCCGGCACGCCCGCGACGCCGGTGGCCGCCCCGCCCGCGCCCGTCCCGCCGCGCTCCGAGGCCGATCGGAGCTCGTGGCTGGGCTCGGGATTCGGCTACGGCAGGGCGCTGGACTGGCGGTTCGTCACCGGCGGACCGATGGTCACCGGGCCCGCCACGGTCTGGGGCCGCGTCCTGGTGCCGCTGGTCGAGGGTGAGGAGATCTCCCCGCTGGAGCGGCTGGCGCTGTTCGCCGACAGCGGCAACGGCATCAGCCATGCGCTCGACTTCCAGACCCACCTGTTCGTGAACGTCGACCTGACGATCTCCCTCTTCCGCGCCCCCGCCGGGGAGTGGATCTGCATGGACGCCACCACCGTCATCGGTCCGGCGGGCCGCGGCCTGACCCGCTCCACGCTGTACGACGAGAGCGGCGAGGTCGGCACGGCGACTCAGACACTCTTCGTCGCGCCGAGGTGACCGTGCCGTCATGATGGATCCATGGTGATCGACCTCAACGCCGACCTGGGTGAAGGCTTCGGCATCTGGGAGCTCGGCGACGACCTCGCGCTGCTCGACATCGTCACGAGCGCCAACGTGGCCTGCGGCTTCCACGCCGGCGACCCGGTGACGATCAGGCGCACGTGCGCGGCGGCCGTCGACCGGGGCGTGTCGATCGGGGCCCAGGTGTCCTACCGCGACCTGGCCCACTTCGGGCGCAGGGAGATGGACCTGGAGCCGGAGGAGCTCTGCGCCGAGGTGCTCTACCAACTGGCCGCCGTCGACGGCATCGCCCGGGCGATGGGCGGCCGGGTCTCGTACGTCAAGCCGCACGGCGCGCTCTACAACCGGGTCTGCCGCGACGAGGGGCAGGCGGCGGCGCTCGTCGACGCGGTGGTCGACTACGACCCGTCCCTGCCGGTGCTCACGCTGCCCGGCTCGGCCGTGCACAGCGCGGCGGCGGCCGAGGGCGTGCCCACGATCGCCGAGGCGTTCGCCGACCGCGCCTACACCTCCGCCGGAGCCCTGGTGTCACGCCGGGAGCCGGGGGCGCTCGTCCACGATCCGGCCGCGGTGTCGGCCCGCGCGGTGCGGATGGCCGTGGAGGGCTCGGTGACCTCGATCGACGGCACCCCGGTGCCGGTCTCGGCCCGTTCCATCTGCGTCCACGGCGACACGCCCGGCGCCGTACGGCTGGCGCAGGCCGTACGAGACGGGTTGCTTGAGGCGGGTGTGGTTCTGCAGGCGTTCGCGTGACCGTCGCGCCGGGACGTGGGGTGTCGGTGTGATCCGGACGGCCGGGGAGTACGCGCTGCTCGTGGAGACGGGGGCGCTGGAGGTGTCGCACCGGCTCGACGCTGTGCTGCGCGCCCGCGGTCTCGAAGGGGTGGTGGAGATCGTGCCCGGGCCGGAGACCGTGCTGGTCGTGGCCCCCGGAGCGGACCAGCCCCGGTTGCGGGCCCGGCTGGGTGAGCTGCTCGCCGAGGCGCGCGAGCCGGCGCCTGGCACGCCCTCGCGCCCGGCGCCGAAGGACGTGGTGACGATTCCCGTCGTCTACGACGGCGCGGATCTCGATTCGGTGGCGGCGTTGGCGGGGCTGTCCGTGGCCGAGGTGATCGCCCGGCACACCGGGCGGGAGCTGGTGGTCGGGTGGCTGGGGTTCGCTCCTGGGTTCGCCTATCTGACCGGGCTGGATCCGGCGCTCCACCTGCCGCGGCTGGACACTCCGCGCACCTCGGTGCCCGCCGGGTCGGTGGCCGTCGCCGGGCCCTATTCCGCCGTCTACCCCAGCGCCTCGCCGGGCGGGTGGCGGCTGCTCGGCCGCACCTCGGTGCGGGTGTGGGACACCGGCGCCGATCCTCCGTCGCCGTTCCGGCCGGGGATCCGCGTGCGATTCGAGCCCGCATGATCGAGGTGCTCGCGCCCGGCCCGTACGCGACCGTCCAGGACCTGGGCCGCCGCGGCTACGCCCACCTGGGGGTGCCCGGCTCGGGCGCGGCCGACGCCGGCAGTCTACGGCTGGCCAACCGCCTGGTCGGCAACCCCGAGGGGGCGGCCGGGATCGAGCTGACCTACGGCGGGGCCCGGCTGGTGTTCCGCTCGGGCGCGTGGGTCGCCGTCACGGGCGCGCCCTGCCCCCTGACGAGCCGCGGCGCCGCGTCCGGCATGCGGGTTCCGTTCTGGGTTCCGGCGGGGGGCGAGGTACGGTTCGGCGCGCCGCCTCGGGGGCTGCGTACCTATCTGGCCGTGCGGGGCGGCATCGCGGTCGAGCCGGTGCTCGGCAGCCGGTCCACCGACTCGCTGTCGGGGCTCGGGCCGGAGCCGCTGCGGGCGGGGACGGTGCTGCCGGTGGGCGCCGTCGGCGCGGCGGAGCCGATCTCCGTCGACCTGGCTCCGGCGCGCTCCCCGGGCCCGGCGGTGCTGCGGGTGCTGCCGGGGCCGCGCGACGACTGGTTCGTCCCGGGCGCGCTCGCCGACCTGTGCGCGCGGCCGTATGAGGTGAGCCAGGACAGCAACCGCGTGGGGGTACGGCTGCGCGGCCGGGAGCTGGCGCGGGCCAGGGAGGGCGAGCTGCCCAGCGAGGGCATGGTCACCGGAGCCGTCCAGGTGCCGCCGAGCGGGCAGCCGATCGTGTTCCTGGCCGACCATCCGCCGACGGGCGGCTATCCGGTGATCGGCGTGGTCGCGACGGCCGACTTCTCGATCGCGGCCCAGCTGTGCCCGGGCGACGAGGTGCGCTTCACAACTCGACCTGCCCGCTGACGCAGGTGACGGTGGAGCCGCCGACCCAGACGGTCTGTCCGGCGTCGGCCGAGACGTGCACCCTGCCCGCCCTGCCGAGCACGGTGCCCTGACCGGCCACGTAGGGGGCGGTGGCCCGGCCGGTGCGCAGCAGCCACTGGGCGACGGAGGCGTTGAGGCTGCCGGTGACCGGATCCTCCACCGTGCCGCCCTCGGACGGACAGAACGCTCGCAGCTCGAAGGCGAGCGGCGATCCGGGCGGGTAGGGCCCCACGACGCCGAGGTCGAGGTCGACGCGGCCGGGGCGCAGCGCGAGGACCGCGTCGGCGTCGCGGAGCAGCACGGCCGCCCAGCCGGGGCCGTTGGCGGCCCATTCGGCGTCGACGATCTCGTCGCGGCCGATGCCCAGCACCTCGGCGATGTGCTGGACCTGCGGCTCGTCGATCGGCCCGGATCGTGTCAACGGCGGCGCGGCGAACGCGAGCCCGTCGTCGGTCCTGCGCACCCGCACCAGCCCGGCGCCGCACTCCTGCACGATCACGGCGTCGTCCTTGAGAGTGCCGCCGGCCTCCAGCCAGGCATGGCAGGTGCCGAGTGTGGGATGACCGGCGAACGGCAGCTCGGACAAGGGGGTGAAGATCCGGACCCGGTAGTCGGCTTCCGGCACGGTCGGCGGCAGCACGAACGTGGTCTCGGCCAGGTTGGTCCAGTGGGCGAAGCGCTGCATGCGCTCGGTGGTCAGACCGTCTCCGTCGAGGACGACCGCGAGGGGGTTGCCGAAGTAGGGCGTGGCGGTGAAGACGTCGACTTGCGAAAAGGGGCGCGACATACGGCAAGCTTCGCAGAACTCCACCGCCTGCCGGGAGCTCCCGGTGCCCGGCCCCGCCGTCACGACTTCTCGGGCACGGTGGCAAGGAGGGACTCGATCCGCGAGACGGCCCGGCCCAGGGCCCTCTCGGGCACCGGCGCGAAGAGGTCGAGGCCGATCTGCCCGCCCTTGCGCTCCCAGACGCCGGTCACCCTGCCCTCGTGGATCACCACAGGAGAGATCCACCCGGCCTGACGGCTGACCTTGGCCTTGACGGCTGCCGGGATGAGCGGCTCCAGGTCGCGAGGGGCCGCCAGGATGAACTGGTCGAACCCCGGCAGCAGGTGCGTCTCGCCGGACGGCCGGGTGGCGGCGAGATCGTCGAGGTGCTCGGTCAGGGCGAGCAACCGGCGGCCGTCATCGGCCTCGACCTCGGTCAGCTCGGGCCCGAGGTCGCGGAACCAGGCCCTGAGCACGGCCTTCCTGGCGATGCCCCCGAAGAGCCACTTGTCGAACATCTCGGGCGTAGCCGGGCCGTGGGCGCCAAGGAAGGCGCGGGCCAGACGCACGCCGGCCTCCTCCTGCGGCGGGAGCACCGGCGGCCAGCCCGGCAGCCAGTGGCGGGGCGCGGTGAACGTCACCCTGCCGTCGCGCGGCGGGCCGTAGCAGAGCTCGCCGAGGCGGCTGAGCGGCTTGAGCAGGGCGCCCCAGCCGGAGGTGAGCGCCTGCCTCAGGCGGGCGTCACCGGTGACGTCGACGACGGCGTCGACCAGCTCGTCACGGGTCAGCGCCCGCTCGCCCAGCGCCTGGGGCACGGCCTCGATGACGGCCTCGATCTCGGCCGCGGTGACGCCGTGCCCGCGCTGCCAGGAGCCCTTCTCCCAGAACCGCAGCGTGGCGAGGGCCGCGCAGCAGCCGGCCAGCTCGTCGGACGGCAGGAGGTGCAGGGTGCCGCGCATGATCCAGGTCTTGACCAGGCTCCGGTCGGCCCACAGCGCCCGGTCGACGGCGCCGGGGCCGGGCGTGGCGCTCCTGAGAGCCACGGCCAGCTGTGCCGAGGAGGCGACCTGGGTCTGGACGCCGCACAACCTGCGGACGACCGAGACCGCGTCGGGGCCGCCGGAGCCGCTCACGAACTGTCTCCGCAGCCGCCAGGAAAGGATCTGCGGCCAGGTCAGCTGAAGGGTCACCCGTCACTTCTATCGGACCCCTCCGACAACCCTGCCGACAGACCGCGCCGACAGACCGGAGCCTCAGGCGGTGAAGCCGATGTCCTGGTAGCGGAGGTCGTAGAAGCCGCGCGCGCCCACGTTGGCCAGCGACTGCCTGACCGCCACGAACTGCGGCCTCTGGTAGAGGGGCAGCACGTTGACCTCCTGCCAGATCAGCTTGTCGGCGGCGTTGGCGTCGGCCCGCGCCTGCGCGGGGTCGAGGTTCTGGCTCGCCTTGTTCATCGCCTGGTCGATGGCCGCGGAGCCGGTGCGGCCAAAATTGGCGTTCCAGGTCTTGCCGTCGGGTGAGTTCGCGTAGACGCCGTAGCTGCTCGACACGGGGAAGGGTGTCCCGATGTACGCGAAGGGCGTGATGTCGAAGTTGCCAGGGATCACGTACTTGGTGAAGAAGTCGTCGCTGGGCACCGCCTGGATGGACACCTTGACCCCGATCTGGCCGAGCATGCTCTGCGCCAGCTCGCCCTCGGACTTGCTGGTCTGTACGCCCGACGGCACCACGAACCGCAGGGCGAGGGGCTTGCCGTTCTTGGTCCGCACCTGGCCGGTGAGCTTCCAGCCCGCCTCGTCCAGCATCCGCTTGGCCCGCTCGGGGTTGTAGACGCCCAGGTCGCCGGCGTTGTCCTGGTAGCCCTCCTGGGTGTTCATGAAGAAGTGGTTGTTGAGCGGGGTGATCGGCCAGTCGAGGCCCGCCAGGTCGGACTGGGCGATGGCGTCGCGGTTGATGCCCAGCTGGATCGCCTGGCGGACGCGTACGTCCCGGAGCGGCTCGCTGGAGCCGTTGAAGGTGAAGTGGCGGAAGTCGGGGCCGGCCGCCTGCCGCACCTGGGCTCCCCTGGTGGACCTGGCGCGGGCGTAGTCGGGCGCCGACGGGCCGACGTCGGTGATGTCGAGCTCACCGTTGCCGAACGCGCCCATCAGGGAGTCCTGCTCCGAGGCGCGGTAGATGATCTGGTCGAGTTTGGCCCGTTCGCCCCACCACTTGTCGTCGCGGACCAGCGTGATGGTCTTGGCCGTCTGGTCGAAGCCCTTGAAGGCGAACGGCCCCGCCGTCACCGGGATCTTGTTCAGCCAGGACTCGTTGAACGCCTCGGGCGTCCGGTTGGTGGCGGCGGGCAGCAACGGCCCGAACAGCGACTGCCAGTCGCCGAACGGCCGGGCGAAGGTGACGATCACCGTGTAGTCGTCCTTGCCCCGCTCGACCCGTTCGATGTCCTGGTAGCCGGTCGCGGAGACGATGTGGAAGGCCGCGTCGCGACCGTTGAGCGCCTGCCACTGCGCCTGGTAGTCGGCCCAGGTGATGGGCTTGCCGTCGGACCATCTGGCCTTGGGGTTGAGCGTGTAGGTGACGACCTGCTTGGGCTCGCTGCCGGTGACCTCGGCCTTCAGCACGTAGTCGGGGTTGGGGGTGATCTCCGCCTTCTCGTTGGAGAGGAACGGCGTTGGCAGCAGCGCGTTGCTGATCATGGCGGCCACCGCGAGGTTGCCGTCGACGTGGTTGCGGTTCCACTGGGCGGGGAACTCGTTGATGCCCCAGCGCAACGTGCCGCCCTCCTTGATCCGGTCGCGCGGCTGCGGATTGATGTCGTACGCCTTGAGCGTCCGCGCGTCACCTCCGCCGGCCGGCCCGCCTGAACCGCCCGCGCCGCCCGGGCCGCCTCCACAGCCCGTCAGCGACAGCGAACCGGCGACGGCCAGAGCGACGGCCAGACGTGATGCGTTCATCAAGGAATCCTCCTGGTCTAGACGACTTCGAGCTTCTCGGCGTAGTGGCAGGCCGCACCCTGGTCGACGCCGAGCGGCCGGATCTCGGGCTCGACGTCGACGCACAGAACCCGCTGCTCGCCGGTGAGCTCCGCCCGGAACTTGGGGCATCGGGTGCGGAACCGGCAGCCCGACGGCGGGTCGGCCGGGCTGGGCAGGTCGCCTTCGAGCAGGATCCGGCGGCGCGAGCGCTCGCGGGCGGGGTCGGGCAGCGGGATCGCCGACAGCAGCGCCTGCGTGTAGGGGTGCATCGGTGTGCCGTAGACCGCGTCCACGTCGCCGATCTCGGCGATCCTGCCGAGGTACATCACGGCCACCCGGTCGGCGATGTGGCGGACCACGGCCAGGTCGTGCGCCACGAACAGGTAGGACAGACCGAGCCGGGCCCGCAGCGAGCCGAGCAGGTTGATCACCCCGGCCTGGATCGACACGTCGAGCGCCGAGACCGGCTCGTCGAGCACCAGCAGCCTGGGCTCCAGGGCGAGGGCGCGGGCGATGCCGATGCGCTGGCGCTGCCCGCCCGAGAAGTCCTGCGGGTAGCGGGCGGCGTGGGAGGGATCGAGCCCGACCAGCGCGAGCAGCTCGCCGATCCGGCGGCCCGGGTCGCCCTTGGCGTGCGTGCGCAGCGGCTCGGCGAGCAGGTCGTAGACGGTCATGCGGGGGTCGAGCGAGGCCAGCGGGTCCTGGAAGACGACCTGCATGTCACGCCGGATCGCCATCCGCTCGGCCGCGCCCAGCCGGGCGGTGTCGTGACCGAGCACGACGATGCGGCCCCGCTGCGGTCTGGTCAGCTCCAGGATCTCCAGCAGGGTGGTGGTCTTGCCGCAGCCCGACTCGCCGACCAGCCCGAGCGTCTCGCCCTCGCAGATGTCGAAGCTGATGCCGGCCACCGCGTGGACCGTGCCGACGCGCCGCTTGAACACAGAGCCCCGCATCAGCGGGAACTCCTTGACCAGGTCGTCCACCCGCAGCACCGGCTCGCCGCGCGGTGGCCTCGGGGCGGGCGGCGGGTGCTCACCGAGGGTGGCCGGACGGACGTCCTCCCACCGGATGCACGCCGCCCGGTGGCCTTCGTCCACGTCGAACAGCGGTGGCTCACCGTGGACGCAGGCCTCGATCCGCATCGGGCAGCGCGGCGCGAACGGGCACCCCGGCGGCAGCGCCGCGGGGGACGGAGGGGTGCCCTCGATCGGCACCAGCGGGCGGCCGCCCTGGTCGATCCGCGGGATCGAGCCGAGCAGCCCCGCGGTGTAGGGCATCCGCATCCGGTAGTAGATGTCGTCGACGTCGCCCGCCTCGACGACCCGGCCCGCGTACATGACGAGCACCCGGTCGGCGAAGCCGGCCACCACCCCGAGATCGTGCGTGATCATCACGATCGCGGCGCCTGTCTCCCGCTGCGCCTTCTTCAGCACCTCCAGCACCTGCGCCTGGATGGTGACGTCGAGCGCGGTCGTGGGCTCGTCACAGATGATCACGTCGGGATCGTTGGCGATCGCCATCGCGATCATGGCCCGCTGCCGCATGCCGCCGGAGAACTCGTGCGGGAACGCCAGCGCCCGCTGTCCGGCGTTGGGGATGCCGACCAGGTCGAGCAGGTCGACGGCCTTGACCATGGCCTGCTCGCGGCTGACCGGCTGGTGCACCCGGATGGCCTCGGCGACCTGGTCGCCCACCCGGTAGACGGGGGTCAGCGCGGACAGCGGGTCCTGGAAGACCATGGACATGGTCCTGCCGCGCAGGGCGGTCAGATCGCGCTCGCGGGCGCCGATCAGCTCCCTGCCGTGCAGCCGCACCGACCCGGTGACGGTGGCGCCGGGCGGCAGCAAGCCCATGATCGCGGCCGAGGTGACGGACTTGCCGGAGCCGGACTCCCCCACGATGCCGAGCACCTCGCCCCGGCGTACGGCGAAGCTCACTCCGCGTACGGCGGGCACCGGGCCGAAGGAGACGCCGAGGCCGGCGACTTCGAGAACCGGGGTCATCGCGGCCTCGTGGAGGTGGGGTCGAAGGCGTCGCGCAGGGAGTCGCCGATGAGGTTGACCGCCAGCACGGTGATCACCAGCAGCCCCGCGACGAACCAGAACGTCCACGGCGCGTAGACGGCGGTCCGGGAGCCGTCGGCGATGAGCGTGCCGAAGGAGACGTCGGGCGGCTGGATGCCGAAGCCGAAGTAGGACAGCGAGGTCTCGGTGAGGATGGCGGCGCTGACGTTGAGGGTGGCGTCGACGATCAGCAGGGACGACAGGTTGGGGATCACGTGCCGGAAGATGATCGTGACCGGCGGGACGCCCATGAACCGGGCCGCCTGGATGAACTCGCGCCGCTTCAGCGAGATGGTCATCCCCCTGACGATCTTGGACGTGACCATCCAGAGGAACAACGCCAGCATGATCACGAACAGCACCCACTTCCCGGCCCCGAACAGCGGCGACATGATCGCCAGGATGAGGAACGCGGGCAGCACGAGCAGCAGGTCGACGCCCCAGGAGAGCACCCGGTCGGGCCAGCCCGGAAAGTAGCCGGCGAAGGCGCCGACCACGGCGGCCAGCGCGGTGGAGACCAGGGCGGCGAGCAGGCCGACGATGAGCGACTTCTGCATGCCGCGCAGCGTGACCGCGTAGACGTCGGCGCCCGTCTGCAGGGTGCCGAACCAGTGGCTGGCCGACGGCGGCTGCAGGAACGCGGTGAAGTCCTTGTCGGTGTAGGACCACGGGCTGAGCATCGGCCCGGCGAACGCCAGCAGGAACATCAGCACGAGTACGGCGAAGCCGACCCGCCCCTGCCGGGACCCGAAGAACCTCCTGGCGACGATCCGGACCCGGGACGGCGCCCTGGACTCGCGGGCCCCGATCAGCTCCTCGCCCAGCTCCTCCTCGGAGAGGGTCATCCCGCCCTCACCCGTGGGTCCAGGGCGGCGTGCAGGAGGTCGGCGGCCAGGGAGGCGCAGAGCACGGCGATCGCGGCGAGCAGGGAGATGGCGGCCACGGTGTTGACGTCGTTGGTAAAGATGGAGTTGATCAGCTGCTCGCCCAGGCCGTGCCAGCCGAAGATCTTCTCGGTGAAGGTGGCCCCGATCAGCAGGGTGCCGAAGGTGAACGCGAAGTAGGTCGCCACGGGGATCAGCGCGGTGCGCAGCGCGTGCCTGATGAGCGCCTGGCGCCTGCTCAGCCCCTTGGCCATGGCGGTGCGGACGTAGTCGGCGCCGAGCACGTCGAGCATCATGTTGCGCTGGTAGCGGCTGAAGACCGCGATCAGCCCGAGCGACAGCGAGACCGTGGGCAGGATCAGGTGCTGGGCCCGGTCGAGCACGCTCCCCCAGAACCCGGTGTCGAGCCCGGCGCTGTATTCGCCGCTGACCAGGAACACCTGCCGGCCGAAGACGTTCTCGTTGGCCCAGGTGCCGAACAGGATCAGCGTGTTGGCCAGCACGACGACGGGCACCGCCAGCACCACGAAGGACAGGCCGGCCGACAGCCGGTCGAACCATCCGTACTGCCTGACCGCGGCGTAGGCGCCGAGCAGCACCCCGGCGAGGCTGCCGCAGGCCAGCCCGAGCAGGACCAGCCGGGCCGTGACACCGGCGCGGCGGCCGAGGTCGTCGTTGACCGGCGTGCCCGTGACGCTCTTGCCGAAGTCGCCGTGCAGCACCCCGGCGGCCCAGGTGGCGTAACGCTGGATCAGCGGGGTGCGGTCGTTGAGGTTGAGCGCGGTGAGCTGGGCGTCGACCACGGCCGGCGGCGGCTTGGGGGTGCGGTCGGCGTAGTTGGAGCGCGGGTCGAGAGCGCTGGCCGCCAGCAGGTAGGCGAGGCTGGACGCGACGACGACGAGCACCAGGTAGTTGAGCAGCCTGCGGGCCAGGAACCCGGCCATCGCCCCCCCTCCCGCGCACGGTGCGTAGTCATATTGCTACACCATGACACGGGGACGGCGCACGGAAGCGTCGGGTCAGCGCCCGGAAAGTTCGTCGATCGCGGTGCGGACGTCGTCGCTGGTGATCGTGGTCAGCTCGGCGGAGGTGGTGGCGCCGCCCTTGCCGGCCAGGGCCGCCAGCCGCACGTCACGGCGCATGGCCGCGCGCTCGAACAGCGACCGGGCGAACCGTCCGTTGCCCAGCCCGTCGATCAGCCGCTCGTCGCAGACCCAGGCGAACACCTCGTCCAGGTCGCGCAGCGCGTCGTCGTCGAACCGGTCCCCCGACTTGTCGGCGAGCAGCACCGCGATCTCCGACAGCTCGGCCGGCGAGTAGCTGGGGAAGGCCACCCGCTGGTTGAACCGGCTGGCCAGCCCGGGGTTGGTGGACAGGAACGCGTCCATCTCGCTCTGGTAGCCGGCCAGCACGATGACGAGCCGGTCACGGTCGTCCTCGGCCCGCTTGAGCAGCGTCTGGACGGCCTCGGCGCCGAAGGCGTCGCCGCCGGAGTAGCCGGGGTTGGTCAGGCTGTAGGCCTCGTCGACGAACAGCACCCCGCCGAGCGCCCGGTCGACCAGCTCGTTGGTCTTGATCGCCGTCGCGCCGAGGTGCTGGCCGACCAGGTCGGCCCGCTGCGCCTCCACCACGTCGGGCCGGGCCAGCAGGCCGAGCGCCGCGAAGACCCGGCCGAGAACCCTGGCCACGGTGGTCTTGCCGGTGCCGGGCGGCCCGACGAACACGAAATGACGCATCTGCGGCGGTGTGGGCAGCCCGCGCTCCTGCCGCATCCGCGCCACCTGCAGCTGCGCGGCGATGGCGTGCACCTGACGCTTGACCGGCGCCAGGCCGGCCATCCGGTCGAGGTCGGCCAGCGCCTCCTCCAGCGTGGGCGTGGCCTCGTAGCCGCGGAAGCGCGCGGTGAGCTCGTTGAACGCCTTGGTCACGTCGGGTGTGGTCGTGGTCACCAGGTCCTCGGTGGTCGGCGTGCCGCCCGCGCCCACCACCCGCACGTCGCGGGCCTGCGCGGCCGCCTCGACCAGGCTGCGGACGAACCTGGCGTTGCCCAGCTCGTCGACCAGCCCGCGCCGCTGCACGTCCTCGAACAGACCGAGCAGCGCCGTCCTGGCCTCGCCCGACATCGTGTCACCCCGCCGCCGCTGGAGCAGCGCGGTGATCTCGGCCAGCTCACCGGGCGAGTAGCTGGGAAAGCGCACCCGGGTGGCGAACCTGCTGGCCAGGCCCGGGTTGGAGCTGAGGAAGGAGGTCATCTCCTGCTCGTAGCCGGCCAGGATGATGATCAGTCGCTCGCGGTCGTCCTCGGCCCGTTTGAGCAGCGTCTGCACGGCCTCGGCGCCGAACCGGTCAGGCTGGCCGTCGGACGAGATGACCAGGCCGTAGGCCTCGTCGATGAACAGCACTCCGCCAAGCGCCCGGTCGACCAGCTCGTTGGTCTTGATCGCCGTCGCGCCGAGGAACTCGCCCACCAGGTCGGCCCGCTGCGCCTCCACCACGTCGGGCGTCTCCAACAGGCCGAACGCGTAGAAGATCTTCGCGACCGTACGGGCCACGCTGGTCTTGCCGGTGCCGGGCGGGCCGACGAAGACGAAGTGCCGGGTGGGCGGGCCGGCCGTGTAGCCCGCCTCGGCGCGCAGCCGTGACGCCTCGATGGACGCGGCTATCGAACGCACCTGCTCCTTGACCGGGGCCAGGCCGATCATGCTCTCCAGCTCGCTGAGCGCCTCCTCGACCGAGATGCTGGGCGGCTGGGGCGACCTGTCGGCGGGCGCCCCCGGCATGCCCTCGCGCACCCGGATGCGCAGCTGCTCCTGCTCCTGGCCGGTCAGCTCGGCCCGGGCCCGGCGGGCGAGCAGGAACCGGTAGAGCAGGGCCGCGGCCGCCACGCCGTACGCCACCCAGACCGCGATCGTCTCGGAGACCAGGGACAGGGCGGCGGCGAGCAGACCGGCCGGCAGAAGGGCGAGCAGGGCCGTCAGCCATGGCGTCACCCACCGGATCAGGTGGGCGGCGGCGGCGACCGGCAGCGCCAGCAGGGCGAGCAGCAGCGCCGAGCCCGCCGGGAAGAGCAGCCCCGACATGCCGATGGTCAGCACGACCCAGGCGCCCACCACGAGGGTGGTCGCGGCGGCCCTCGGGAAGCGCAGGGTGAGCGCGACGAAGGCGAGCGCCACCAGCGCGACGACGAAGGTCTGGGGCAGGTCCCAGCTCAGGGCCGCGCCGAGCCCGACCGCGCCGATCAGCGCGGAGACGTACATCACCCGCCGGACGGCCGGTGGAAGGCGGAAATAGCGCAGCCTCACCCGCTCGAACAGATCCCGGGCCGCGGCCCGCCCCGCGGCCTGGGCCGCCCTGTCGGACTCACGCATCACGCCTCCCCGGTCCGCCCCTGGTTATATCGCACCGGACCAACGATTGGGCGGACCTGACACGCTAGGTGACACTGACGAACGCGGCTACGTGGCGGCCGAGTTCGGCGCCCGCGTCCTCCTGGAGGAAGTGGCCCGCGCCGGCGATCACCGGGTGCTCGCGCCCGGCCGCGCCCGCCATCGTCCGCTTCATGATCGGGGCCATGCCGCCCGTGATCGGGTCCGAGTCGGAGAAGGCCACCAGGAAAGGGCGGTCGAGGGTGGTGAGCACCTGCCATCCCGCGCGGTTGGCGGCCGCCGCCGGATCGTCCGGGCTGATCGGCACGAGGCCGGGCAGAGCCTTGGGCCCCGCCTTGTACGACTCGTCGGGGAACGGCGCGTCGTAGGCCGCGAGCACCTCGGGTGAGAGCCTGGTCCTGCAGCCCGACTGCACGAACCTGGCGATGTCCAGGGCGGGCGAGTCGACCACCGTGTCCTTGAACCGGTGCCACACCTCCGGCATGGGGATGTCACCGGTCGGCAGGCCCGTGTTCGCGGCGACGATCCTGGCGATGCGATCCGGGTGCTCGGCGGCGATCCTGAGCCCGATCAGGCCGCCCCA
Organism: Nonomuraea sp. CX421; assembly: GCF_059358955.1. Classification (NCBI taxonomy): domain Bacteria; kingdom Bacillati; phylum Actinomycetota; class Actinomycetes; order Streptosporangiales; family Streptosporangiaceae; genus Nonomuraea; species Nonomuraea sp. CX421. Next base: position 100,464 of record NZ_JCADBK010000006.1, on the reverse strand, counting down.
GTCCTGGCCCACCATGGTGACGCCGGTCAGCTTCAGGGCGTCGAACAGCAGCGCCCGCGTCCACTCCACCTGCCGGGCGTAGGTGTGGTCGCCCACCTCGGCCGGCTTGTCGGAGCGGCCGAACCCGACCAGGTCGACCGCGATGCCGCGCAGCCCGGCCGCCGCCAGCTCCGGCATGACGTGCCGGTAGAGGAACGACCAGCTCGGCTCGCCGTGCAGCAGGACCACGGGCTCGCCAGCGGACGGCCCGTCCTCCACCCAGGCCATGCGCAGCCCGTCGACCTCGGCGTATCGCGGCTCGTAGGGGAAGTCGGGCAGATCGGCGAAACGTTCGTCGGGAGTGCGGAGGATTCGCATAGAACATGACTCTAGCTAGCGGCGCTGATGCCGCCCAGGGAACTCACCCATGAGCACCTGCTTGGGCGTGACACGCAGCAGGTCGCCGTCGGCCAGCGCGATGCCGCGCACCTCCGCCCAGAACCGGCGTTGCAGCGGGTCCGCCGCGAACACCGCCACCCGTGGGTCGGTGTCGATCGCCTCCCACGCCTCGGTCTCGGCGATCAGCCTGAGCTCGCCGGACGGCCCGACCGTCGCCACCGCGCCGACCACCCGGGGTCCCAGGGAGTCGCCGTAGGTCAGCACGACGTTCCTGGCGTACGCGAACGCCTGGCGTATCTCGGGGGTCAGCTCCACGGACGGTTCGGCGCCGACGGGCAGATCGCACATGATCAGGGACGCGCGCCAGGGGCCGGGCGCGCCCCGCCACCACGCGCGCACGGCTCGCAGCGCGAACACGATCGCCACCGCACCCAGCGCGCCCAGGCCCGCCCGCCAGCCCCACGCGGAGCCCAGCGTCCCGCCCGCCGCGCAGGCCGCCGCCGCGAGCGCGACCAGGGCCGTCGCCGCCGCCAGCCACTTGTCCTCCCGATATCCGGCCCGGCGGTAGGAACCGACCAGCGGGTACGGCACCGCCACGGCGAGCAGCGCCGCCCGCGGCTCCACGGCCAGCGCGCCGAGCACCAGCGGCACCAGCACCGACCAGGTGCGACCGAGCACGATCCACAGCGCCACCCCGGCGTTCCGCCTGGCCGTCCGCTCGCCCGCGGCGCGGATGAACTCTGTCAGGGCCTGGATCGGCCGGCCGCGCCAGGTCTCGGCCAGCGCGCGCAGGGCGGCGAGCATCGGCCAGCCCAGCACCGCGATGGCCGCCAGACCGACCCATACCGGGTCGAACGACGACGGCACCCCCGGCACCGTGGCCAGGCCCAGCCAGGCGGCGAACGCGACCACCGACACCGCCGCCGACACCACGGCGGTGCCCAGCCAGGGGTCACGGCCGAGCATGCCCGGCACGTACGGCCAGACCTTGATCCGGCGGGCCTGCCCGAGAGTGAGCGGAACCAGCAGCACCAGCACCGCGAACCCGGCCAGCTTGGCCTCGGCCCCACGGTCGAAGCCGAGGGCGGCCACCGCGACCGTGAGCGTGGCCAGCGCCACCAGGAGGCGGGCCTGACGCGACCACACCTCCAGCGCGCGTCTGGCCCGGCCCGTCTCGCGCGGCTCGATCGGCCAGGCGGGATCGTGATGGGCGCGGGGGCGGTCCCAGCGCAGCAGTGTGAGGCCCAGGTTGACGCGGGCCTGCGGGTGTCCGGGGTCGAGGTCGAGTGCGGCCCGGTAGGCGGCCGCGGCGCGGGAGTGCTCGGCGCGCAGCAGGGCCAGATCGCCGTCGAGGACGTACGGGCCGGGCCGCTCGGGGGCGAAGCGGCGGGCCAGGGCCACCTGGTCGAGGGCCTCGTCCCAGTGGCCGGGCAGCCGGCGCAGAACCGCCGCCAGCCGTACCCGGGCCGGCCAGGAGCCGAGGGCCAGGCGCACCGCCTCCCGGGCGGGCGGGAGCGCGTCGGCGTCGCGGCCGAGTCGTTCGAAGGCGAGGCTGCTCAGGCGATGGGCCCATTCGCTGAACGGGTCGAGATCGGCCGCCCGGTGGGCGGCGGTCAGGGCGTCTTCGGGGCGTCCCGCGTCGAGGCGGGTGACGGCCTCGCGGCACCAGTCACGCGAGGATCCGCCGGAGTTGTCGTCGCCTTTGTCGTCGTCGCTGTGGTCAGGGCGGTACTGATCGCCTGGGCCGGTACCCACTCTGTCCATGATCGGCTGGTCAGCGAAGGTTGGATAGGTGCCGACATATGGCTGTATCTCTCTAGAGAGGTGCCGGCGGGACGCTCGATGCGTCCATACCGCTATACCAAGGGCATGGCATGGCTTAAGCTGCCACGCAGGCCGGAGCGGAGGAGCTCGGGAGGAGGGAGCCGGTCGCCCGCCCACGAGTTCCGACGCGGGCCGTGACCACCAGCACGTGCGGGCCCGTAGTGACCGGATCGGCCTGCGAGGAGGCCCATGACCGTCACACAGGCCGCGCCCGTCGCACGGCGCGCGGTTCAGCGACAGCACGACAATCGCTGGTCCATCCTCCTGGTCCTCTGTCTGAGCCTGCTCCTGATCACGGTCGACGCGACCGTGCTGCACATCGCGGTGCCCGCGCTGACCGCGGCGCTGGAGCCGTCGGCGGTGCAGCTGCTCTGGATCATCGACGTCTACTCGCTGGTCGTGGCGCCGTTGCTGATCATGTTCGGCGCCCTCGGCGACCGTTACGGGCGTAAGCGGCTGGTGCTGGCGGGGTTCGTGCTGTTCGGCGTCGCCTCGGCCGCCGCCGCCTTCTCCCCCACGGCGCTGGCGCTGATCGTGTTCAGGGCGCTGCTCGGCGTCGGCGGCGCGATGATCATGCCGGCCACGCTCTCCCTGATCCGCCAGGTCTTCACCGACCGGCGCGAGCGGGCCATCGCGCTGGGCGTCTGGAGCGCGGTCGCCGCCGCCGGCGCCGCGATCGGGCCGCTGGTCGGCGGGCTGCTCGTGGGCATCTGGTGGGGCGCCGTCTTCCTGGTCAACGTGCCCATCCTGCTCGTGCTGCTGCCCGTCGCCGCCCGGCTGCTGCCCGAGTCACGCAAGCGGGCCGACCGGCCGTGGGACGGCCTGAGCGCGGCGCTGTCGGTGTTCGGCATCCTGGCGCTGGCGTTCGGGCTGAAGGAGGCCGGGTCGGGCAGCCTGATGCCGTTCGGCGCCGCCTTCTCGATCTTCCTGGGCGGCGTGGCGCTGCTCGTGTGGTTCGTCCGGCGGCAGACCCGGCTGGCCTCGCCGCTGCTGGAGGTCCGCCTGTTCCGCGACCGAGAGTTCAGCACCGGCGTGACCGGGGTGCTGCTGGGTGTGTTCGCCCTGGTGGGGCTGCAGCTGATGCTGGCGCAGTATCTCCAGCTCGTGCTCGGCGACAGCCCCGTGCGCGCCGCGCTCAGGATGCTGCCGCTGGTCGTCTCGGCCGTCGTCGGCGGCCTGGCCGCCGCCCACTTCCTGCCCAGGATCGGCCTGCGGGCCACCATGAGCGGCGGGCTCGGGCTCGTCGCGGTCGCGCTGACCCCGACGCTGACCTGGGGCGTCGAGGGCCATCCGGTGATGCTCGCGGTCTGCTTCGTGGGCATCGGCTTCGGCGTGCAGGTCTCCCTCCTGGCCGCCTCCGACACGATCATGTCCGCGGTGCCCGAGTCCCACGCGGGAGGCGCGGCCGCCATCGAGGAGACCGCCTACGAGCTGGGCGCCGGCCTGGGCGTCGCGGTGCTCGGCACCATCACCACCATCGCGTACGCGCCCGCGCTCACCGCCGTGCCCGGCGTGCCCGCCGGTGGCATGGACCAGGCCAGGCAGTCACTCGCCGGAGCCGCCCACGTAGCGCACGAGATCGGCGGCAGCGCGGGCGACGCGCTGCTCCACACCGCCCGATGGGCCTTCGTCAACGCCCTGCACACGACCGTCGTCGTGAGCGTCGTCCTCCTCAGCCTGACCGCCATCGCCGTGGCCATGCTGCTCCGCCGTGATTGAGGTGTGTGATGTCCCGATTAGGGCAGGCATCAACCGTGAGACAAGCCCTCCGTGATCTTGCCGCGTTAGTCGCCCGCATAGGTGTGGGCGGCATCTTCTTCGCCAACGGCTGGAACAAGCTGGAAATCGGCCTGAAGGCCACCGGAGAGGAGTTCGCGCGACAAGGAGCGCCCGCGCCGGGCGCCTGGGCCACCGTGACCATGCTCACCGAGCTGATCGGCGGCGCCCTGCTGATCGCCGGGCTGGCCGTGTCGGTCGTCGGACTGACCCTGTTCGCCGAGGCGCTGGCGGTGTTCCTGATCGCTCCGCCACTCAATCCGATCACGCTGAACGAGATCATCCTGCTGGGCGCTGCCGCGCTGCTGCTCGCCGTGGTGGGCGCCGGGCGGATCTCGGTCGACCACATGGTGGTGATCCGGCGCAGGGAGTCGGCCGCGGCCAGCGAGTTCGCCGCCGATTCGGAGGCCGACCAGGTCATCGCCTCGCTCCGCGAGCCGGATGGCCCCCCGCCCCCGACGGCGACCAAGCCGGCACGACCGCCGGGTGGCACCTCGTCCGGGAGCAAACCGACCGGGAGCAGGCCGTCCGGCGGCAAGGCGTCCACCGTCTCGTCGAAGCCCGACGACGCCGACGGCACCACCGCCGAGACCGCCAAGACCGAGGGCGCCAAGCTGGAGGACACGGCGCCGCATCCCCGGCCGCGCCGTACGGGTGACGCCGCACCGTCCGAGGAGCCCACCGCCTCGGCGTCGCCGGGCGACACGCTGGTGGCGGGCCGCAAGAAGCCACCGGCCCGCGGTCGCCGCACCCCCGCCGACGACTGACCGGGAATGCGCTGTCAGCGCCTGGACTGGTTATGCGAAATTAATGGCATAAATCCGATTTAACCGAAACCCCCAGGTGAAGCGGCTGAAACGAAGTTGATTGCGCCGCGATGACGATGGCGGGATTCGCCTGCGCAATGCCTGTTCCGCGCATTAAATTCGCGCCCACGAAAAGGTCCTGGAAATCGCACGGGACCCGGCGCGGAAAAGGCAGAGCGAAAGGCCACCTGATGGCACGGAACACCTCGGCGGGCAGCGCCGCCGGCCAGGGACACGAGATCCGGGTCGCCCGGATCAGCGCGCGCGGCACGATCCTGTCCGCGCTGATCACGGGAGTGGCGACCGTGGTCGTGGCGGTGATAGGGGTGCGCTTCGCGCCGACCGGGATCTCCCAGGCGATCGCCCCCAACGCCGCCGTCACGCACACGGCGACCGCGACCACGACGGTGACCGCGACGCCGCCGAGCACCCCCGTCACCCCGGCCGACACGACCGGTCCGGCCAACGGCGTCGCTCTCACCACGTCCAACGCCGTGTCACACGAGAACTGTTACGTGTCGGGCGACGGCTCGAATTCCTGGTACGACAAGTCGGTCTCGCTCGACAGCAGCGGCGCCCAGCTACCCGCGCTCACCTGCCGGATCAACTGGACCGGCGCCGCGACGGGCCACGTCGACTACCTGGTCCCGGCGAGCGCGCGCGAGTTCGCCGCCCAGGCCGGCATCGACCGGCTGTCGCCCAACACCACGGCGCAGGTGCGCTTCGAGGTGCTCGCGGTGGACGGCTCGAAGCTCGCCTCCGCCACGGCCACGTACCAGAACCCGCAGCCGATCAGGGTGGCGGTCACCGGAGGCACCCGCATCCGGCTGAAGGTCACCATGGTCCGCAGCACCGAAGAGGTCACCACGGACGACTTCGTCCGCGTCGCCTGGGCCTCACCGGCTTTCGCTTGACGCGCTCCCCGGCCTGAAGGCCGGGGGTTCAGTCCGTGCCGTGTCTGCGGAAAGCAGTTGGAACGAGTCCGCCATCACCCGGCGATCTCAGCCACCACCAGGAACAACAGGGCCGAGGCCAGGAACGGCCCAGAGCGCCTCCTCGCACAGCCGGGCCAGACTGCGGCCGATGCCCGCCCGCCGCCTCCGGGTCAGAGTTCGAAGCGGGCGACGCGCCGCAGTTTGTTCATCGCGTCCAGCGCCGCCACCTTGTACGACTCGGCCAGCGTCGGATAGTTGAACACCGCGTCCACGAGATAGTCGATCGTCCCCCCGCACCCCATCACCGCCTGCCCGATGTGCAGGAGTTCGGTCGCCCCCGTGCCGAACACGTGCACCCCCAGCAGCGACCGGTCCTCGGGTGAGACCAGCAACTTCAGCATGCCGTACGTGTCACCGATGATCTGCCCCCGTGCCAGCTCCCGATAGCGCGAGACGCCCACCTCGAACGGCACCTGCGACGCGGTCAGCTCGTCCTCGGTGCGTCCGATGAACGAGATCTCCGGGATCGTATAGATCCCGATCGGCTGCAGATGATGGATCCCCGGCAACGGCTCGTCACACGCGTGATGCGCCGCGATCCGCCCCTGCTCCATGGACGTCGCGGCCAGCGACGGGAACCCGATCACATCGCCCACCGCGTAGATGTGCGGCACCTCCGTACGGTAGTGCCCGTCCACCGGAATCCGGCCCCGGGCGTCGGCCGTCAGCCCCGCCACCTCCAGGCACAGCTCGTCCGTCATCCCGTGCCGCCCCGCCGAGTACATCACCGTCTCGGCCGGGATCTTCTTGCCGCTCTCCAGTAACGTCAGCGCGCCCCGCGTGCGCCGCTCCACCGCCGCCACCGTCTCGCCGAACCGGAACGTCACCGCCAGATCCCGCAGGTGGTACTTCAGCGCCTCCACGATCTCCAGATCGCAGAAGTCCAGCATCCGCTCGCGCCGCTCCACCACCGTCACCTTGGTGCCCAGCGCCGCGAACATCGACGCGTACTCGATCCCGATCACCCCGGCGCCCACCACGACCAGCGAGTCCGGCACGGCCCGCAGATGCAGGATCCCGTCGGAGTCGATGATCGTCTGCTCGTCGAACTCCACCGACGCCGGCCGCGCCGGCCGTGTCCCCGTCGCCACAATGATCTTGTCCGCTGTGACCTTGACCCCGCGCCCCGCCTCGTCGACCACGTCCAGCGTGTGCGCGTCGACGAACCGGGCCGACCCCATGAGCACCGTCACATGGTTACGGGCCAGCTGGGAGCGGATCACGTCGATCTCACGGCCGATCACGTGCTGGGTCCGGATCCCCAGATCACCCACCGTGATCTCGTCCTTGACCCGGTAGCTCTGGCCGTACATCTCGCGCTGGTTGAGGCCGGTCAGGTAGAGGACGGCCTCGCGCAGGGTCTTGGAGGGGATGGTGCCCGTATTGATGCACACGCCGCCGATCATGTTGCGGCGCTCGACGACGGCGACCCGCTTCTCCAGCTTGGCCGCCGCGATGGCCGCCTTCTGTCCGCCGGGCCCGGAACCTATGACAACCACCTCGAAGTCGGCCACGTCCTCCAGTCTGGGCACTGCGCACGATCAGGAGAAGCCCTCCGTGCCCATCGCTTCGGTGCGCCGGGCGGAACCGGGCGAGGAGTCTCTAGGCGGACGTCCCCGCCATGACCCGGTCGACGATCCCGGCGGTGCCCTCCTGGCGGGCGCAGTGGGCGCCGCAGTACCAGTGATCGCCGGACTGGGCGCCGTGGCCGATGACCCGGGTGCCGCAGTGCTCGCAGATCGGCGCCATGGTCTGGATGGCACACTGGAAGGAGTCGAAGACGTGCACCGCTCCCTGGGCGTGCACTTCGAAGGACATGTCGTAGTCGTTGCCACATGCCTCGCAGATGGCCATGATGATCCCCTTTGTCCGGTCGCTTCGCCGACCAGATACCCGGTTTCCGGGTGCGCTTTCCTCAAGGGACCTCAAGGGACGTCCATATTCGGGCCGGGTTCGCCCGATCCGACGCGACCGGCCGGCCAGGGGTCGCCGAGCCGCCACGGGTCTCCATCGATCAATGCCATGCGCAGCTGGCTTCGACGCACGGACAAAGTGTCACATTCGCCGGTCCCATCCCGTCTTGTCCCTGTAACCACGACACGATGGAGGTAGTCATGTCCCAGCGGATCAATGTGGCCGAGCTGGCGCCCGAGGCGTACCGGTCGTTCGTCGCCGTCGAGGGCTTCCTGCTGCGCAGCGGTCTGCCGCACAGCACGATCGAGCTCGTCAAGCTGCGCGTCAGCCAGATCAACGGCTGCGGCTTCTGCGTCGACATGCACAGCCGTGACCTGAAGAAGGCCGGTGAGAGCGACGAGCGGCTCTGGTCGGTGGCCGCCTGGCGGGAGGCGCCCTACTACACCCCGGCCGAGCGGGCGGCGCTCGCGCTGGCCGAGGAGGCCACCCGGCTGGCCGACCGCGAGGCCGTGCCCGACGAGGTCTGGCGGCAGGCGGCCGAGCACTACGACGAGACGGGGCTCGCGACGCTGGTCGTGGCGATCGCCATGATCAACGCCTGGAACCGGATCGGCGTCGCCACCCGCCTCGCGCCCGCCGGCTGAGCCGGGCCAGGCCGTAACGGGCGCGCGCCCGTTACGGCCCGGGGAGCGCGGGTCGTGATTCGGACGGCTCCCGGGCGGGAACGGCTGATGATTCGGGACGGCACCGGACGCGTACGGCGAGACCGTAGAAATGCGTGGAGCCGCGTCCCGGACCCGGACTAGGTTGGCTGCAAGTGCTCACCAACTCCCCGGCAACCGGCGGGGCGCACAGTGGGCCCCAGGCCGAGACACCGAGAGGGGGCAGACCATGAGACGCGTGAGGATCGTCAAGCCGACGGCGAAGCGGCGTCCGGACCGCGACACGGGCCTGGACCTGCGGTCCCCATCGGGCCGACGGCTTCCCTACTGAATCACTCCTTACACAGAACTTACCCGGGTATCTGTAGATAACATAGGTAACAAGAACATCACGGGGGGCTCACATGAAGAGGCTCGTGGCAGTGCCGCCACACGTGTCCAGGCACAAGGTCCGCGACATCCGCACCGACGACCGCCACAAGCCGGTTCCCCCCGATCCCAAGATCGTTGACCTGCGCGCCTACAGCGGCCGCAACGTGATCCGCTTCCCCGACGGCCCGCCTCCCGCGGCCTGACCTCCGAGCCCCGGCTGTGACGGCCGGGGCTCAGCCGTACAACCGCTTGGCGTAGGTCTCGCCGTAGTAGTCCTCGAGCTCTTCGAGGGTTTCGTCCACCTTCTGCACGTCCTTGACCAGTTGCGCGTGCGAGGGCAGCCGGTCGGGCTCCCAGCGGTCGGGCTTCCAGAGCGACGAACGCAGAAACGCCTTGGCACAGTGGAAGAAGATCTGCTCGATCTCCACGACGATCGCCAGGTCCGGGCGGTGTCCCTTGACGATCAACTCGTCGAAGAACGGCGCCTCCCGGACGAGCCGGGCACGGCCGTTGACGCGGAGGGTCTCGTTGCGGCCGGGGATCAGGAAGATCAGGCCGATGTGCGGGTTGCGCAGGATGTTGCGGAATCCGTCGGCCCTGCGGTTGCCCGGGCGGTCGGGGATGGCGATCGTGGTGTCGTCGATGACGTGGGCGAACCCTGCCGGGTCGCCCTTCGGCGAGACGTCGCAGTTGCCCTCCGCGTCGGAGGTGGCGATCAGGCAGAACGGCGAGGCGGCCAGCCATTGCCTGTCGCGCTCGTGCAGGCGGACGCGCTCCTTGGTCGCCGAGCGCGCCTTCACCTCTCCCAGCAGATCCCGCAGTTCGGCCTCGGACCCGATCTCCACCCAGCTCATACGCGCTCCTTTCGGGGGTTCGCTCGATCTTGTCAGAATCGGGTGAACCGTCCGACATCACCATTGGCGGGAATTCGCCATGACCCCCAGCAGTGCGTTGCGGTCGGCCGCGAACGTGTCCAGGTCCATGCCCTCCCGCTCGGCCCGCAGGTGCAGCATGGTCAGCTCGGTCGCCGCCTGCTGGTAGTCGGACATCTCCTTGCCCAGCCCCTTGCCCCTGGCCCACTTGCGGGCGAGTCTGCGTCCCGGCAGGGAGCTCAGCATGGCGATGTCGGCCGGTGTGACCAGCCCCGTCTGCTGGTACGCCGGCAGGTGGACGCCCATCGTGGCGACCAGGTGCCTGCGCTCCCGTACGGTCACCATGATGAGGAAGACCAGCGCACCCATGATCACCAGGTAGGCGAGGCCGATCCAGGACAGCGACTCCGTCGTGGCGCTGCCGTTCCAGAGCCCGTGCAGAAGGACCGCCGCGAGGTAGCCGAGCGGGATCACAGCGTACCGGGCCGGACCACGGCGGGTCAGCGCGTACGCCACGGCCACACCGATCATGGAGGTGTAGACGGGGTGGCCGAGCGGGTCGATCAGCCCTCTGATCACGAACAGCTGGATGGTCGCGCCCACACCGCCCTGGGTGAAGCTCAGCAGGTAGTAGCCGACGTTCTCCACGGCCGCGAAGCCCAGCCCGGCCATGGAGGCGTAGATGATGCCGTCGGTGAGCCCGTCGATCTCCCGCCGCCTGCGCAGGAGCAGCAGGAGCGCCGCACCCTTCAGCGCCTCCTCGACCACCGGGGCCAGGAAGACGGTGCCCACGGTGCTGACGACCTGCGAGCCGTAGCCCGCCTTGGCGAACAGCGCCTGGCCGGCGACGGTGAGCCCGATCCCCAGCACGATCGCCACACCCGCGCCCCAGGCGAAGGAGAAGGCCAGGTGCAGCTTCGGCTCCGGCTCCAGCCGGTCGAGTGAGAGCACGGCCGCGAGCAGCAGGGGCAGCGGCGCCAGGGCCAGCCCCATCGACAGGCCGAACCCGACGGGACCACCGTTCAGCAGCAGTACGACCAGCACGACCACGGCCAGCAGGCTGGACACCACGAGGCCGATCAGCAGCGCCTTGCTGGGGTGACCGGTGAGGGCGGGGGGCCGTAAGGGGACTGTCATCGTGGCGCCTCTCGTCGATTCGAACCCCCACTATCGATCTGCCCCATCGACGCTCACTTAACGGTCACTTGCCGGTCGCGATCTTTGTCCCCCTCACAGGTGAGAGCGCGCGTCTCGTGGGTACGGGCGGCGGATGATCGCGACACTGTACGAGCGCTGGCTGCTCGAGATGTGGAACGGCGACTTCGAGCTCGCCCACGACCTCGTCACCCCCGGGTTCGTCGGTCACTGGCCGGACAAGGAGGTGACGGGCCCCGGCGAGCTGATCGAGATGCTCCGCCAGGGCCACGCGCCGTTCGGCGACGTCTCCGTCACCCTCGACGTGGGGCCGATCGTCGACGGCGATCGGGTGGCGGCCCGCTGGACGTTCGGCGGCTCCTACCGCGGCGGCCTGCCGGGCGCGACGGCTCCGGCGGGGACCAGAGTCACCTTCAGCGGCCACGACATCCTGCGGGTCGAGGGCGAGAGGTTCGCCGAGTACTGGGTGATCTCCGACGGACAGGCTCTCGCGCGCCGGCTGGGCATGGACTGAGCTCCGGTAGGGTTCCTGTGACGAAAAGGGGAGTCCGCCGATGTCACAGGAGACCCAAGGGCCGGCCATGGGCTCGCCTGGCGGCTTCCTGTCCGACGCGCAGGTGTCCCGGTTGCTGGGTGAGCAGCGCTTCGGCACGCTCGCCACGGTCCGGAGCAGCGGCCGTCCCGAGATGTCCACCGTCCGCTACGCGTGGGACCCCGAGCAGCGGGTCGTCCGCATCTCGACGATCGCTGACCGGCCCAAGGTGCGCCAGTTGCACAAGGATCCGCGCGGCGCCCTCTACGTGGCCGGCGAAGGCTTCCGTTCCTACGGGGTGGCCGAGGGTGAGGCCGAGCTGTCACCGGTGACCGTCGAGCCCGGCGACGAGGTCGGCCGTGAGCTGCTGGCCATGCGGTCGGGATTCGCCGCCCCGGGTGACGAGGCCACGTTCCTGCGCCGGATGGTCGACGACCGGCGCATGGTGATCAGGCTCAGCGTGGCTCGGCTGTACGGGATGAGCCTGCGCGCCGAGTGACCCGCCCCAGGCCGTACGGCAGTGGCTGCGGGCGGGCCCCCATGTCCGGCGAGGCCGCCGAACCGTGGCTGACGGAGGGTGTCTACCGGAACACAGACAGCGTTTACGTCCGTTTTAGACCGATTCGTGCACACTTGTCCTATTCACAGCTCGGGAGGACAAGAAAGATGACCCCAGGATCGGACAGCACCACCACGTCCCAGGCCGGCAAGCCGGCCAGGCGCCGCGTTTCCCGCTCCTTGCTGCTCATGGCCACCACCGCGCTCGTGGTGGCGACCGGCGGTGGCGTGGCCACCGCCGCCGCCCTCACCTCCCCGACGGCGCCGGCCGCCACGTCGAGCGACACACCGTCGGCCACCCCCTCCGGGGCGCCTTCCGACAAGAAGTCGGGCAAGGACCGGGGACACAAGTGGGGCTTCCACAAGCTCCCCATCCACGGTGAGTTCGTCGTCCCCAACGATGAGGGCGGGTACGCGACCTTCACCGGCCAGCAAGGCGAGGTCACAGCCGTCGGCCAAGGCTCGGTCACCGTCAAGAGCGCGGACGGCTACACCAAGGAGTACACAGTCAACGACGACACCCGGATCAACCGCCGCGGCGAGGGCATCGACACCGTGAAGGCCGGGCAGAAGGTCGCGATCATGGCGAAGGTGGAGGGCGACACCGCCACCGCCGTCGTGATCCGCGACATGAGCGCTCGCGACGGAAAGGGCCCCGAAGGCAAGGGCTACGAGGGCATGGACCGCGAGGGCCAGGAAGACCGGAGGCACAGCGAGGACGACCGCTCGCAGCGCGACGACCAGCAGGACGAGTCGTCGAGCCCGTCCACCGAGGGGTCGTACTGACCGCTGTCGTGGAGGTGGCGCGCGCCGCGTGACACCACGTCCCGACATCAGCGCCCCACGGTCAGCGCCTGTCCGGATCTGACCGGCGCGCCTGGCAGCGACCCGAGCGCCTGGCCTTCCCAAGGCCAGGCGCTCGTCGCCGTCAGCCCCTCCCTCCGAGCGGGCCGATCGATCGCGCGAGGGCGCCGCGGCCGGCGGTCGAAGGCTCGGCGCTCCGAGCAGCCGCCCCTCTCCGCATCAACCGATCGGTTGATGCCGGAATCCACCACTCCGCTCCCCACTCGGCCGATCCGCCACCCCACACCCCCGCGCGATCCTCGAAGCATGTCAACACCTCCGGAGCCCGCCCTCCAGACCACGGGACTCCGCAAAGCCTTCGGCGACCACGTCGCCGTCGACGACGTCGACCTCACCGTCCCCGCCGGATCCTTCTACGGGCTGGTCGGCCCCAACGGCGCCGGAAAGACCACCACTCTGGCCATGGCCGTGGGCCTGCTGCGGCCCGACGCCGGCAGCGCCCGGATCTTCGGAGTCGACGTCTGGCACGACACCGTCCAGGCCAAGGCGCTCGTCGGCGTGCTGCCCGACGGCAACGCCATGCCCGAACGGCTCACCGGGCGCGAGGTTCTCACCTACCTCGGTCTCCTGCGCGGCCTGCCGGCCGACGTCGTCGCCGAACGCACCGACGAGCTCCTTCAGGTTTTCGAACTCGACGCCGCGGAGCGGACTCTGGTCATCGAATACTCCACCGGCATGCGCAAGAAGATCGGCCTGGCCGTCGCCCTCCTGCACGCCCCCCGCCTCCTCGTCCTGGACGAGCCGTTCGAGGCTGTCGACCCCGTCTCCGCGGCCACCATCAGGGCCATCCTGAGCAGGTTCGTCGACAGCGGCGGCTCCGTCATCATCTCCAGCCACGTCATGGCCCTGGTCGAGCAGCTCTGCGACCACGTGGGCGTCATGTCCGACGGGCGCGTCGTGGCCGCCGGCCCTCTGGCCGACGTACGCGGCACCGCCACACTCGAGGACGCCTTCGTCGGCCTCGTCGGCGCCCAGAGCCGTGGGACGGAGGGACTGGCATGGCTCACAGCATGACCCCCGGCCAGGCCGACCTGGCGCACATCCTGATCCGGATGCGGCTCGCCCTGCTGCGCAACTCCCTGCGCGGCGACCGCGCCACCAACCTGTACTTCGGTGTCCTGCTCGGCCTCGCCCTGGCCGCCGGAACGATCGTGGTCGCCGTCCTGTGGCCCGCCTACCTCCCCCTGGCCCTGGCCGTCTGGCTCACCGGCTGGATCTTCGGCCCCATCTTCACCGGTGGCGGCGACGAGACCCTCCGCCCCGAATACTTCGCCATGCTCCCCGCCACGCCCCGCCGTATCGCGGCAGGACTGCTCGCCGGAGCCTTCGCCGGCCCCGCACCACTCGTCACCCTCATCGCCCTGCTGTCCCTGCCGGTGTACGGCTGGCGCCACGGCCCCGCCGGCGTCCTCATCGGGCTGGCCGCCGCCCTGGCCACGCTCACCACGATGGTGGTGATCTCCCGGGTCGTCGTCGCCGTCATCGGGCTGTTCGTCCGATCCCGCGTCACCGCCGCCACCGCCGGCATCGTCACCGGAACCGCCCTGGCCCTCTGCGGCAACGGCTGGGCCCCCGCCGTGGCCCTCGGCACCACCGACACCCTCGCCTGGACCCAGACCCTCGTCCGTGTCGTGCCCTCCGGCTGGGGCGTGGCCGCCATCGAAGCATCCTGGCCCCTCGCCCTGGTCATCCTCGCCGCCAACGGCGCCGCCATCGCCCTGCTGCTGCTCGCCTGGGCCGGCCTGCTCGCCCGGCGCGTCGTCTCGGCAGCCCGCGGCGGCGTACCCGCCCGCCGCGGCACACCCCGCCCCTTCCCCGCCGCCGGCGGCGCCCGCATCGCCGCCGCCAAGGAACTGCGCGCCTGGTGGCGCGACCTGGTCCGCATCCAGCTTCTCGGCACCGCCTTCTCCTACGCCCTGGTCTTCCCCCTGCTCCTCGTCACCATCGACTCATGGATCATGGTCCCGTTCACCGGGCTCATCGCCATCGTCATGGCCGCCGGAGTCTCCGCCAACCTCTACGGCGTAGACGGAACCGCCCTGTGGCTCACCCTCATGACCCCAGGCGCCGAACGCGCCGACGTCCGCGGCCGCCAGCTCGCCTGGCTGCTCGTCGTCGGCCCGGCCGCCACCATCCTCACCCTCGTCGGCACCGCCGTCAGCGGCCAGACCTGGGCCTGGCCCTGGGTCCTCGGCCTGCTCCCCGCCCTCCTCGGCGGCGCCGCCGGCCTCATCGTCTGCATCGCCGTCACCTCCCTCGTCCCCGGCACCGACCCCCACAAGCGCGGCGGCAACCCGCTCAACACCGGCGCCGACGAAGGCGCCGAAACCGGCCTGGCCTGGCTCATGCTCGTCGCCGTCCCCACGATCGCGCTCCCCACCGCCGCCGCC
This sequence comes from Nonomuraea sp. CX421, assembly GCF_059358955.1. Taxonomy (NCBI): domain Bacteria; kingdom Bacillati; phylum Actinomycetota; class Actinomycetes; order Streptosporangiales; family Streptosporangiaceae; genus Nonomuraea; species Nonomuraea sp. CX421. The sequence goes on along the minus strand of NZ_JCADBK010000006.1, from coordinate 85,366 downwards.
ATCCTCCTGCAACCCTGGGCAGGCATCCCCGTCGGCCTGCTCACCGGCGCCCTCAGCTTCTGGGGCCTCGGCAGGATCGCCCACCGCAGGCTCGAAAGCCATGGGACCGAGCTGCTCAGCCTCATGAAGCACGGCCCCGCCCCCCAGCCCACCGGCAAGCGCACCGCCGCCGACCTGCCCCTCAAGCACCGCATCGCCGTCACCCTCTGCTACTGCGTGGCCTGGCTGCCCACCTTCCCCCAGGGCATCGTCCCCATGATCTTCAAAATCGTCGGCATCCAGGACCCCGTCTGGTTCCTCGCCCTGCACCTGCCACCCCTCTGGCAGTGGCCCACCATCATCTTCATGATCACCCTCGGGCTGCTCATGTACGGCTACGCGATCCTCATCCCCATGCGCATAAGCTCAGCGCCATGAACGACCCCTTCCCACCCTCCACCTGGGAACGACGTTTCGGGATCTTCGTCGAGGTCGTTCCCTACCTCACCCTGGCCACCGCCCTGGCCATCAGCGTCACCTCACCCGAGCAGCCCGCGGGCGGGATCCCCCGCACCCTCGCCCTCACCGCCCTGGCCCTGGCCTGGATCCTCGGCGCCCACACCCTCCTGCCCGCCGACCTCCGCAACCGCCGCGCCACCACCATCACCTACTTCTGCGGCGTCCTGGCCACCTCCGCGCTCCTGTCCTTCCACGACCCGATCTTCCTCATCTACTGCATCTCCGGCTTCTTCCTCGCCAGCTCCTTCGCCCCCTCCAAGTGGACCTTCGCCGCCGTCGCCGCCACCTCCACCGTCCTGTACGGAACCTCACTCGACTGGTCCCAGGTCAACGCCCAGATCGTCCTCCTGCACATCGCGATCATCGCCGTCCAGACCCTCACCATCGGCGGCGGCCACATCTTCGGCATCAGGATCGAAGAACGGCAGCGCAGGTACCGCCAAGCACTCACCGACCTCCAAAAAGCCCTGGAAGAGAACGCCGACCTCCACGCCCACCTCCTCAGTCAAGCCCGCGAAGCCGGCATCCTCGACGAACGCCAGCGCATGGCCCGCGAAATCCACGACACCCTCGCCCAAGGCCTCGCCGGCATCATCACCCAGCTTCGCGCCGCCCAACGCGTCCAAGACCGCGACACCCACATCGACCGCGCCCTCACCCTCGCCCAGGACAGCCTCGCCGAAGCCCGCCGCTCGGTCGACGCCCTCCGTCCCCACCAGCTCGAAGACGCCCACCTTCCCGAAGCCTTGACCACCCTCGCCCGCACCTGGACCCAGACCGCCGGCGTCGACCTCCACGTCGAAGTCACCGGCGACCGCATCCCCCTCAGCCCCGCCATCGAGGTCACCCTCTTCCGCGTCGCCCAGGAAGCCCTCACCAACGTCGCCAAACACGCCAACGCCACCCGCGCCGGCCTCACCCTCTCCTACACCGGCACCGTCGTCCTCCTCGACATCCGCGACGACGGCAAAGGCATCGACGGCACCAACGGCCAAGGATTCGGGCTCAGCAGCATGAGACAACGCGTGCGCGGCGTCGGCGGCGACTTCGAGATCGAAAGCGCCCCCGGCGAAGGCACCGCCGTCAGCGCCACCGTCCCCGCCCTCCAGATAGGCCCCCAGTGATCCGCCTTCTTCTCGTCGACGACCACCCCATCGTCCGCGACGGCCTGCGCGCCGTCTTCGAAGCCGAACCCGACATCGATGTCGCCGGCGAGGCCGCCAACGGCCGCGAAGGGCTCGAACGCGCCGCCGAACTCGACGTCGACGTCGTCCTCATGGACCTGCGCATGCCCGAGATGGACGGCGTCGCCGCCATCACCGCCCTCCGCCGGGCCCACCCTCACGTCAAGGTCCTCGTCCTGACCACCTTCGACGGCGACTCCGACGTCCTGCCCGCCATCGAGGCCGGCGCCACCGGCTACCTGCTCAAAGACGCTCCCACCGACGAGCTGCTGCGTGCCGTCCGCGCCGCCGCCGCCGGCGAGCCGGTCCTGTCACCCTCGGTCGCCGGCCGCCTGATGGGCCAGGTGCGCCGACCGGTCAAGGCCGCCCTCACCGACCGCGAGCTACAGGTTCTCGCCCTTGTCGCCGACGGCGCCTCCAACCGCCAGGCCGCCGCCAAACTCTTCATCAGCGAGGCCAGCATCAAGACCCACCTGCTGCACATCTACGACAAACTCGGCGTCCGCGACCGGGCTGCCGCCGTCGGCGAGGGTTATCGTCGCGGCCTGCTCAGTTAACCGGCCCTTCTTCACCAAAAGGGAGAAGGGGAGCCGGGCCGATGCCCGGACTCCCCTCCTTGACCTGCGACCACGCCCTCAGTCGATCAGATCGACTGGCGCGTCGCCCGCGATCCCTAGCTGCAGCCGCTGGTCGAGCCGCAGCCCTCGCAGACGTAGCAGCTGCCCGCGGGCCGCATCTTGGTGCCGCACGTCATGCAGAGCGGCGCGTCGGCGGTGATGCGCCGGTGGCTCTCCAGCGTGAGCTCCTTGGCCGGCTCCACCTCCGGCTTCTCCTCGATCGGCGCCGACTGCGCGAGCGCCTCGCGGTCGACCGACTCCTGCAGCACCGCCGGGTCCTCACCGCGCTGCTGCGCGGCGCGCTCGGCCGCCGAGAAGATGCCCAGCGCCGCCCGCTCGTCATAGGGCAGGTGGTCGAGCGCCAGACGCCGGAAGATGTAGTCCATCACCGAGGTCGCCATCCGGATGTCCGGGTCGTCGGTCATCCCGGCCGGCTCGAACCGCATGTTGACGAACTTGCTCATGTACGTCTCCAGCGGCACGCCGTACTGGAGCCCTATCGAGATCGCCACCGAGAAGGCGTCCATGACGCCCGCCAGCGTCGAGCCCTGCTTGGACATCTTGAGGAAGACCTCGCCGAGCCCGTCGTCAGGGTAGGACGAGGCGGTCATGTAGCCCTTGGCCCCGCCCACCGTGAAGCGGGTGGTCGTGCTGGGCCGCTGGTTGGGCATCCGCCGCCTGGTCGGGCGGTTGATCTCGACGACCTTGACCTCGGGCTGCGCCTCGGTCTTGGCCTCCTCGGTCTTGGCCTCCTTCTTGCCGCCGGCCGACAGCGGCTGGCCGACCTTGCAGTTGTCGCGGTAGACGGCCAGTGCCTTGAGGCCGAGCTTCCAGCCCTCCATGTAGACCTGCTCGATGTCGTCGATGGTCGCCGACTCGGGCAGGTTGACCGTCTTGGAGATGGCGCCCGACAGGAACGGCTGGGCGGCGGCCATCATGCGCACGTGGCCCATCGGAGCGATCGCGCGCTCGCCCATCGCGCAGTCGAACACCTCGTAGTGCTCCCCGCGCAGCCCGGGAGCGTCGACGACGTGACCGTGCTCGGCGATGTACTCGACGATCGCCTCGGTCTGCTCCTGCTGGTAGCCGAGCTGCCGGAGGGCCCGCGGGATGGTCTGGTTGACGATCTGCATGGAGCCGCCGCCCACCAGCTTCTTGAACTTGACCAGCGCCAGGTCGGGCTCGATGCCGGTCGTGTCACAGTCCATCATCAAGCCGATGGTGTTGTGGCTGACCATGCCGTTGGCCACGTAGGTGACGTTCTCCGGCACCGAAAGGTCGTAGGTCGGCTGCACGCCGCCGTCCTCGTTGGCCGCGACGACCTCGAAGGCATGGCCCAGGGCGTGTGCCAGCCGCTCGTCGTGCGTCTCCGCGAACAGCAGCCTGGCCGCCATCCGCGGCACCCCACCGACGTTGCGAAGCGACTGGAGGATCGCGTCGCGGGACCTGTGGCCCTTGGGCGCAAGCTCCTCCCACGCCTCGCGCGGCAGGTAGACGTGGTCTCGCCTGGCCGACCCGTCAGGCTCCGCGAACGCCAGCGCCCGCGCCTTACGTTCGCCGAGGAAGCCGATCACCTCGTCGTAGATCAGCGCGTGGTCGATGTTGCGCAGGCGCACTTGGTAGAGATCGCTTCCGAAACCGCTGACCGTCGTCCTGGTGGTCGTGATCATGCCGAGGGCGAGCAGAAGCGTGCGGATCTCACCCGCGAAGGACTTCGACGCGGTGCTGAGGCTAGGGACACCCTCGGCGACGGTGCCGTCGGCCTCGAACAGACCACGCAGGAACGCCGCGTACACAACAGCGTCGTTGGACTCGAGAATCGCCGAGGGAACCCGCGGAGACCAGCCCTTGCCCGAATGGTCGACGCCGGGAAGCTCCTTGGCGAAGCCGGATCCCTCCCACCAGCGAGCCAGCCGGACGGACTGCAGAACCACCTCGTGGTAGCCCTCCTTCGCCGTGACGACGGGCTCCAGGTCGAACAGCGACTTTGAGATGATCCGCAGTCGCTCCACCACATCGAGATCGGCGTCCGCCACGCACAGCCTGATGCCCTCGCTGTGCAGGCTGCCATCACCCATGAAGTAACCCACCAACTCGGCGAGCTCCTCGGAGACGGCATCGGGAACCCGTATGTTCCGGTCGCCCGCATAGTAGGCCTGGTCCAGAACGGGCAGCGCGACCTTGCGAGGGGTCCCCACCAAGGTCCTCAGCTGCATCGGCAGGATGTCGCCCGCGCCCACGTCCGCCATGCGCTTCCAGATCCACTCGCCATTCGCCTGGTCCACCACCTTCACACGGTGGGTGAGGGTGCCCTGGATCTGGTAGCCCCCGGCGGTCCTGAGCAGCCGGGTGGGCTCCTCGCCATTGACGAAGAACTTCGTAGCCCGGCGTGGTCCCTCATCTGTCGAGACCGTCATGTCCAGATCCTGCCAGCGGTCGCCGTAGACGTCGCCGATCTCCGAGAGCCGGACCAGACCACGGTCGGTGGTGATCAGCGTGTCGCCGGTGAGGCAACCGGTCGGCGCGAGCAGACTGGCCTGGGCGTTGCGGTAGCCGTTCTTCTCGCCGATGCGCAGGCACTCCGACCACTGCCGGGACGCCTCGGCGTGGATCTTGCCGTCCATCGAGCCGATCGTGCGCAGGTTGTCGTTGGCGGCGGCGTGCTTGCGCATGACCCGCTTGTGCGGCTCGGCGTTGCGGGCGTAGCCGTCGTACGGGCCGACGGCGCCGGCCAGCTCCGCGCTGCGGCGGTAGGACGTGCCGGTCATCAGCGAGGTGATCGCCCCGGCCACGGCGCGACCGCCGTCGGAGTCGTAGGCGTGGCCGGTCGCCATGAGCAGCGCGCCCAGGTTGGCGTAGCCGATGCCGAGCTGACGGTAGGCACGGGTCGTCTCGCCGATCTTCTCGGTCGGGAAGTCGGCGAACGTGATCGACACGTCCATCGCGGTGATGATCAACTCGGTCAGCTTGACGAAGCCCTGGATGTCGAAGGAGTTGTCGTCCTTCAGGAACTTCAGCAGGTTGATGCTGGCCAGGTTGCAGGACGAGTTGTCCAGATGCACATATTCCGAGCAGGGGTTGCTTGCGGTGATTCGCCCGGTTTCGGGAGTGGTGTGCCAGTCGTTGATCGTGTCGTCGTACTGGATGCCCGGATCGGCGCACTCCCAGGCGGCCTTGGCCATCTTGCGGAACAGGTCGCGGGAGTCGACGGTCTCGATCACCTCGCCGGTGAGACGGGCCCGCAGGCCGAACCCGTCGCCCTGCTCGACGGCCCGCATGAACTCGTCGGAGACGCGGACCGAGTTGTTGGCGTTCTGGTACTGGACCGAGACGATGTCCTTGCCGCCCAGGTCCATGTCGAACCCGGCGTCGCGCAGCGCGCGGACCTTGTCCTCCTCACGCGCCTTGGTCTCGATGAACTCCTCGATGTCGGGGTGGTCGACGTCGAGCACGACCATCTTGGCGGCCCTGCGGGTGGCGCCGCCCGACTTGATGGTGCCCGCGCTCGCGTCGGCGCCGCGCATGAACGACACCGGACCGCTGGCCGTGCCACCGCTGGAGAGCAACTCCTTGGAGGAACGGATGCGCGAGAGGTTGACCCCCGAGCCCGACCCCCCCTTGAAGATCACGCCCTCTTCCTTGTACCACTCCAGGATCGACTCCATCTGGTCGTCCACGGACAGAATGAAACACGCCGAGACCTGCTGGGGCGACTGGGTGCCCACGTTGAACCAGACCGGCGAGTTGAACGCGAAGATCTGGTGGACGAGGGCGTACTTCAGCTCGTGATCGAAGATCTCGGCGTCCTCGTCGCCGGCGAAGTAGCCGTGCTCGACCGCCGTCCGGGTGTAGACGCCGACGACCCGGTCCACGAGCTGCTTGAGGCTCCACTCGCGCTGCGGCGTGCCCACGGCGCCGCGGAAGTACTTGGTCGTCACGATGTTGGCCGCGTTGACCGACCAGGACTCCGGAAACTCGACACCCCGCTGCTCGAAGTTGATCGAGCCGTCGCGCCAGTTGGTCATGACGACGTCACGGCGCTCCCACGCGATGTCGTCGTACGGGTGCACGCCCGGCTTGGTGAAGATCCGCTTCATCTTCAAGCCCTTGCGAGGACGCTTACCCCCGCGTGTGACTGAACCGCTGACCGTCTCCGTCATGACTCCCCCTTCTCCGCCTTCAACTGTTCGATCTCGGCTTCGAAGTCCGCCAGGCTCTCGAAACCGCGATATACCGATGCGAACCGCAAGTAGGCCACCTCGTCCAACTCCCGTAACGGGCCGAGGATCGCCAGCCCCACCTCGTTGGAGGGGATCTCCGCCGCGCCTTTGGCCCTGATGGCCTCCTCCACCCGCTGGCCGAGCTGGGCCAGCGAGTCTTCGCTCACCGGTCTGCCCTGACAGGCCCGCCGCACGCCCGCGACGACCTTGTCCCGCGAGAACGGCTCCGTCACCCCGCTGCGCTTGCTCACCATGAGGAGTACGGTCTCCTGCGTGGTGAACCTGCGCCCGCATTCGGGACAGGTCCGGCGACGCCGGATGGCAGCTCCGTCGTCCGTGGAACGACTGTCGATGACCCTGGTGTCAGGATGACGACAGAACGGACAATGCACGCTTTCGCCTCCTAGACCCGCGGTCACCACCGGCGTAAAGCATGTGCAACGGAACGCTCGCGCACGCCCCATAGCGTGCCATGGTGCGGTCGCTGAAACACAAGGTGTGGTGAACTACATCGGTGTAACTACTAGATGTTGTGGTCCAACGGTAGAAGCGCGCGACCATGAACGCAAGTTGAGCAGACCCATCCAACCGAACTCGCTGATCAGCAGAGCCTCATCTCGCTGCCCCGGGCGTGTCGGTTCATGCGTCACTTCGCTTGGCTCGCATCACGTCCGTGAACTTCTCTCACACCGCGATCCGGTTGCACACCGTTCAGCCAGCCCACAGCGGGCGCTCGTGCCCGCTGTCAGCCCTCGATACCGGGCGGGAGGTAGACGCGGGCGCCCGGCCGGACTAACGGGTCGGGCAGGCGGTTGAGCCGCCTGATCTCCTCGGCGAACACGCCGGGGTCACCGAACTGGGGCGTCACCGCCTCGGCGATCTTCCACAGCGTGTCGCCCCTGCGCACGTCCACCCACGGCAGGCCCACCTGCCAGGAATGCCCCGTCACCGCGGGCGTCGAGGCCGCGTGACTCGCCGTCCTGGTGCCGAGCCAGAATCCGCCGAGCGACAGCAGTGCCATGCCCACCACCAGGACCGCGCGGCCTCGTCGCGTCAGACGCACGGGCGGTGCCTGACGCTTCGCCGGACGCGTCACGCCCCCGCCCCCGCCGCCGCGCCGCCTCCCACGCGTGCGCCGGCTCAGCTCCTGAGGCCGCCGGCCTTTACGCGCTCGTCTGCGCGCTTGCTTGTGCGCTTGCTTGTGCGGCCCCTTCTGCTCACTCTCCGGCCGACTCGCCATCAGGTCCGCGCCGGTCGGCACCAGCTTCAACCGCCGCCCGCCCTTCTCGGCCGCGCCCGCACGCCCCCGCCCACCACTCTCAGTCCCACCCGCACGACCCGGCCCACCATTGCCGACCACGGCCGCACGCCCCCGCGCACCACCCTCCACCCCGCCAGCACGCCCCGGCCCACCATTGCCGGCTACGGACGCACGCCCCTGCCGGCTACTTTTGGCCCCGGACGCACGGCTCAGCCCGCCACCTTTGGCCCCGGACGCACGGCTCAGCCCGCCACCTTTGGCCCCGGCCCCACGACTCCGCCCGCCACCTTTGGCCCCGGCCCCACGACTCCGCCCGCCACTTTTAGCCGCGGCCCCACGACTCCGCCCGCCGCTCTCGGCTGCGGCCGCCCGACCTGACCGGTCTCGCCAAAGGGGGCCAACCACGCGCCCCGATTGGCCTTGACGCCGGATGCCCTTCGCCGGCTCCGCCCGACGTTCGCCGCCCCTCGACCCTTCCGCCTCGGATCGCCGGCGAGAGTCGGCCGCGCGAGCCGCCTCCTCTCGCGAGCCGGATCCACGTCCACGCTCTCGCGAGCCGGATGCACGTCCGCGCCCCGGCTTTCCTCGAAGCCAGAACCAACCGTCCGCGCGGCTTGCCGTGCCGTCTCGGGCAGGCTCTCCCGGACGGGCCTTTCCGTACTGACCGACCGGCTCACCCTGGCCCGCGGTCTCCTGCCCAAGGGCTCGCCGTTCCGATCGGCGTGGTGGCGCAGGTGGCGATCCTTTCGGCCGCTGCCCACTCGGGCGCACCGGATCGTCCCCGACGTCTCTCAGGGAAAGGCCACCCATGAGGATCTGCCCGGGCTCGCCGCCGCGGGCCGGGCCCCGCTTCGTCCGCAGCAGCGCGTCCGCTGCACGACCCCCGCTACGTCCCGCCCTGCGACCTTTCTGGGATCGCACCGGCGCCGCGCCCGTCACTTCTCGCTTGGCGGGCTGTCGCCCCTCCCTGCGTGCCGAGGCGGTGTCGTCAGGCCCCCTCGCTCCACGGGCCCCACCTCCAGGATTCGCTCCTTCCCCCCCGTATGGCGCGATGTCCTCATCCCTTGGCTCCGTACGCGGCGGAGGCACCAGCCACAGCTGCGGCCTCCCCGGCCCCGTCGACCTGCGCCCCGCCCTTCGCCCATCATGCGAAACCACGCTTTCCCCTCCCTTCTCGCCCCGCACTCCAGCTCGATCCGCTCCGGCTCCGGCATCACCCCTCAGTTCCGCATCCCCGCTCGACCGGGACTAACGACCTCACCCGAGCGACCACGGCCAGCGACCCCACCGCCACCACCGTTACCACCGCCACCGCCCCCGTCGTCGTCCCCGTCGCCGCCACCATCACCATCACTGTCGCTATCGCCACCACTGCCAACGTCGCCGTCACCGGAAGGTCAACCCTGTCGGCGCCCCCGGCACGGCGACCTTCGGCGTCACCCAGCGACGCGGCCCCGCCGAACGATCCCGGGATGCCGGGGGGACTTGAGACGGCCATGGGAGTGAGCGACCGCGCAATGTCGATCGGCGCATGGCGTGTCGCAAGTGATTTCCCAGGGGCATGGTCCAGGGCCGGAGATTTCGCGAAGACACGGTCCGACGCCGGATCTTTCGCGAGGCGGTCCAGGACCGGAGCTTTCGCGAGGACGCAGTCCAGCGTCGAAGGTTTCGCGAAGACACGGTCCGACGCCGGATCTTTCGCGAGGCGGTCCAGGGCCGGAGGTTTCGCGAGGACGCGGTCCAGGGCCGGAAGTTTCGTGGGGCATCGTACGGGGCCTGTGCGGCCGTGACGGCCCCGAGTGGCGCCGGCTTCGGCGGCCGGTTGCTTGACCTGGTCTCGGCTCGGGTCTGTGATCCTGGTGGTTCGCACGGATGGACCTCCCACACCGTCGCGGCCCCGGGAAATGGCCAAATAAAGATCGGCGAATCGAACACGGTGTCGATCGAACTCCCGTACGATGTTGTACACCACGCTGCCGACATTTTCGAGGAAGACTCGAACAATTGTTTGAAGATGATCTTCAACAGCGATACGGTCGCTGTGTGCGACATGGAGACCACGGACCGGAGGGTTCGCCGGTGAGGCGGGCGACCGGGCGAGGAGGAAGAGCATGAGCGAGCGGGATGACGCTAACGGGGTCACTGACCTCGCGGTGCGGCGGCGTGACTCCTTGGGGCTGACCCCGAGGCAGCGCAAAATCCTCGAAGTGATTCGCGACTCGGTGCAACAGCGCGGATATCCGCCGTCCATGCGTGAGATCGGCGAGGCCGTGCAGCTGACGAGCACGTCCAGCGTGTCGCATCAGTTGACGGCATTGCAGCGCAAGGGCTACTTGAGGCGCGATCCCCACCGGCCACGTGCGCTGGAGGTGCGACTGCCCGGTGAGCCCGCGCTCTGGGTCGACCCCGATGCCGGCAGCGAGGAGTCCCCGGTCAGCCGCCCCACCGCCGCCTACGTGCCGCTGGTCGGCCGGATCGCCGCCGGCGGTCCGATCCTCGCCGAGGAGAGCGTCGAAGACGTCTTCGCCCTCCCCAAGCAGTTGGTCGGCGAGGGCACCCTGTTCCTCCTGCAGGTCGCCGGTGACTCCATGATCGATGCCGCCATCGCCGACGGCGACTGGGTGGTCGTACGCCAGCAGCCGGTCGCGGAGAGCGGCGACATCGTGGCCGCCATGATCGACGGTGAGGCCACGGTCAAGACGTTCAAGCGCAAGGACGGCCACGTCTGGCTGGTGCCCCACAACTCCAACTACGACCCCATCCCGGGTGACGAGGCCAGCGTCCTGGGCAAGGTCGTCGCGGTGCTGCGCCGCCTCTGACGGTCCACCGTTCCCCGCGGCGCGCGGCGTCTCATCGCCCGCGCCGCACCGGCGTGTCCCTTCAGGCGGCCGGTTCAGCCGGTCGCGTCCAGCTGAGGTCGGCAGCTGCTCATGGAGGTCGAGGCGAGTGGCACACGCAGGCGAACACTCAGACGGTTCGCCCAGGAGATCTAGACTGAGCACGTGAGCGACGAAATCCATCTCTACGACCTCAAGTCACAGCATGATGGGTTGAAGTGGGCCGAAGCCGGACCAGGAGTCATCCCCGCCTGGGTGGCCGACATGGACTTGCCCACCGCCCCCGAAGTCATCCAAGCGCTACAGCGCCGGGCCGAAGGTGATCTTGGCTACCCGGCCTGGCTGCTGAGCCAGCAATGCGGCCCGCTGGCCGAGGCGTTCGCGGAGCGCATGGCGACCAGGTACGGCTGGGAAGCCGACCCCGTGCACGTGCGCAGCTACAACGATCTCAACCAGGCGCTCCAGGTGCTGCTGCACGTCTGGACCCGGCCGGGTGACGGCGTGGCCGTCCACACCCCTGCCTACCACCCGTTCCTCGACACCCTGGCTGTCATGGAGCGCCCGCTCCACGCCATCCAGATGCGGCCCGAGGGCGAGTCCTGGCGGTTCGAGGTGCCCGACCTGTCGGGCTGCCGGGTGCTGCTGCTGGTCAACCCGCACAATCCCACCGGCCGTGTCTTCACCCGCGAAGAGCTGGAACGGCTGGCCGAGCACGCCGAGCGGCACGACCTGCTGGTCATCTCCGACGAGATCCACGCCGACCTGGTGTACGACCCGTACGAGCACATCCCGTTCGCCACCATCCTGCCGGACCGGACCGTCACCCTGACCTCGGCCACCAAGGCGTTCAACCTCGGCGGGATCCGCTGCTCGGTGGCCCACATCGGCTCACCGGAGATGCGCGAGGCCCTCGACGGTCAACCGCCCTTCGTCTACGGGTCGGCCAACCTGTTCGGGGTGGAGGCGACGGTCGCCGCGTGGCGGCACGGCGACGCCTGGCTCCGGGAGACCCTCGCCCTGCTCGACCGTAACCGCCGGACCATCGCCGAACGCCTGCCTCCCACGGTCGGCTACCGCGTCCCGGAGGCCACCTACCTGGCCTGGCTCGACTACGGGCGGCCCGGCATGGCGAAGGTGCTGGAACAGGAGGCCAAGGTCCTGCTGAGCGACGGCGCCCTGTTCGGCCCCGGCGGCGACACCCACGTCCGGCTGAACTTCGCCACCACCGAGCCCATCCTCACCGAGATCCTCAACCGGCTGAACCGGGCCGGATAAGCACCGGCCCGGCCCGATCCGGTCGCGACGGTCAGGATCGGGAGGACCAGGTGGGGGGCGGCAGGTCGGGAGGCGTCGCGGCGGGGTGCTCGTCGAGGGCGGCCAGGGCCAGTTCGACCGCCTTCTCCAGCTGCGGGTCCCGCCCGCCGACCCGGTCCTGCGGCGTCATGACCACCTCGACGTCGGGGTCCACGCCGTGGTTCTCCACGCCCCAGCCCTCGCCTTCGAGCCAGTACGAGTAGCGAGGCTGGGTCACGACGGTCCCGTCGGCGAGCGAGTAGCGCGAGTCGATGCCGATCACGCCGCCCCACGTCCGGGTGCCGACGAGCGGGCCGATGCCCCGGTTCTTGATGCCGGCGCTCACGATGTCGCCGTCGGATCCCGCGAACTCGTCGGTGACGGCCACGATGGGGCCGCGTGGCGAGTCCTCGGGATAACGCGTGGGCTCGTAGCCTCGGGCGTGCGCCCAGCCGGTGACGCGGCGGGACAGCTTCTCCAGGACGAGCTCCGAGGTGTGTCCGCCGCCGTTCTCCCGAACGTCCACGACGAGTCCTTCGCGGGCCATCTCGGTGCGCAGGTCTCGGTGGAACTGGGCCCATCCGGAGGCCACCATGTCGGGCACGTGCAGGTAGCCGAGGCGACCGCCGGAGGCCCGTCTGACGAAGGCCCGCCGCCCCTCCACCCAGTCGTGGTAGCGCAGCTGGGTCTCGTCGCTGATCGGGGTGACGACGACTCTGCGCAGGTCGCCGCCGGACGCGGGCCGTACGGTGATCTCGATGGGCTGGTCGGCGGTGCCGGACAGGCATTCGAGCGGGCCGCGGACGGGGTCGACCTGGCGGCCGCCCACCGCGACGATCTCGTCGCCCTCGCGGACGGCGACGCCGGGCGCGAGCAGCGGCGAGCGCGCGTCGTGGTCGGACGACTCGCCGGGCAGGATCCGCGCGACGCGCCACGCGCCCTCGTCGTCCCTGAGCAGGTCGGCGCCGAGCAGGCCCTGGCGGCAGCGCGGGTCGACGGCGGGGCCGCTGGGCCGGGCGTAGGCGTGGGAGGTGCCGAGCTCGCCCTGCACCTCCCAGAGCAGGTCGATGAGCTCCGAGTAGGCGCCGATCCGATCGACGAGCGGGGCGTAGCGGTCGAGCACGGCCTGCCAGTCGACGCCGTTCATGTCCGCGCGCCAGAAGTGGTCGCGCATGAGCCGGCCGGCTTCGAGGTAGCCCTGCCGCCACTCGGCGACCGGGTCGAGCTGGAGCGCGATCCGGTCGAGGTCGATGGTGACGACCTCGTCTCCCTCTGTGGCGGCGCGGGTCTGCAGCCCGTTCTTGCCGGTGAGGACGAGGCGGGTGCCGTCGCCGCTCACCTCGAACGCCCGCAGTTCCCTGCCCAGCTCGCACCTGACCCGCTTCTTCAGGTCATAGCGTTCCAGGACGACCTCGCGGACCGGCTCGGTGCCGTCGCCGAGTTGGCCGGACAGCGGGTAACGCAGCCAGAGCAGGGCGTCCTTGGCGGTGCGCAGGTTGCCGTACCGTCCGGCGGGGACGGGCACCGGCACCACGCGCGAGGCGAGCCCCTCCGGGTCGACCTCGGTGCGCGGCGGGGTGTCGTCCTTCCGCTTCTCGTCGGACGCGGGCTTGTCGTCCTCGCCGTTGAACCCGCGTCCCCGCAGGCAGGGGTCGAACGGCGAGGGCGCCGTGGCCCGCAGCGGCACCATGTACGGCCGGCAGCCCGCGGGGAAGGACAGGTCGAACACGTGCGCGTCGTAGACCGGGTCGAACGTCCGTACCGACAGGAACGCCAGGTGCTTGCCGTCCCGGGTGAACATCGGGTCGAAGTCGGCGAAACGCACCGGAGTCACGTCGATGATGGACGAGCCGTCGACGCGGCCCATCTTGATCTGCGACAGCGGGTCCTGGTGCGGGTGCACCCAGGCCAGCCAGGCCGAGTCGGGTGAGAAGGTGAGCCCGCTGATGTCACCCTGGGTGGTCCGGTCAAGCTCTCTGACCTGGCCGGATTCGAGGTCGACGACCAGCAGCCGTCCATCGTGGGTGGCCGCCGCGACGTGCTTGCCGTCGGGTGAGGCGTCGAGGTCGAGCACCCGGCCGAGCTGTCCGGCGGCCAGCGTGCGGATCTCGCCGCCGGGGGTGCCGACCTCCAGTCCGTCTTCGCCGGTGATGTCGGAGATCCAGACGGTCCGGCCGTCGGCGTCGAGGGCGCGCGGCAGCCGTACCCGGACTCCGGGTTGCGCGCGCAGCACGCCGGTGGGGCCGTCGCGGTGGGTCACCCAGTGGGCGGTGCCGCGGATCTCGACGGCGCTGGCCCGCCCGGTGGGATCGGGCGAGAAGGAGCCGACGCGGGTCGGCGCCGGGCGCTTCGCGCGCGCCGGGCGCGGCCCGCCGAGCTTGATGTCCAGCTTGTACGGCTCGGAGTCCAGGTCCTCCAGCAGCCACAGGTCGCCGGCGTGGCTGTAGACCACCCGCCGCCCGTCGGTGGCGGCGTGACGGGCGTAGAACTTCTCGTGTGGTGTGTGCCTGCGCGGGTCGGAGCCGTCGGCGAGGCAGGAGTGCAGGTTGCCGTTGTCGTCCACGTCGGACAGGAAGGCCAGGCGGTCGCCGACCCACAGGGCCGACCAGTACTGGGCCGTGCTGTCGGCGAACAACCGGGTGAACTCACCGTCGCCCTCGACGTCGACCCAGATCTTGCCCGCGGTTCCGCCGCGGTAGCGCTTCCACTGTGAGGGCTCGCGCCACATTGGCGACACGGTCGCCACTCGATCTCCGCTGACCGCGACGTCGCTCACCCACCCGTAGGGCAGGCGGATCGGCTCTCCGCCGTCGAGCGGGACCGCGTACGCCCAGGTCCTGATGCGGCCTCCCTCTCCGGCCGCGGTGACGGCGAGCACGTCCCCGGCGGGGGTCCAGCCGCGCGATCCGGTCGTCGCGTTGCCCCAGTGGGTGAGGCGGTCTCCCTCGGGCCCGTCGAGCTCGGCGGCGAACACCTCGGGCGTTCCCTCACGGTTGCTGGTCCACGCGATGCGGGTGCCGTCGGGCGAGAATCTGGGGTGGGAGACGGGAGTGCGGTCGGCGGTGAACCGCCAGGCCCTGCCGCCCGTCACGGGGGCCAGCCAAACGTCGTCATCGGCGACGAAGGTGACCAGGTCACCGTGCAGATGCGGATATCTCAGGTATGCGCCAGTTGTCACACGTGCACACTAGTGCCGTCCACCGAGAGCCTGAGCTGTCTCGGTCGTCCGCGAGGAGGCGAAGCCGCACTAGAAACTATGAAATTCCTGGTCAAGTCCGGGCTCAGACCGGGATGCGGTGGAATGTCGCGGGCAGGAGTGCGAGACCACATCTCACCTGCGAGGAATCATGATGTTCTGCACTCACGCGTACCACCTTCCGCCCCGGATCGCGGCCGGTGTGTTCATCCTGAACTCAGGTCTCTCCAAGGCCAAGGCCGACCGGGAGACCGCGGTACGGGTGCACGGCATGGCCGCCGGCACCTATCCCGCCCTTCGCGGGAAGGATCCGGAGGAGTTCGTCAAGATGCTGTCGAGGACGGAGATGGCCCTTGGCGCGGCGCTGCTGGTCCCGCTGGTCCCCTCGCTGCTGGCCGGGGCCGCCCTCACCGCGTTCGCCGGCGGCCTGCTCGGGATGTATCTCAAGACGCCGGGCATGCGCCGGGAGGGCAGCCTGCGCCCCTCCCCCAACGGTCTCGCGCTGGCCAAGGACGTCTGGCTGTTGGGCATGGGGCTCGGCCTGGTCCTCGACGAGCTCAGCGAGCCACGCACCATCATTGATCTCCGGTGCTCTTGACCTAAAATCCATCAATTCCGGGCAGAAAGCACTGCATGGTGCAAATCGGATACACCCTGATGTGCGAGCAGACGCCCGCCCGGCAGCTCGTGGACGACGCGGTGACGGCTGAGCGGATCGGCTTCGACTACGCGGTGATCTCCGACCATTACTTTCCCTGGGTGGAGGAACAGGGGCACTCTCCCTACGCCTGGTCCGTGCTGGGCGCGACCGCCCAGGCGACCGAGGATCTGCCCCTCATGACGTACGTGACCTGCCCGACGATGCGTTATCACCCGGCCGTGGTCGCGCAGAAGGCCGCCACCATGGGCGTGCTCACCCACGGCCGCTTCACCCTCGGCCTGGGCTCCGGCGAGAACCTCAACGAACACGTCATCGGCGAGGGCTGGCCACCGGCCGACACCCGGCACCGGATGTTCCGTGAGGCCATCGAGATCATCCGGGAGCTGTTCGACGGCGACTACGTCACCTACCAGGGTGAGTTCTACGACATCGACTCGGCCAAGCTCTACGACCTGCCGGACGCCCCGGTGCCGATCGGCGTCGCCGCCTCCGGCCGGACGTCCGCCTCGATCGCGGCTGACTTCGCCGACGCGCTGATCATCAACGAGGTCCTGCCGGACGTGGTCGACCAGTTCGCCGCGGCGGGAGGCGTGGGCAAGCCGGTGTACGGGCAGCTGGCCGTGTCGTACGACACCGACGCGCAGGCCGCCAAGGAACGCGCCCACCGGTTGTGGCGCTGGTCGGCGGCCGGCTGGAAGGTCATGGCCGAACTGCCGGCACCGGTGAACATCGCCGCCTACGCCGAGTACGTACGTCCCGACGACATCGCCGCGAGCGTGCCGTGCGGCGCCGACGTGGACGCCGTGGTGGCGGCCGTCAGGAAGTACGTCGACGCCGGCTACTCGCACGTCGCCCTGGTGCAGATCGGGCACGACCAGCAGCAGCCCTTCTTCGGCTGGGCCGAGAGGGAGCTGCTGCCGGCGCTGCGCGCCCTGTGAGGCGTCAGGGAACGATGTTGACCAGTTTGGGCGCCCGCACGATCACCTTGCGCGGCTCGCCCGACAGGTAGCTCCGCACCTTCTCCGAGCCCAGGGCGAGGGCCCGCAGGTCGTCCTCGGAGATGGCGGGCGAGACCTCCAGGCGCTCGCGCACCTTGCCGGCCACCTGGACGACGCAGGTCACGGAGTCTTGGACGAGCAGCTCCGGCTCGGCGACCGGCCAGCCCGCCAGCGCGACCGAGCCCTGGTGACCCAGCCGCTCCCAGCCCTCCTCGGCGGTGTAGGGCGCCACCAGCGACAGCATGACGGCCAGCGTCTCCGCGGCTTCGCGCACGGCGGGGTCGGCGGCGCCCGGCCCCGAGTCGATGGCCTTGCGGGCCGCCGAGGTCAGCTCCATCAGCCGGGCCACCGCCACGTTGAAGCGGTGGGACTCGATCAGCTTGGTGACCTCGTCGATGGTGCGGTGGGTGACCTTGCGCAGCTCCAGGTCGCCGCCCTCGAAGGCGACGCCCGGCTCGCTCGCCGTCTCGTCCATCACCCGCAGGGCGCGGGCCAGGAATTTCTGCGACGCGGCCGGCGACACATCGGCCCAGTCGATGTCGTCCTCGGGCGGCCCGGCGAACACCATGGTCAGGCGGACCGCGTCGACTCCGTAGGCGTCGATCTGCTGGCCCAGGTCGACGCCGTTGCCCAGCGACTTGGACATCGCCTTGCCGCCGTTGATCACCTGGCCCTGGTTGAGCAGCCGCAGGAACGGCTCGGTGAAGTCGAGCATGCCCATGTCGTGCAGGACCTTGGTGAAGAACCGCGAATAGAGCAGGTGCAGCACCGCGTGCTCGACGCCGCCGACGTACTGGTCGATGGGGCCCCACTTGCGGACCTGCTCGACGTCGAACGGGCCGTCGGTGTAGCCGGGCGAGCAGTAACGCAGGTAGTACCACGACGAGTCGACGAAGGTGTCCATCGTGTCGGTGTCGCGCCTGGCCGGGCCGCCGCACTTGGGGCACTCGACGTTGACCCACTCACTGGCGCCGGCCAGCGGGGCGACGCCCTTGGGGGCCAGCGCCTCGCCGCGCAGGTCGGGCAGCGTGACGGGCAGCTGGTCGTCGGGGACGGGCACCTCGCCGCAGTCGACGCAGTGGATGATCGGGATCGGCGTGCCCCAGAACCGCTGGCGGGACAGCAGCCAGTCGCGCAGCCGGAAGTTGACCGCGCCCGTGCCCCGGCCCTCGACCTCCAGAATGTCGATGATCTTGGCGATGGCCTCGGTCTTGGTCAGGCCGTCGAGCGGGCCGGAGTTGACCAGTTTGCCCTCGCCGGGGGTGGCTACGCCGGTCTCACCCGGATCGGCCAGGCCGGTGTGCACGACGACCTTCACCGGCAGCCCGAACTTCATCGCGAAGTCGAGGTCGCGCTGGTCGTGGGCGGGCACGGCCATGATGGCGCCGTGGCCGTAGTCGGACAGCACGTAGTCGGCCGCCCAGACGGGGATGCGCTCGCCGTTGACCGGGTTGATCGCGTAGCGGCCCAGGAAGACGCCGGTCTTGTCCTTGTCGGTGGACAGCCGCTCGATGTCGCTCAGCTTGGCGACCTCGGCGCGGTAGGCCTCGAACGCCTCGCGGTGCTCGTCGGTGACGATCTCGTCGGCCAGCGCCGCGTCCACGGCGACCACGAAGAACGTCGCGCCGAACAGGGTGTCGGGCCGGGTGGTGTAGACGTGGACCGGCTCCTCGCGGCCCTCGATCTCGAACAGCACGTCGGCGCCCTCGGAGCGGCCGATCCAGTTGCGCTGCATGGTCAGCACACGCTCGGGCCAGCCGCCCTCCAACTGGGCCATGTCGTCCAGCAGCCGCTCGGCGTAGTCAGTGATCTTGAAGTACCACTGCGTCAGCTCGCGGCGGATGACGTCGGCGCCGCAGCGCTCGCACTTGCCGGCCACCACCTGCTCGTTGGCCAGCACGGTCTGGTCGTTGGGGCACCAGTTGACCAGGCCGCCCTTGCGGTAGGCCAGGCCGCGCTCGAAGAAGCGCAGGAACAGCCACTGGTTCCAGCGGTAGTAGTCGGGGTCGCTGGTGTGCAGGCGGCGCGACCAGTCGAAGGAGATCGCGTAGCGCCTGAAGGAGTTGGCCTGGGTCTCGATGTTGGCGTAGGTCCACTCGGCCGGGTGCGCGTTGCGCTTGATCGCGGCGTTCTCGGCCGGCAGGCCGAAGGAGTCCCAGCCGATCGGGTGCAGGACGTTGTAGCCCTTCTGGAACCAGTAACGCGCGAAGACGTCACCGATCGCGAACACCTCGCCGTGGCCCATGTGAAGGTCACCGGAGGGGTAGGAGAACATGTCGAGCATGTAGCGCCGCTCCCGGGTGTCGGCGGCGTCCTCGCTCGCCCGGAACGGGTCCAGCTGCTCCCACCGCTGCTGCCACTTGGCCTGCAGCGCCTGCGGATCGTACTCACTCACGGCGGTTGTCCTTCTGGTTTGACTTCGGACCCATAAGAAAACCCCTCGCGCGCGTGACGAGGGGCAGCCGCGACGGCGAGCTCTCTCAGAGCCGTCGCGGCCCGCTAAGAAGCAGGGTCGCGGAACGCATAGGTCAAGCCTAGCGCACCTCTTCAATGGAATGCCGATACTCGACCGTGGTAGCCGGGCACAATAGGCACTTCAGGTCTGGTGAGACCTGATGGTGATGTATCCGTTGTGACCTCATATGTCCCTTTAGAATACTCTCGTCGCCGTGGTGTACCCAGCTGAGCCCGAACGATCGATGGACGGCCTGCCGATGCAGGACCCGCCCACCGATCCGCACGGCTTCGCCCGTTTCCCTGCGGAACCCGCTGGGTCTCCTGGAAAATCCCATGAGATCACGCCCGATGCGTCAAATGCGGACATAACACCACCAGGAGGTATGGCAGCAATGGCAACGGAGAATTCCGGAGCACCACACCTGCCACAGTCCTGGCCCGAAGTGCCGCCGCAGGAGGCTCCTCAGCGCGATGTGCCCCCCTCGTGGCCGGCCGGCGGCCACGCGGACGTCCCCATGTCCTGGCCCGACGCCACCTCCCCGGCGCAGCGAGCCGACACCTCCCGGCAGCCGTCCTGGCCCGACACCGCTCCGCCGTCGCAGCCGTCCTGGCCTGATACCGCTCCGCCGTCGCAACCCTCCTGGCCGGACGCCACGCCGCCCCCGCGGCAACCGTCGTGGCCCGACGCCACCCGGCCCGGACAACCGGCCCAGCGACCGGGCGCCGCACCGGCACAGCAGCCGTCCTGGCCCGACGCCACCTCCCCGTCCCAGCCGTCCTGGCCCGACAGCCCGCGCTACGAGCAGCCGTCCTGGCCGGACGCGACAGCGCCGTCGCAGCAGCCGGCACGGCCGGAGCCAAGCCGGCAGGATCCGGTCCCCGCCTGGCAGGAGGCGCCGCCCGCCGCGACCGGCTGGGCCAACCTCAGCTCCCCCGCTCCCTGGCCGCAGGCCGACCAGGCCCGCCAGGCCGCACCTTCCGGACCGGAGACCCGGGCGCCGCAGGGCGGGCAGGTCGGCGCTGCGCCGTTCGACGAGCGCACCATGCAACAGCCCGCCTTCGACGAGCGCACCATGCAGCAACCCGCCTTCGACGGACGCGCCGCGCAGCAGGCCCCCTACGGCGGGGGGACGCCGCTGGACGAGCGGGCGATGCCGCAGGGACCGCCGCAGCCCGCGGGCGAGCGGCCGGGCGGCGAGCAGCAGGCGCGGCACGGCAGGCCGGGCGCCAACCTGAGCCGCGACCCCTCCGACCCCGACCGGCCGTTCGTGACGGCCGGTCAGATCAGCGGCTCGCGCACCCCTCCGCCGGAGCGCCAGCAGCAGCTCTGGGACACCGTCTTCGGCGACGACTACCAGTCCATGGGCGAGCCGGATTCGCTGGACGACACGGGCAAACCCATCTGGATCTACGCTCTGGCCGGATCGGTAGGGGTGGCCCTCGTCGGCGCCCTGCTCTGGGCGTTCCTGGCGGGCCCCCTGGCGGGTGACGGCGCGGACGACCCGGTGGCCCAGCCGAGCGCGTCGGCCAGCGCCACCGCCCCCAAGAAGACGTCCAACTCGATCGGCCGCCTGCGCACCTACGCCGGCACCGCCGCCCCGGTCGTCGGCGTCGTGCAGAGCCCCACGGCGGGCGTCTCGGTGCCGCGGCTCGGCGGCACCTGGCAGCTTGACCAGCGCGCCACGGTCCAGGCCACCTACGGCTTCGAGACCCGCCAGCACGCCAGGGTCGGCGACACCCAGGCCGAGCTGCTCACGGGCCCGCTGCCGCAGCGGATGGCGTCGGCCTACACCTCCGGCGACGATCTCGAACCGGTGATCAAGGCGGTCGTGGTGAACGCCCGTAAGCGGTTCTTCCCGCCCGGCAACCAGGTCCGCAAGATCGCTCAGCAGCCGATCAAGGTGGGCGACGCCACCGGCCGCCTGATCGCCTACTCGCTGACGTCGGACACGCAGAAGGCGACGATCGTCACCATCGCCGTCAACAGCGGCAACGACCTGCCGGCGATCGTGTACATGTCGGTGCCGTCCACCGGCAAGCAGTTGCTGCCCGACATCAACACCGTGGTCAAGCAGCTGAAGGTCACCGCGCAGTCGTAGCCCGGCCGCGCGGTGACCGTCGCGCTAGCCGTCGCGCTAGAAGGTGCACTCCATGTGCTTGATGCCGTTGATGAAGCTGCTGTGGAGCCGGTCGGGCTTGCCGCCCTCGATCCGCGGGACGCGGCGCAGCAGCTCGCGGAACATGAGCGTGATCTCGCGCCGGGCCAGGTGCGCCCCGAGGCAGAAGTGCGGCCCGGGCCCGCCGAAGCCCACATGCGGGTTGGGGCTGCGGGTGATGTCGAAGGCGTACGGCGAGTCGAACACCTCGGGGTCGCGGTTGGCCGCCCAGTAGTAGAGGACGACCTTCTCGCCCTTGCGGTAGAGGTGACCGTTCATCTCGTGGTCCCTGGTCACCTTGCGGCGCATGAAGTTGACCGGCGAGGCGAGCCGGACGATCTCCTCGACCGCGCCGGGCGCGCGGCCGTCGATGTCCTCCAGCCACAGCGCCCGCTGGTCGGGGTTCTGGGTGAGCAGCCGGAGTCCGTACGAGATCGCGTTGCGGGTGGTCTCGTTGCCCGCCACCACCAGCAGGATGAAGAACGACCCCAGCTCCTGCATGGTCAGCCGCTCGCCATCGATGTTGGCGTTGACCAGGGACGACGTCAGGTCGTTCGTGGGGTTCTCGGCGCGGTGGGCGGCCAGGTCATGCACCAGTTGCTGGAGCTCCATGCCCGCCGTGAGCAGCCGCTCGGCGATCTTGCTGACGTCGTCGCCGGCGTATTCGGGGTCGAACCCGCCCAGGATGATGTTGGAGCGGTCGAAGACGAACCGGTAGTCCCGCTCGGCGATGCCCATCATGTCGCAGATGATCTTCAGCGGGAGCCGCGCGGCCACGTCGGTCACGAAGTCGCCGCCGGGGCCCTTGTCCAGCAGGTCGTCGACGATGCCCGACGCCGCGGTCTCCACGTCGGCCTCGAACTGCTTGATCATCTTGGGCGTGAAGGCCCGGGAGACGATCCGGCGGAGGCGGGCGTGACGGGGATCGTCCATGTTGATCATGGAGCCGAAGTACTCGGCGAACTCGGCGGGCATGTCGGGGATGTTCGTCGCTCCCCCGTCGCCCGAGCAGAAGACCTCGGCGTTGCGGCTGGCTTCGACGACGTCGGCGTGCTTGGCCAACGCGTAGTATCCGGGCCCCTTCGGAATGAGGCCGATCTCCATCTCCTCGAAGAAGGCCGGCGTCTCAAGCGCGCGTAGCCGGTCGAACGCCTCCTCCCTCTCGGACATGGGCCGAGCCCAGAATCGTTGGTCGGAGAGGTCGAAGTCCACGCTCATGAGGCAATCATTCAAAGTGACGACACTCACGTCAATGCTTTCGACGTACACCGTACGTCCATCTCTCGGAAAATCTGTCGCGCCCAAGATCCCAAAGCTTTAGGGTGGCGGCGTGTTCTTCTTCTTCCACCTGCGTTAGCGATCCGCCGGCGGGTCCGTGGACGACCCACCGCCGGCGATGCGGGACGGCCGACCGCCGCCCCGGGTCGCGACGTGGGAGAAGGACACGTGCGTACATATGCCGTGGCCAGGGCGGTGCGTGGCATCGAGCCCCTGGTGGCCGCGGAGATCAGCGGGCTGGGACGGGTGCGCGCGACGCGCCACCGTGAGGTGTGGTTCGAGACGGCGGAGCCGGGGCCCGGGCTCCTGAGCCTGCGGACGGCCGACGACGTGCTGCTGGTGGCGGCCGTCGTCGAGGGTGTCGGGCGCGACCGGAGCGCCCTGGAGCGCCTCGGCAGGGCAGCCCGCGAGATCGACGCCCCGGGCCTGTTGCGGCTCAGACGGCGCATCACCGGGGCCGCTCGCCCGGCGGACGGAGAGGCGCGGGAGCAGGGCGGTCCGTCTCCCGTGACGGGCGTGGAGGTGTCGGCCTCCTTCGTCGGACGCCGCAACTACACCCGTTTCGACCTCGAGGACAGCGTCGGCGCGGCGCTCGCCCGGCCGCTCGGGCTGCCCTATCACCCGCGCCGCGACGGCGGGGTGCCGCCCGGCGGGTCACTGGCCTGGCGGGTCACGGTCGAGGACGACCAGGCGGTCATCGCGCTGCGGGTGGCCGACCGGCCGCTGCACCGCAGGCCGTACAAACTGGGCACGGTCGCCGGGACCCTGCACCCGCCGGTGGCCGCCGCGATGGCGCGGCTGGCCGGGATCGGCGGAGCCGGCACGGTGCTGGACCCGTGCTGCGGCGCGGGCACCACGCTCATCGAGGCGCACGCGCTCGCCCCGGGCGCGCGCCTGCTCGGCGTCGACCGCGACCCCCTCGCGCTGCGCACGGCCGCCGCCAACGCCGCCCGGGCATCGTCCGGGCGGAGCGCCTTCGGGTGGGCGCTGGGGGACGCCGGCCGGCTGCCGGTGCCGGACGGCGGTGTGGAGCGGGTGCTGGTGAACCCGCCCTGGGGGCGGCAGGTGGCGCCGTCGGGGGCGCTGGCACGCGACGCCGGGCTGCTCTGGCGGGAGCTGTGGCGCGTGCTGGCGGGCGACGGGGTCGCGGTCGCGCTCCTGCACGAGGGCGCGCCGGGCGCGACCGGTGTGCCGCCCGGCTTCGATGTGGAGCGGACGCTGGAGGTGAGCCTGGCCGGACGCCACCCGGTGATCGCGGTGCTCAGGAAACGCCCTCGTCCCCGGCGCCGGCGAGACCGCTGACGTTCAGGAGGGGGCGGGGCCGAGCCAGTCGAGGATGAGGCGGTTGACCTCGTCGGGGCGTTCGAGGTGGAGGAAGTGGCCCGCCTCGGCGACCAGCTCGGCCCTCGACCCCTCGGGCAGGTGGTCGAAGGCGCCCTTGGCCACCTCGGGCCCGAGGCAGCCGTCCTGGGCGCCGTGCAGGTAGAGGACCGGCCCGGTGGGGGTCGGAGAGGGCTCCGGGTAGCGGCCGGACGGCGGCGTCGTGCCCAGCTCGGCACGGTAGTAGCCGAGGGCCGCCGCCAGGTTGGCGGGCTCGCCGATGCTGCGCCGGACGAACTCCACGTCCCGGCCGGCGTCGTAGCCGGGTGACCAGTCGGCCCAGAGCTTCTCCAGGAAGCCCGGCATCGCGACGGCCGTCTCGGCCAGGCCGGTCTGGAAGAGGAAGACGTAGAACGACCGCTTGAGCTGGTCGTACTCCAGGAACGCGGGGAACAGCGTGCCCGAGGGAGGCACCGCCATGGCGACGGCCCGGCGGAAGCGGCCGGCCGTGGCGTAGACGGGGAAGGCGCCCCAGTCGTGGCCGATGACGACGGCCCGCTCGTCCCCGCCGAGCGCCTCGCGCAGGGCGACGACGTCGGCGGCGAGCGCCGCTCCCTCGTAGGCGCCGTCGGCGGGCACCTCGGTGGGCGCGTAGCCGCGCATGAACGGCGCCACCGCCCGGTAGCCGCGCTCGGCCAGGGCGGGCATCAGGTGCCGCCAGGTGTGCGCGGTGTCGGGGAAGCCGTGCAGGCACAGCGCCAGCGGTCCTTCCCCAACGGCCAGATACGCGAACTCCACCCCATTGGCGTGGATAGTTCTGATCTCCATGACTGCGAAACCTAGCATTCGGTCAGTAGGTGTAGCGCAGGTGTTTGATGCCGTTGATGAAGTTGGACAGCAGGAAGTCGGGCTCCGCGGTGGCTCTGATGTCCGGCAGCCGGGTGAACAGCTCGCGGAACATCACGGTCATCTCCCTGCGCGCGAGGTGGGCGCCCAGGCAGTAGTGCGGGCCGGGGCCGCCGAAGCCGACATGGGGGTTGGGGTCGCGGGTGATGTCGAACGCGTCGGGGTCGGCGAAAACCGATTCGTCGCGGTTGGCGGAGTTGTAGAAGAGCAGCACCTTGTCGCCCTTCCGGTAGTTCATGCCGTTCATCTCGTGGTCGCGGGTGAGGGTGCGGCGGAACTGGATCACCGGGGTGGCGTAGCGGACGATCTCGTCGCAGGCCTTGCCGATGCGGCCGTCGAAGTCCGCCAGCAGCAGCTCGCGCTGGTCCGGGTGGTCGGTGAGGAGCTTGAGCCCGTACGCGATGGCGTTGCGGGTCGTCTCGCTGCCGGCCACCACGAGCAGGATGAAGAACGAGCCCAGCTCCTGCGAGGTGAGCCGTTCCTCGCCGTTGACCAGCAGGCTCACCAGGTCGCCCGTGGGGCGTTCGCGCCGCTCGTCGCCCAGGCGGGCGGCCAGGCGGTTCAGCGAGAAGCCGGCGTGCAGCAGTTTGACCAGGCCGCGGGCCACGTTGACCCGGCTGAAGTCGGGGGACAGGCCGGTGTACTCGGGGTCGGCGTTGCCGAGGATCACGTTGGTCCGGCGTAACACCATGTCATGAAATTTCGCCGGAATCCCCATCATGTCGCAGATGACACGTACGGGAAGCTTCGCGGCGATTTGGGGGACGAAGTCGCCCGGCCCTTCCTCGATCGCCTGGTCCACGATCTCGGCGGCGGCCCTGGCCAGGTCCTCCTCCATCTTGGACAGGATGCGCGGGGTGAACGCCCGGGAGACGATCCGGCGCAGCCGCGCGTGCCTCGGATCGTCCATGTTGATCATCGAGCCGAAGTACACCGCCAGCCAGCGGGGCATGTCGGGGATGCTGTTGGAGCAGGGCTCACTGCTGAAGACGGCGGCGTTGCGGCTGGCCTCGGTCACGTCCGCGTGGCGCACCAGCGCGTAGTAGCCGGGGCCGCCCCCGATGAACGGCACCTGCTGCTCGGGCACGAACACGGGCCTGTCGAGCGCGCGCAGCCGCCGGAAGGCGGCCATCCGCTCAGCCTGGGGCAACGCCCAGAACGGGATCCGCGACAGGTCCGTGTCCAAGGAGAGCGTCATACTCCACGACCTTCACGCAAGTGTTCACTTACGTCAAGGCCTGCTCCGGCAGGATGAGATCCGCCGCCTTCTCACCGATCATGACGGCCGGCGCGTGGGTGTGGCCACGGTTGACCGTCGGCATGATCGACACGTCCACGACCCGGAGCCCCTCGACGCCGCGCACCCTCAGCGAGGGGTCGACGACCGACTCGGCATCGGTGCCCATCCGGCAGGTGCCGGCCGGGTGGTAGAGCGTCTCCCCTCTGTCGCGGATCCACTGCACGAACTCCTCGTCGCTCTCGGGGAACGTGTAGGGCGGCAACGGACCGTCGGCGAAGGGCTTCATCGCGTCCGTGGCGAAGACCTGCTTGGCCGTCTTCAGCCCGGCGACCAGCCGCCGGACGTCGGCCTCCTCGGTCAGGTAGCCGGGGTCGATCACCACGTCGCGCCCGCTCAGCCCGACCCGGCCGCGGCTCTCCGGCTGCAGCAGCACGACGCCCACGGTCATCCCGTGGTCGGTGGGCGGCGTGAGCCCGTGGTCGATGAACGGTCCCGGCGCGAAGACCAGCTCGATGTCCGGCGCCGGCTCCTCCGGTGAGGTCCTGATGAACGCGACCGCCTCGCCGACGTTCGTGGTGAGCATGCCGGAACGCGCCACGACGTAGCGCAGCAGGTTGCCCAGCGACTCGGCCTTGGTCAGCGTCACCGGCTGCTTGCACCGCACGAGCACCCCGCTGGTGAGATGGTCCTGCAGGTTGCGGCCGACCGCCGGCAGCTCGTGCACGACCGGGACGCTCGCCTCGCGCAGCTCCTCGGCCGCGCCCACGCCCGAACGCAGCAGCAGGTACGGCGAGCCGATCGCGCCCGCCGACAGGATGACCTCGCGCCTGGCCCTGACCTGGGCGCCTCCGTCGTGTTCGACGCCCGTGGCGCGCCGGCCGTCGAACAGCACCCGGTCGACGGTCGCGCCGGTGATCACCGTCAGGTTGGGCCGCTTCAGCGCGGGCCGCAGGTAGGCGTCGGCGGCGCTCCACCGGCGGCCGCGCCGCTGGGTGACGGGCGTGGGGCTGAAACCCTCGTTGGACCGGCCGTTGAGCTCGGCCAGCCGTTGCATGCCCATCTCCTCGCAGGCCCTGAGGAAGGCGGCGGTGGTGACGTTGGGGCTGCGCAGCTCGGAGATGTACAGCGGCCCGGTGGAGCCGTACACGTCGCCGCGGTTGCTGCCGACCCGGCGCTCGGCCTTGTTGAAGTACGGCAGGACCTCGTCGTAGGACCAGCCGGGCACGTCCCACTGGTCGTAGTCGCGCTGGCAGCCGCGCACCCACATCTGGGCGTTGAGCGAGGACGAGCCGCCGATCACCTTGCCGCGCGGCCAGTAGAGCTCCCTCTCCCCCATCTCGGCCTGCTTGGCGGTCGTGTAGTCCCAGTCGGCGTCGGTCTTGAACAGCTTGGCGAACCCGGCGGGCATCCGGATCTCCAGCTTGTCGTCCTGGCCGCCCGCCTCCACCAGCGCCACGGACACCCCTGGATCGGCCGACAGCCTGTTGGCCAGCACGCATCCGGCCGACCCCGCCCCGACGATCACGTAGTCGTACTCCATGGCCCCTCCCAGGGGTAAGTAACTTGGTACTTGCTTACTCCACGTGGTGGGCCGCGTCCATATCTCGTTGTGGCTGGCGTCACCTACCGGCCGGTATGTTCATACTGCGAGGATTGCCACGGAAAGGGAGAACGCACCATGCTCAACCTGTCGATCGTCCTGGAGGACAGCGCCCGCAAGGCCCCCGACAGGACCGCCGTCGTCTTCGGCGACCTGCGCCTGCCCTACTCCATGATCGACACTGTGGCGCGGCAGGTCGCCGCCCTGCTGGTCTCGCGCGGCATCGGCAAGGGCGACAAGGTGGCGCTGGCCTGTCCCAATGTGCCGTACTTCCCGTTCGTCTACTTCGGCATCCTGAAGGCCGGGGCGACCGTGGTGCCGCTGAACGTGCTGTTGCAGAGCCGTGAGATCGCCTACCACCTGGACGACAGCGACGCCAAGGCGCTCTTCTGCTTCGAGGGCACGCCCGAGTTGCCACTCGGCGAGCGCGGCAGGGCCGGCTTCGAGGCCGCCGAGGGCTGCGAGCACTTCTTCGTGCTGCCGGCCACACCGCTGGCCACCGAGTCCGAGTACGGCGAGTCGTTCTGGGCGGCGATCGACGGGATGCCGGCGGAGTTCGAGACCGTGCAGACCGACCCCGACGACACCGCGGTGATCCTCTACACCTCCGGCACCACCGGCCAGCCCAAGGGCGCCGAGCTGAGCCACCAGAACATGCTGATGAACGCCGTGGTCTCGGACGAGATGTTCCCCAGGGCCGAGGGCGGCGACGTGTCGCTGGCGGTGCTGCCGCTGTTCCACTCCTTCGGGCAGACCACCGTCATGAACAGCGGCTTCCGCCGGTGCTCCACCCTGGTGCTGATGCCGCGCTTCGAGCCGGGCGAGGCTCTGGAGCTGATGCGCAAGGAGGGCGTCACCCTGTTCGCCGGGGTGCCGACGATGTACTGGGCCATGCTGACGAAGATCCACGCGGAGGGCGCGGAGGTGCCGCGCTCCCTGCGGGTCGCGGTCGCGGGCGGCGCCTCGTCGCCGGTCGAGGTGCTGCGGGACTTCGAGGAGACGTTCGGCATCGGCATCCTCGAGGGCTACGGCCTGTCGGAGACCTCCCCCGTGGCCAGCTTCAACCAGCTCGGCCGGCCCACCAAGCCCGGCACGATCGGCACCCCCATCTGGGGCGTGGAGATGAAGCTGATCGACAGCGACTGGAAGACGATCGACGGCGAGGGGCCCGGCGAGATCGCGGTCCGCGGCCACAACGTCATGAAGGGCTACTACGGGCGGCCGGAGGCCACGGCCGAGGTCATGCGCGACGGCTGGTTCCGCACCGGCGACATCGCCACCCGCGACGAGGACGGCTACTACGCGATCGTCGACCGGGCCAAGGACATGATCATTCGTGGCGGGTTCAACGTGTACCCGCGGGAGATCGAGGAGGTGCTGATGACGCACGAGGCGGTCTCGCTCGCCGCGGTCGTCGGCGTGTCGCACGACTCCCACGGCGAGGAGATCAAGGCGTACGTCATCCGCACGCCGGGCGCGACGCTCACCGAGCAGGAGCTGATCGGCTGGGCCCGGGAGAACATGGCGGCCTACAAGTATCCGCGCGTCGTGGAGTTCCGCGACGCCCTGCCCATGACCGCCACGGGCAAGATCCTCAAGCGCGAGCTTCGCTGACCCGCCGCACGGGTGAGGGGCCGCGAGACCCCTCACCCGTGACCGTCAGGGCCAGTCGCGCGACGGGCGCAGCGGGACACCCGAGTGGCCCGCGTCGTCCAGCTTGACGCCGAGGACCTGGTGCAGCTGCACCTTGTTGCGCTCGAAGCCGACGATGCAGCCCGCCATGTACAGCGCCCACACCCGGGCGGTGCCCATGCCGACCTCCTGCACCGCGTCCTCCCAGGTGGCGTCGAGGTTGGCGCACCAGTGGCGGAGCGTCTCGGCGTAGTGCTCGCGGAGGTTCTCCTCGTGGCGGATCTCGAAGCCGAGGTCCTCCATCTGCCTGATCAGGTGGCCCACCGACTCCAGCTCCCCGTCGGGGAAGACGTAGCGGTTGATGAAACCGCCCTTGTTGAACGTCTTCTCCGTGCCGGTCGGCCGGGTGATGCAGTGGTTGAGCAGCCGGCCGCCCGGCTTGAGCTTGCCGTACAGGAACGCGAAGTAGGACGACAGGTTGGCCGCGCCGATGTGCTCGGTCAGGCCGATGGAGCTCACCGCGTCGAAACCGGTCTCGGTGACGTCGCGGTAGTCCATGAAGCGGACCTCGGCGAGGTCCTGCAGCCCCGCCTCGGCGATGGCCTTCTGCGCCCACTCGGCCTGCTGCCTGCTGAGCGTGACCCCGAGGACCTGGACGCCGTAGTGCTCGGCCGCGTGCAGCGCCATGCCGCCCCAGCCGCAGCCCACGTCGAGCAGCCGCATCCCCGGTTTCAGGCCCAGCTTGCGGGCCACCAGGTCGAACTTGGCGAACTGGGCCTCCTCAAGGGAGGCGTCCTCGGAGGGGAAGACCGCGCAGGTGTAGGCCATGGACGGGCCGAGCACCCACGAGTAGAAGCGGTTGGACACGTCGTAGTGGTGGTGGATGACCTCGGCGTCACGCTGCTTGGCGTGCCGCGAGCCCATCCGGGCCAGCATGCTCTGCCGCATCTCCTGCGGAGGCGGCGGCACCCGCATGAGCAGTGGCTTCATCCCGAGCGAGCGGACCGCGGCGAGTTTCTCGGCCGTGGAGAGGTCGTTGGTGGTGATGTTCCACATGCGGTCGAGCAGGGTGTACATGTCGCCGTGGATGTCGATGTGACCCGAGACGTAGGCCCTGGCGAGACCGAGCTCACCGGGCGCCTGCGCGAGATAGGCCACCGCGATCGGAGACTTCACTTCCAGGCAGACGTCCGCCCCGTCGGGACCTGCCTTGCTGCCGTCGTACGCCATGAACGCGATGTTCGCCTCAGGGCCGACGATCTTCTCAAAGATGGAAGCCAGTGCCATCTGTCACCTTCCCCGCACACACTTGTCGTACAGGTCCAGCAGGCGACCGCTCGGGTCGTATTCCCGCTTGACCGGCCAGTAGGCATCGCCGTTGTAGAGCCGCCAGAACTGCTCACGGGCGTAGAAGGAGGTCGAGTAGAGGGACTTGTGCCCGTCGAGCGCGTGCACAGAGTTCTCGATGAGCCGGTTGTAGTAGCCGTCGAACTGTCCCCGTGGCAACGGCACCATGCCCCAGAAGCCGAAGTTCACGTACAGCTTGCCCGGTTCCAGTGGATAGAGCGGCCAGCGCGAGGAGGACCGCAGTGGGCACATCCACACCGGCGTCATGCCGACCTTGTCATGGAAGAATTCGAGGAACTCGGCCCCTCTCTCGACCGGCGTCTCGACGTCCTGGATGACCGACTCCTGCACGGGCTGACCGCGCCACCGGTCGATCCGGGCGGTCAGGCCGTACTTACGGTCGAGCGAGACGAGCTTGCGGTAGACGTCGGACCGCATCCAGCGGCGCGGCATCAGCGAACGCACCACTGGCTGCTGCACGCCGAAGGCGCGCGAGCACCAGAACCAGTCGGTGTCCCAGCGCCACAGGTAGTCGCGGACCGTCAGCCAGTCGCGGTTGCGCTGGGTGATCGACTGGTAGTAGATCCGCATGCCGGTGTAGTCGGAGACGTAGGGAGCGCGCTCGGCGAAACGGCCGACCGTGATGTACATCTCCTGCGGGCCGAAGTAGACGCCGTCGACGAAGTCGACCGGCTCGCCGTCGTGCTCCATGCCGTCGCAGATCTCCTGCATGGCCAGCATGCACTTGTCGGCGTCGGTGAACTTCACGTGGGTGAGCCGGACGTACGGCTGGACCTGTCTGAGCTTGATCCTGATGCGCAGCGCGTAGCCGAGCGTGCCGTAGGAGTTGGGGAACGCCCGGAACAGGTCGCGGTGCTCGTTGTCGTCGCGGGCCACGATGACGCGGCCGTCGCCGGTGAGGATCTCGAGCTCCTCGACCGACTCGTGCGGCAGGCCGTCGCGGAAGCTGGTCGACTCGATGCCGAGCCCGGTCACGGCCCCGCCCAGCGTGATGGTCTTGAGCTGCGGGACGACGTACGGCATCAGCCCGTGCGGCAGGGTGGCGTCCACCAGGTGCTCGTAGGTGGTCATTCCCTGGACCTCGGCGGTCATGGCGACCGGGTCGACGCTGATCACCTCGGCGAGGTCGCGCGCCGACAGCTTGGCCGTCTTGCCCTGGTCACGGAACCTGAAGAGGTTGGACGTGGCCTTGGCCAGCCGAGGCGCGGCGTCGCCGGGGATCTCCGCGTAGGACCGCCGGATCTCCTCTACTGCCCGTCGGTGTGTCGACATCGTCGTCGTCACCTGCGGCACCCCCTTTGAGCTGGTAGAGATCGTCCGTAGAAACGTATCTCCCGGGGCTGACATCGAACAGAGCGGGGTCGTTAAAGACACGAAAACTTCGCGGTTCGCGGTGGGACCGTTACGAAGAAGCCGAATCGGCGGGTTTCCGGCGCACGACGGGTGAGACGGAGTTCAGCACGTTGGCCACCTCACGACCGTCCAGGGCGGCGCCGAGGTTGTCCAGCGTGGCCGCCAGCAGGCGTCCGGTGGACTCCGGCGTCACCCCGGCGGCGTGCGGCGACAGCAGCACCCCGGCCACCTCGCGCAGCGGGTCGCCGGCCGGCAGCGGCTCGGTCTCGAACACGTCGAGCGCCGCGCCGCCGAGCCGGCCCGCACGCAGCGCGGCGACCAGCGCGGCCTGGTCCACCACGCCGCCCCGCGCGGCGTTGACCAGCAGCGCGCCCGGCTTCATCCGGGCCGGGTCGATCAGACCGCGCGTCTCGTCGCTCAGCGCGATCACCACGACCAGCACGTCGGAGGTCGCCACGAGCGTCTCCAGATCGGTGTGGCCGGGCTCGTCGCGGGGGGTGCGCGTCCAGTAGGACACCTGGCAGCCGAACGCGCGGAACAGCCGGGCGCAGGAGGCGCCGATCGACCCGAACCCGACGATGCCGACCCGCTGGCCGTGCAGCTCGCGCGGCTGGAGCCCCTGCTGCGGCCACTCCCCCGCGCGGACCGCGGCGTCGGCGGCGGCGAGCCGGCGGGTCAGCGACAGCGCGGCGGCCACGCACCACTCCGACACCGCGACGGCGCTGACGCCCGCGGTGTTGGCCAGCGGGACCCCGGCGGCGGTCAGCGCGGTCAGGTCGTGGCCGTCGACACCGACCGACGGCTGCTGGACGAAGGCCAGCCGGGGCGCGGCCGCGACCGCCTCGGCGTCGAGCGCGAGCAGGCCCGTCCAGTCGCCCAGCACGATCTCCGCGTCGGGCAGGGCGTCGAGCAGCGCGGCCCGCTCGCGGGTGGCGGGCACCCGCACGTCCACCCGGTCGCCCAGCGGGGCGAGCAGGCTGCGCAGCACCTCCTCGGGAAGGGGCGGCAGGGCAAGGAGGTTCCAGGGTGTCATCCGCCCACCGTAAAGCTGCCGATCACCTGCCGCATCAGCCGGGTGTCGCGGTTCCAGTGGGCCTCGGCGACCGTCCAGCTGAGCATGTACGCGGTGTCGCCGGCCACGAGGGCGCGCCGTACCTCGCGGTAGCGCGCGCCCGGGATGGCCCACGGCGCGCTCCCCTGCGCGCCGGCCGTGTAGGCGAACTCCCACTCCACCGCCCGCGTGCCGCGGTGGGCGACCACCCTGCGGCCCAGGACCTCCAGGTCGGTGGTGTTCTCCCGGAGCACCTCCTCGGCGTCCCTGATGATCTGGTAGGCGTCGACGTTGGCGTAGATGGCCTCGACGCCCAGGTGCGCGGTCCCGTTGCGGCGCGTCCACTCGGTGTAGGCCTCCGCGCGTGCGCCCCGCCAGCCGGTGGGGCGCACGATCGACCAGCCGTCGGGCGAGTTCCAGGCACGCACGGCCGGCACGAACCTGGACGGCGTCGGTGTCGGCGTCGCGCTGGGCGTGGGCGGCGCGGTGGGGGTGGGCGTGGTGGTCCGCGGGGTGGCGGGCAGCGGGCTGGTCGCGGCGCGCCCGGCGAGGCGCGGGGTGCCCTCGGCGGGCGTGGCGGTCTGGAGGTAGACGACGGCGCCGCCGGCGACCAGGAGCACGGCCGTCAGCGCGACCGCGAGGAGGGCCCGGCCGGCCCGCCGCGGGCCGGCCTCCTCCACATCGCGGTCGGCGCCGGCGGGTCTGCTGGCGGCGATTTCGGCGAGCAGCCGGTCGGCCTCCTCGGCGCTCACCCGGTCCTCCGGCTCCTTGCGCAGCAGGCCCTTCAGGATCGGATGCATGATCGGGGGGATCCGACGGTAGTCGGGCTCGTCGTTGAGCAGCGCGTTGAGGGTGGCCATGGGTTCGCCTCGTTCGAAGGGCGAGCGGCCCACGAGGGTGGCGTAGAGCGTGGCGCCCAGCGACCACAGGTCGGAGGCCGGGCCCGCCTCGGCGGCGCGGACCCGTTCGGGGGCCAGGAAGCTCGGCGACCCGGTGACCATGCCGGTCTGGGTGAGCGAGGCGTCGCCCTCGGCCGTGGCGATGCCGAAGTCGGTGAGCACGGCCCTGCCGTCGTCGGCGAGCAGGATGTTGCTCGGCTTGACGTCGCGGTGCAGGATGCCGGCCTCGTGGGCGGCGCACAGCGCGGACAGCACCTGCCTGCCCACGTCGGCCGCCTGCCGTACGGGCAGGGCTCCGCTCGTGGCGACGACCTCCTCGACAGAGGGGTGGCGGACCAGCTCCATGATGATCCAGGGGCGGCCGTCCTCCTCCACGACGTCGTAGATCGCGACGACCGACGGGTGGTTCAGCCGGGCCGCCGTCCGGGCCTCGCGGGCCGTACGGAGCAGCTGGCGCTCCTGGTCGGCGCGCGGCAGCCCCTCCGGGAGGAGCACCTCCTTGACCGCGATCTGCCGGTTGAGCAGCGTGTCGCGGCCTTCCCAGACCACCCCCATGCCGCCGCGGCCCAGCTCGCGCAGTAACTGGTAGCGCCTGGCGATCAGCGGCGTACTATCCGAAACCATGTCCTACCCCTGTAGACCACCCGATCAGTGGGCAAGTTTCCCATACCTCTCCCCGCTTCGCGGGAAGGTCGGAGACGCTGCTTGCCACAGCTCACCGAATGTTGTTCTACTGAGGCTGGTTGAACGTTCGAGTCGAGGAGTCACAGATGTCTGAAGCCCGCCAGGGGCCGTTGGCCGGAGTGCGCGTTCTGGAGCTCGCCGGGCTGGCGCCCGGCCCGTTCGCCGGGATGATGCTGGCCGACCACGGCGCCGAGGTGCTGCGGGTCGATCGCGTGTCCGCCGTCACCGACCGGCCGCGTACGGACGTCATGGACCGCGGCAAGCGCACGATCGGGCTGGACCTGAAGTCGCCCGAGGGCGTGGCGGCCTTCAAGGACCTGGTGGCGAACGCCGACGTGGTGATCGAGGTCTTCCGCCCCGGCGTCGCCGAACGGCTCGGCATCGGGCCCGAGGACCTGCACGCGGTGAACGAGCGGCTCGTCTACGGCCGGATGACCGGATGGGGGCAGGACGGCCCGCTGGCCCCGACCGCAGGGCACGACATCGACTACATCGCCATCTCGGGTGTGCTGTCGATGCTCGGCCGCGAGGACGAGAAGCCCACCCCGCCGATCAACATCATCGGCGACTTCGCCGGCGGCGGTCTCATGCTCGCCTACGGCGTGCTGCTCGCCCTGCTGGAGCGCGAGCGCACCGGCAAGGGCCGGGTCATCGACGCCGCCATGGTCGACGGGGCCGCGCTGCTGTTCTCGATGTTCTACCACGGCGTGCAGTCCGGCTACTGGGGCCCGCGCGGCACCAACCTGCTCGACACCGGCGCCCCCATGTACGACACGTACGAGACCGCCGACGGGGGGTTCCTCGCCGTCGGCTCGCTGGAGCCGCAGTTCTGGAACACGATGGTGACGCTGATGGGCCTGACGGACCTGCCGGACCGTGACGACCGGAGCCAGTGGCCCGCCCTGAAGGCCCGCCTGGCCGAGGAGTTCAGGTCCAGGACACGGGCCGAGTGGGAGGCCGTGTTCGAGGGCTCCGACGCGTGCGTCTCGCCCGTGTTGTCGATGCCGGAGGCGACCACCCACCCGCACAACGTGGCCCGCGGCGCCTTCACCGAGGTCGGCGGCCTCACCCAGCCGATGCCCGCGCCGCGCCTGCTCGGCACGCCCGACCCCGACCTGTCCCCCGCGACCCGGCTCGACGACCTGTCGGCCTGGGGCCTGCCGGCCGACGTGGCCGCGAAACTCCGATCTCAAGGGGTGCTCGCCTGACATGGACCTCGACTTACTCGACCTGCTCGACGGCGACCTCTACGCCGGTGACCCGGACCCCGTCTACGCCCGGCTCCGGGAGCACTCGCCCGTTCACTTCGACGCGGCCAACGGGCTGTGGGGCATCTCCCGCCACGCCGACATCACGGCCATCGAGCGGGACGCGAAGCTGTGGACCAGCACCGGCGGCTACCGCCCCCAACTGCCCTCCGACCCGTCGATGATCGGCGTGGACGACCCCGAGCACGCCGAGCGCCGGCGGCTGGTCTACCGCCGGTTCACGCCGCGCCACGTGCACGAGCGCTACGCCGGCCGGATCCGGGAGGTGGTGGTCGAGCTGATCGAGCGGGCCCTGGCGGCGGGCACCGTGGACGTGGTGCCCGCGCTGGCCGCGCCGCTGCCCGCGCGCATGATCGGGTGGCTGCTCGGCTTCGCCGACGAGGACTGGCCGAGGCTCGTGCACTGGTCGGAGACGACGATCCCGGCGGGCGGCGGCCTGCGGTACGTCACCCACGACGCCGCCGTGGCCGCCGGCGAGTACGGCGAGGCCGTGCTGGCCCTGGCCGCCGAGCGCCGCTCCTGCCCGCGCGACGACCTGGTGTCGCTCTGGTCGGCCGACCCCGGCTACGACGACGAACGCCTGGCCGGCGACGCGCTGCTGCTGCTCGACGGCGGCGCCGAGACCACCCGCACGGTCATCGCCACCACGATCGCCGCGCTGATCCGCCACCCCGGCCAGTGGGAGCTGCTGCGCCGCGACCCGTCGCTGATCGAGAACGCCGTGGAGGAGTTCATCCGCTGGACCACGCCGGTCCTGAACATGTGCCGGGCCGCCACCCGCGACACCGAGCTGCACGGACGGCACATCCGCCAGGGGCAGCAGGTCCTGCTCATGTACGGCTCCGCGAACCGGGACCCGGAGGTGTTCGACGACCCCGGCCGCTTCGACGTGACGCGAAGGCCCGGCGGTCACATCGCCTTCGGCTTCGGCACCCACTTCTGCCTGGGCGCCGCGCTGGCCCGGCTGGAGCTGCGGATCTTCTTCGAGGAGTGGGTGGCCCGCGTGGGCTCCGCCGCCTGGGCGGACCCGGCCGGCCCGCGCATGCTGCCCAACGCGTTCGTGCGGGGAATCACGTCGTTCCCGATCGAGCTGCGATCCGTGCCGTCCGTGTGAACCGGTCGCCGTCAGGCGCTTGCCGTTACGGTCGGGCGGCGTGCCACCGGCGGAGGAGAGGCTACGGGACGATCGCGCCCGCGCCAGGCGACCGCGAGCCGGAACGTCTCTAGACCGCGACGTAGAGGTCGGCGCCGCCCGGGTGGTGCACCTCCAGGTCGGTGGTGAACACCCGCGACGGCGTGCCCCCGGCCTCGGTGTGCTTCCACACCTGCTGCCACGCCTCCATGACCGCCTGCGGCATCGGCCCGCGCGCCTCGACCCGCAGGGTCCTGGCCGCCGGCACCCGCACCGCGACCATGCCCTCGGGCAGCCTGGGCACCGTGCGTACGCCGATGCCCACGACCTGCGTGTAGGCGCCGTGATGGTCGCTCTCGTAGTCGGTGAGCACGGCGTACAGCCGCTCGTCGATCCGGCCGGGCACGTGCGCGAAGGCCCCCGGCGCTCCCGCCCGCTGCCAGAGCACCGGCAGCCTCGCCCGCGTGGGATCCATCTCCTCGGCGTTGGTGGTGCGCACGACGAAGCCCACCACCGTCAGCTCCTCGCGGTCTGTGATGTCCACAGCCCCTCCATCCCCCATGAGTATCCCGGCCGATCATAAGCCCCCGGCAATCAGGGCAAACCACTGTTGACGCAGTCACTGCATAGGATGGACGAACGTGAAGTTTCTTAACGACCTCGAGCCGCGCCACGATCTGACCTACAGCGACGTCTTCATGGTGCCGTCGCGTTCCTCGGTCGGTTCCCGGCTGGCGGTCGACCTCTCGACGCACGACGGCACCGGCACCACCATCCCGATCGTCGTGGCCAACATGACGGCCGTCGCGGGCCGCCGGATGGCGGAGACCATCGCCCGGCGCGGCGGCATCGCGGTGATCCCGCAGGACATCCCCATCGACGTCGTGACCGACGTCGTCGACTGGGTGAAGAAACGTGACCTCGTCCATGACACGCCGCTCACGCTGACCCCGCACGACACCGTCGGCGAGGCGCTGCAACTGCTGCCCAAGCGCGCCCACGGCGCGGTCATCGTGGTCGACTGGGACAACCGGCCGGTCGGCGTGGTGACCGAGGCCGACTGCCAGGGCATCGACATGTACACCCAGCTCTCGCAGGTGATGTCCAGCGAGCTGCTGACGCTGCCGGCCGGGCTGGAGCCGCGCGCCGCGTTCGACCGGCTGCACGACGGCCGCCACCGCCTGGCGCCGATCGTCGACGCGGACGGCCGCCTGGTGGGCATCCTGACCCGTACGGGCGCGCTGCGCGCCACGCTCTACCAGCCCGCCCTCGACGACGCGGGCCGGCTGCGGGTCGCCGCCGCCGTGGGCGTCAACGGCGACGTCGCGGCCAAGGCCAAGGAGCTGCTCGACGCCGGCATCGACTGCCTGGTCGTGGACACCGCGCACGGGCACCAGGAGAAGATGATCTCCGCGCTGAAGGCCGTGCGCGCGCTCGACCCCGGCGTGCCGGTCGCCGCCGGCAACGTGGTGACGGCCTCCGGAGTGCGCGACCTGGTCGAGGCCGGGGCCGACATCCTCAAGGTGGGCGTCGGGCCGGGCGCCATGTGCACCACGCGGATGATGACCGGTGTCGGGCGGCCGCAGTTCTCGGCGGTGCTCGAGTGCGCGGCCGAGGCCCGGCGGCTCGGCCGGCACGTGTGGGCCGACGGCGGCGTGCGCCACCCGCGCGACGTGGCCCTCGCCCTGGCGGCCGGCGCCGCCAACGTGATGATCGGCTCCTGGTTCGCGGGCACCTACGAATCGCCCGGCGACACGCGCACCGACGCCAACGGGCGCAAGTACAAGGAGAACTTCGGCATGGCGTCGGCGCGCGCCGTCCGGCTGCGCACGGCCGACGACAGCGCCTTCGACCGGGCCAGGAAGGCGCTGTTCGAGGAGGGCATCTCGACGTCGCGCATGTACCTCGACCCGCTGCGGCCCAGCGTCGAGGACCAGATCGACGCGATCGTGGCCGGGCTCCGCTCCTCGTGCACCTACGCGGGGGCCACCACCCTGGAGGAGTTCCACGAGCGCGCCGTGGTGGGCGTCCAGAGCGCGTCGGGCTATACGGAGGGCATGCCCCTGCACCAGAGCTGGTGACCCCCTCAGCCCGTCCGGACACGGCGCCCGGACGGGGCCGGCGCGGCTCGACGCGCGATCGATCTCAGCGGGGAAACGGCCACGCCATGGACGTCGGCGATATCCCGACGGCATAGAGTCGTCGGGTCCATTCACTCGTCATCAGGAGCACTTCGTGGCACTGGAGAAGCCGGAAATCGACTTCCCGGAGGGCAACCCGCCCACCGACCTGGAGATCGTCGACGTCGTCGAGGGCGACGGCCCGGAGGCCAAGCCCGGCCAGAGCGTCAAGGTCCACTACGTGGGCGTGGCGTTCTCGTCCGGAGAGGAGTTCGACGCGTCGTGGAACCGCGGCGAGGCGTTCGAGTTCCCGCTGGGCGGCGGGCGCGTCATCGCGGGCTGGGACCAGGGGGTCGCGGGCATGAAGGTGGGCGGCCGGCGCAAGCTCGTCATCCCGCCGCATCTCGGCTACGGCAGCCGCGGCGCCGGCGCCAGCATCAAGCCCAACGAGACCCTGATCTTCGTGGTCGACCTGCTGGGGGTTCGCTGACGTTCGGGTGGGCCCGCCGGCCCACCCGTTCAGCACGCTGACCGCGCGCGGTGGGAAGTGTCGGCGCGGTGCGGCACGATAGGGCTTGTGCTACTGATCGACGTGGTCCGGGTCTCCGAGGCGGTGACGCGGACTTCCGCGCGCCTGGGCAAGATCGGTCATCTGGCGGAGCTGCTCGGCCGGGTCGGGGCCGGCGAGGCGGAGATCGCCATCGCCTACCTGTCCGGCGAGCTGCCGCAGCGCCAGATCGGCGTCGGCTGGCGCAGCCTTCAGGACCTCCCCCAGCCCAAGCTGGCCGCGACCGCCACGCTCACCGAGGTCGACGAGCTGCTGAGCACGATCAAGGCGGTCTCCGGGCAGGGCTCCCAGGCGGCCCGCAAGGCGCTCGTGAGCCGGCTGTTCGCCGGGCTGACCCGCCAGGAGCAGGCGTTCATGCTGCGGCTGCTCGGCGGCGAGCTGCGGCAGGGCGCGCTCGACGGGGTGATGATCGAGGCGGTCGCCAAGGCGTCGGGAGCGCCGTCCGCCGACGTGCGGCGGGCGCTGACACTGCGCGGCTGGCTGCCCGCGGTCGGCGCGGCGGCGCTGACGGGCGGGGTGCCGGCGTTGCGGGCGTTCCGGCTGGAGGTCGGGCGGGCGGTGTCGCCGATGCTCGCCGGCAGCGCGCCCAACGTCGTGACCGCCCTGGCCAAGGCGGGCGCGCCGGCGTCGCTGGAGTGGAAACTCGACGGCATCCGGGTCCAGGTCCATCGCAGCGGCGGCGAGGTCAAGGTGTTCACCCGCACCCTCGACGACATCACGGGCCGGCTGCCCGAGCTGGTCGAGGCCGTTCTCGAGCTGCCGTCCGACGATCTCGTGCTCGACGGCGAGGTGATCGCGCTGCGTCCCGACGGGCGCCCGCACCCGTTCCAGGTGACGGCGAGCCGCGCCTCCAGCAAGGTCGACGTGGCACGGCTGCGCGAGCAGACGCCGCTGAGCGTGTTCTTCTTCGACCTGCTGCGGGTCGACGGCGCCGACCTGCTCGACCTGCCCTACTCCGATCGGCAGGAGGCGCTCGGCCGTGCGGTCCCGCCGGGCCTGCTCACGCCACGGCTGGTCACGGACGAGGTGGCGCAGGCGGAGAAGTTCTTCACCGACGTGGTCAGGGCCGGGCACGAGGGCCTGGTGGTCAAGTCGCTCTCCTCTCCCTACGCGGCCGGGCGCAGGGGCGCCGGCTGGGTGAAGGTGAAGCCCCGGCACACCCTCGATCTCGTCGTGCTGGCCGCCGAGTGGGGGCACGGGCGTCGTCAGGGCAAGCTGTCCAACCTGCATCTCGGCGCTCGCGACCCGGAGGGCGGCGGGTTCGTGATGCTCGGCAAGACGTTCAAGGGCCTGACCGACGAGCTGCTGGCCTGGCAGACCGAGCGCTTCCTGGAGTTGGCCGAGGGGCCGGCCGACGAGCTGACCGTGAGGGTGCGGCCGGAGCTGGTGGTCGAGATCGCCTTCGACGGGGTGCAGCGCTCACCGCGCTATCCGGGGGGCATGGCCCTGCGGTTCGCCCGCGTCCTGCGCTATCGGCCTGACAAGCGGGCCGAGGACGCCGACACGGTGGAGACCGTACGATCTCTGATGCTCTGATGTGTGGATATTGATCCAATATCTAAATGACCTTGTAACCAAAGTGAGATATGTCACTGGTTAAGGCATTAACTTGCCTTTACCCACTCTTTGTCGCATATGTTCGTCCAGGTCCGCGGGGAACCCCACCCCGCACACGGGATCGGCCGGCATGCGCCCCCCTCATCTTCCCGGTCTGGCCTTTCCCGGTTCTTTCCCCTAGCTAGGACTGTGGTTTACCTTGGGCCAGCATTCGCACAAGCCGTCCCTCCCCAACCCGCCGAGGCGTACGACCTCTCCGGCCAGGCGCCGCTGGGTCACCGTCGCGGCCGGAGCAGCCGTCGTCGCAGCCGCCTCCACCACCGCGTGGGCCGCCGTCGCCAACGACGACCCGAGAGCCTCGGCCCTTGAGGCCGAGCCGAGCCCCTCCCCGTCGGGGTCGTCCGCCGGATCACCCGGCGCGTCACCCGCGCTTTCGCCGACCGTTTCGCCCACCGGGCCGGTCGGAGGACCGGCCACCGGCGAGACCTCCGCCCCGGCCGGCGCCAAGGCCACGCCGAACACACCCGCGCCGTCGGGCACGCCGGTCACCGCCAAGTCGCCTTCCGCCAACCCGGTCGCCACTTCCCAGCCGAAGACCGACAAGAAGCCCGCTGCCAAGACGAAGACGAAGCCCTCCCGCGTGCTCGCCAGCGGTAGGTGCGGCGCGTCCTTCTACGCCGAGGGCCAGATGACGGCCAACGGCGAACGCTTCAATCCGTCGGCGATGACCGCGGCGCACAAGACCCTCCCGTTCGGCAGCAGGGTCCGCGTCACCAACCCGGCCAACGGCAAGTCGGTGACGGTCCGCATCAACGACCGCGGCCCGTTCATCGGCGGCCGCTGCCTCGACCTGTCCCGGGCCGCCTTCGCCGCCATCGGCAACACGGGCGCGGGCGTGATGAGCGTCAAGTACGCGGTCCTGTCGCGCTGACCGCCCTCCCAGCCGAGCATGGTCGTGGCCCGCGCCCGGCCGACGACGTCAGAGACGGCACCCTCAGCGGAGCATCGGCATTACAGACGGCAACCCGCAGCGGGACGTCCGCGTCACAGACGGCAACCCGCAGCGGGACGTCGGCCTCCTTGGTCATCGACCGGCGAGAAAGGGCTTATTTGACCAGGCGAACCGTCAGCGGGTAGTCGAACCACCGCTTCTCGGAGAGTGCCGAGATGCCGCCGATCACAGACAGGACGAAGCCACCCATCCAGAGCACCGGGACGACCACGAGGCCGATGATCGTCAGCGACAGCAGGATCGTCGCGCCGAGCACGGTGAGCTG
Source organism: Nonomuraea sp. CX421 (assembly GCF_059358955.1). Lineage (NCBI taxonomy): Bacteria > Bacillati > Actinomycetota > Actinomycetes > Streptosporangiales > Streptosporangiaceae > Nonomuraea > Nonomuraea sp. CX421. The sequence goes on along the minus strand of NZ_JCADBK010000006.1, from coordinate 42,735 downwards.
GAAGTTGAGCGCCTCGACCGCGTGCCGCCGGATGTAGGGCGAGGTCTTGCCGCCCGTGAGCATGAGAATCAACGGGCCGGCGATCGGGATGCCGACGAGCATCAGCAGATGGGCCGCCGAGGCGACGAGGAGCTCGTTGCTGTTCGGGACCGTCTGGGGACGGATCGGCCCGGGCATCGGGCGGTGCGGAGGAACCGGATGGGTGCCGTAGAGCTCGGTCATGATGGGCATCAGGTCACCGTGGGTACGGGCCGTCATCGCTCGATCGAGCCGATCGTCGAACTCGAGCTTGTCGAAGCGCCCCTCGGCGTAGGCGGCTTTGACGTGCTCCACCACGTGCTCGCGGTCCTGGTCGGTGACGCGCAGGTGGGCCGGCGGCACCTGTCCCGGGCCCGGGGATGTGGGTACCCCAGCCATCACAGCCATGCCTCTCCTCAGATCGAAAACAGTCATTTCCATACTGCATCCTGGCGAGACGGCGTGGCCATCGGGAGGATCCCGGATGTGTCCCTTAGATCTCCCCCGACGCGCGCGGCACATTGACGGTATAAAAAGGACTCATGAGATGGCGAGACCGCTACGGTATCCGGCGTCTGCGCGGCCCTAAGATCGCGAAGTTCGACAGGGAGGCGACGGACGCCGACATTGAAGCGCTCATCGCCTTCGCCCGGTCACGGCGTGGCGTGGAGTTCTACGTCGAACCCGAGACGTTCGCCACCGACACCACCGCCGTCGCCGTGGCCGACGACGGCGAATGGACCCGGCGAAGGGTCGGGTCCCCCGCGGTGATCCACAAAGTAGCCCGTGACCTGGCATTACCGGTGTACGACGTCCAGCTCACCGGCTATCCGCAGCGGATGCGCGCCTACAACGAGCGCCGCCGCCGCGAGGAAGGCGGGCTCTGACCAGCCTCGGCCGTCAGCGCGGACGCCGCCTGCTCCTCGCCGTCGAGCACGTCGAGCAGGGGGAAGAGCCAGCTCGCGCGGGCCGCCCCCATGGCGGTGTCGAGGTCGGCCGGAGTGGGCATCCGGCCGCGGAGCATGCCCGGCGACAGCAGGTTGCGCAGGGCGTGCATGAGCAGGTTGGCCATGGAGTAGCCCGGATGGGTGGCCAGCACGCGTTCGAGGGCGATGGTGGCGAGGACGCAGTCACCTGACCGCCAGGAGCCCATGGCGAACAGCGACGCGGCGGGCGGCACGAACCCGGGCTCCAGTCTGCGCATGACGTCTTTCCACAGACCGACGTGACCGTCTTCCATCAGGGTCCAGGCTTCGTCTCGCACTCTGACCACGGCCAGGTCAAGGCCCAGCCGGGCCGCCTCTGCGTCGTCGACGCGCCCGCCGGCGGCGTGGACGGCCAGCGCCGCGCGGACTCGCACGAGCCCGCGGGCGACGAACTCCCGGGCGAACGCGTCGGGGTCGGCGGCGGCGAACCCGGCGCGAAATCCGGCGACCGCCTCGGCGGTCGCCCGGCGCATCGCCATCCGCACCGGGCCGGTGACGGGGGCGATCGTGTCTTCGAGAGTCCGCCGGTCGGGCAGGGCGACCATGCCGTGCACCGTCGCCTCGGCCGCGATCGGGCTGGCGACGGGGTCGAACGGCGTGCCGCCCGGCGGGCAGCAGTGGGCGACGTCGCAGACATAGGACCAGTAGCGCCCGTCCTGGGCCCGGAGCGCCTCATCGACCTGCACCCCCGCCTTGGCGGCGAACGCCCTGGCCTCGTCGACGGCCGGGGTCACCCGCTCTCCCGGGCCGTAGCCGACCACGATGATCCGCGTGATGCCCTCGCGCTCGCACAGCTGGGGCAGCGGTGCCAGCGTGCCGGGCGGGAACGGAAGGCCCCACCTGGCGGCCACCTTGACCTGGCCGCGGGCGAGCCCGATCACGATGAGGCTGTCGGCGGGGTGGAAGCCCACCAGGTAGGGGATCGCGGCCAGGATGTCGGCCGGACCGGCCAGGGTGAGGCTGGGCGCGGAGGTGTTGGTCGTCATGAGGCATGAGGGTGCCGGACCGCCGAAGTCGCCGAGCTGCCGAAACTCGTTCTGTGGATGACCGGCGAGGTCCGCCCTCCGCCTGTGGACGACCACCCGCGGGCGTCAGACTTCGAACGCGAGCAGGCCGCGAACGGGATCGCCCCGCGGATCGTCAGGCCCGAGGGGCAGCGTCTCGCCGAACGTGCATGCCCAACGGGCAGAGCCCTACGGAGCGTCAGGCCCAAGGGCCGCGTCTCGCCGAAGGCCGGATCCCGAACGGGAGAGGCTCACGGAAGGTCAGGTGTGGACCCGGGGAGCCTCGGCGCCCGGGGCCAGCCGGGTGCGGACGAGCAGGGCGGCGCCCGCCACCGCGGCGGGCATCGCCAGGACCGCCACGAAGGGCACCAGGAACAGCACGAACACCGCGACGCCGAACCCCAGCGCGGCCGGCTTGCTGCCTCTCAACAAGGCGAACCGCTGCTTGCGGGCCATCCCGCGCCGCTCCAGCGCCAGCGTGGTCAGCTCCACCGTGAGGAAGAACCCGGAGATGGCCGCGCCCAGCACCGGCACCACCGTCTGCCCCACCACCGGGATGAACCCGAGGAAGAACAGCGGGACGGTGAACATCAGCACGAAGCCCAGCGTCACCAGACTGTCCTTGATCGACCGCGGCAGGGTGCGCCACCAGGGCTGCTCCTCACCCCCGTCGATCGGATCGACGGTGCCGGACAGCTTCTCGTAGAACGGCTCCCCGATGGCCAGGGTCAGCGCCGTGAAGGTCAGCACCGCCAGCGCCAGGCCGCCCAGGAAGAGCGCGACGCCCACCATCGCCCGGAAGGTGTCACGCCACCCCCACGAGTCGGCGAACGGGGTCAGGAACTCGGCCAAATCGGTGGCGTTGGTGCCGAGGAAGACGAGCGCCACCACGTAGACGGCGAACGCGATCAGCGCGGGGATCAGCCCGAACAGCCACCATCGCCCATTGCGGGCGACCCAGCCGACACCTTGGAAGAAGAACCCCACGCCGGCCAGGAAGTCGCGCACAGATCGCATGCCCGGCAGGCTAGCGCCAGAACGACGTCACCGTGTAGCCCAGCTCCTCGAACAGCCGCCGGGTGAGGGGCAGTGAGATGCCGAGCACATTGCCATGGTCACCGTCGATGCCGTCGACGAACCATCCGCCGCGCCCCTCGATGCTGAACGCGCCGGCCAGGCCGAGCGGCTCACCGGTGGCGGTGTAGGCGGCGATCTCGTCATCGGACGGCTGGCCGAAGTGGATCACGGTGGTGGCCACCTCGGCCACCTGCCGGCCCGCGGCCACGTCGATGACGCAGTGACCGGTGACCAGGCGGCCCGTCCGGCCGCGCAGGACGCGCCAGCGCTCCGCGGCCTCCTCGTTGGTGGCCGGCTTGCCGTAAGGGCGGCCGTCGAGCTCCAGGATGGAGTCACAACCGATGACCAGCCCCTCGTCCAGCCCGCCCGCCACCGCGGATGCCTTGGCCTTGGCGAGGTCGAGGCTGAGCGCCGCGGGCGAGTAGGCGGAGAAGGACTCCTCGTCGACCCCGCTCACGATCACCTTGGGGTCGAGGCCGGCACCGCGCAGCAGGGCGAGACGGGCGGGAGAAGCCGAGGCGAGAACGATCACCGCTCCAGCTTACCGGTCACCAATCCCCCTGCGTGCGGGCCTGCTGGGGCACCGTCTCGCCGAAGATCCCGGCCAGCATTCCGGCGAGCACCTCGCCGAGCTCGCCGGGCAGGGTCGACTGCTCGCGGACGAGTTCCGCGGCGACGGCGGCGGCGTCCAGGTCCCGCTCGCTCGCGCGGTCGGCCAGCAGCGACATGATCATGGGGGCGATCAGGGGCAGCAGCTTCGTGAGGATGCCCGTGTCGACGTCGGCGAGACGGGCGAGCCCGGCAGCGGCCTGCTCGGTGCCCTGGCCCCCGAGCACATGGCCGAGGATGCTCTGCCCGTCGCGCGTCAGGGAGGCGATGTCGCCGTTGAACGGATCGGCGTCGATGTGCTCGTCCAACGCGCCTCGCAGGGCCTCGGCACCGTCGGGGTCCTCGACGTTGCGGACCAGGCCGCCGACGATGGTGCCCGACACCGCCTGGAGAACGGTCCGCGCGGTCGCCACGTCGGTGCCCAGCATCCCGGCGATCTGCTCCAGGCCGGGGTCTCCCAGCCCGGCGAGAAGCTCGTCGTTCAGAGTCATGGCAGTCCCCCGTCCATTCTTCCGGGAGACTTTCCCCACGCTAAACCCAGCTATATCCCGACTTGCCCTAAGTCTCGGGAAAGCTATGCCTGCGCGACCCTGAGCTCGCTGAGACCCGCCGCCGTGTACGCGCCGATCTCGTCGAGCGTCTCGTGCTCCAGCAGGGCCTCCACGATCGCGTCGAGCTTGACGCGATTGCGGGTCAGCACGTCGATGGCGCGCTCGTAGCACTCGTCCACGATCCGGCGGGCCTCCTCGTCGACCATGGCGAGCGTCGCGGGCGAGGCCTGGGGCTGCTGGCCGTCGGAGGGCAGGATGGTCAGGGGGCCGATCTTCTGCGACATCCCCCATCGCCCCACCATGCCGCGGGCGATCATCGAGACCTGCTCCAGGTCGCTCTCGGAGCCGGTGGTGACCACGCCGAACACGACCTGCTCGGCGGCCATCCCGCCGAGCGCGCCGGCGATGCGCCCGCGGAGGTACTCCTCGTCGTAGGCGTAGCGGTCGGTGTCGGGGGTGGAGAGCGTGACACCGAGCGCGCGTCCGCGCGGAATGATCGAGATCTTCCGCACCGGGTCGGCGCCGGGCTGCAGCATGCCGAGCAGCGCGTGGCCCGCCTCGTGGTAGGCGGTCCTGTTGCGCTCCTCCTCCGGCATCACGATGCTGCGCGCCGCGCCGAGTTGCAGCTTCTCCAGGGCGTCGGCGAAGTCGAGGTCGGTGACCTTCTCCTTGCCCCGCTTGGCGGCCAGCAGTGCCGCCTCGTTGACCAGGTTGGCCAGGTCGGCGCCGGTCATACCGGGCGTGATCTTGGCGAGCCCGCCGAGGCTGACGCTCCCGTCGAGCGGGACCCCCCTGGTGTGCACCTCGAGGATCGCGGCGCGGCCCGCGGCATCGGGCAGCCCCACCTGGACCGTACGGTCGAAGCGGCCGGGCCTGAGCAGAGCCGGGTCGAGGATCTCGGGGCGGTTGGTGGCGCCGATGACGATGACGCCCTCGGCGCCGGAGAAGCCGTCCATCTCGGTGAGGATCTGGTTCAGGGTCTGCTCGCGCTCGTCGTGGCCGCCGATGCCGCCGGCGCCGCCGCGGGCCCGGCCGATGGCGTCGATCTCGTCGATGAACACGATCGAGGGCGCCACCTTGCGCGCCTCCTCGAACAGGTCGCGTACCCGGGACGCGCCGACTCCGACGATCATCTCGATGAACTCGGACGCGCTCGCCGAGAAGTACGGCACGCCGGCCTCGCCGGCCACGGCCCGGGCCAGCAGCGTCTTGCCGGTGCCGGGAGGTCCGGCGAGCAGCACGCCCTTGGGCAGCTTGGCGCCGAGCTTGCGGTACTTGCCGGGGTCCTTGAGGTAGTCGACGATCTCGACGAGCTCGTTCTCCACCTCGTCGATGCCGGCCACGTCGTCGAAGGTGGCGCGTACCTGGCCGGCCTCGACCGGCTTGGCCGCCTTGGACTTGCCGAGGCCGCCCAGGCCGCCGCCGCCCATCATGCCGGCGCCGCGGCGCATGATCCAGATCCAGAGCCCGGCCAGCAGCGCCACGGGCAGCAGCGAGAGCAGCAGGTTGACGACGAAGCCGCGGCCGCCGATCGGCTCGGCCTTGATCTCCACGCCGGCCGTGTCGAGCCGCTGCGAGAGCTGCTCGGTGTTGGCGAAGGCGGGGATCTCGGTGCGGAACTGCGTGTAGTCCTTGTTGCCGCTGTCGGGGTCCTTGGCGGCGTTGCGCAGGTCGCCCTCGACCGACAGGCCGGTGGCGTAGATCTCCTTGACGTTCTTCGCGTTGACCTGCGAGGTGAACTCGGTGTAGGAGATCGTCTCGACCTGGCGGCTGTCGAAGAACGACGACACCAGGAAGAACGCCGCGTAGACGACGAGCAGGGTGGCGGCGAACCGCCACCAGTTCATCTTGCGTCGGCCACCGGGTGTGCCCGGCAGTCCTTCGGAGCGCCAGGGCGGCTTGGACCGATCCTGGTCCGTGGCCTGTGGCGATCCAGTGCGTTCCACGGCGTTCTTCCCCCACATCACCGCATGAGCAAGCCTCTACTTGAGGACACGCACCCCCGAGGCCGCGCGGGTGACGTCGGCCCATCGACTGCGTTGCGTGTCCGGCACCGAAGCAAACGCCAAACCAGGTTTCGCCATTCCCCCGTCAACTACGGCGACCGCCGCGCGCGCGCTGCGCTTGCCGTACTTGACCTGGTAAACCAGCATCCAACCGCCCTTTACCGGCTGCGAGGCGATCCAGCTGATCTTGGCACCCTTGGGGTGGTGGTTGAGGGTCCAGCGGGCGGCGAGCAACGCGGTGTCGCGCGGCTCGGCCTGCTCCTCGATGGGCAGCGGGCAGGTGACGAAGACACCGCGCCGGGTCGAGCCGCGCTTGATCGGCAGCACCTGCTTGGTGGTGAACGGCGCCGCTCCGTGCCTCTTCCACTGCCCGCCCAGCCTGGGCACGGCGAGCCCCGACCGGGTGTCCTCGATCACACGCTTGCCGGGCGCCCGGAGCGCGAGGCGTTTGGGCCTGGCCGGCAGCCTGGGCACCCGGATGTCGGCGTACAGGGCTTCCATGGCCGTGTAGCCCGGGGCCAGCGACGAACCCGGCGTCGGCGTCGGCCGGGGAGTGACCGCGGCGAGCGACTCGGTCGGCGAGGGAGTCGGGGATGCGGAGGGCGAGGCCGGCGGGCTGGGCGAGGGCGCGGGACCGGACGAGGCCGGCACGGCAGATGGCGCGGCGATCTGCCCTGCGACGACCTCGTCCGACCGCGACGGGAGCACGAACACGAGCCCCACGGCGGCGACCGCCACCGCGGCGACAACGGCGCACCCGCGGTAAATCACCCGCATCGGCAGATCGCCGATGCGGGAGCGCCTTGGCGAAGAGGCGGGGAGTCCCGATCTGTCTGCCGTCTTCACATCGGAACCCACGGTCCCATCATCCCCATCGAGCACGACGGGAGCGTACGACAAATCCCGCCATTCCGCTCATGAAGCAGCCGAAGTGTCATCATGCCTGTACCGAACAGGTGGAGCTCCGGATCCGCGGCCACCGACGGGCGCGCCCGATGGCCCCGTAGCGGGACTCACCAGCGGACGCGCCCGGTGACTCCGGATCGGGACTCACCGGCGGACGTCCGGTGACTCCGATCAGCGGTTCATCGGCGGACGCGCCCGTACAGCCAGGGGGCCTCCGCGACGAACGTGCACGAGCCCGGCTCGATCTCGGTGAACCCGGCGTCGCGCACCACGGGCAGGCCCGCCGCGACCTTCGCCGCGAAGTCGGCCGGCGCGGCGGTGCGCACCGACACCGGCAGGCCGGCCTCCCGCCAGGCGTCGCGTTCGGAGCGGTCGCTGGCCCACCAGGCGAGCTGCGCGGCGTGCCCGGCCTGGGCCATCGCCTTGCCCGCCGACATGGCGAGGCCCGGATTGGCCCACAGGATCGGCTCCCGCGCCGGCGGCAGGTCGCGCGTGTCGGTCAGCTCGGTGCCGGACACCTGCAGCCGCGCGAGGTCGCGCGGCCAGTCGTCGAGCGGCACGGGCGGGTGCACGCGCACCTCGGCGGTGCGGTGCCCGATCGTACGGCCGGGCAGCGCGACCGCCCGGCGCCACTCGGCGCCCCGGGCCCTGCGGACCACCTTGCGGATCTTGCCGGTGGACTGCCAAGCCGCCAGCTCGGCGGCCCACTCGCCCGGGTCGTCGAGGAGGCTCAGCACGGCCTTGGCCGCCGCTTCGAGCGCGTCGGCGCGTTCGGGGGGCTCGGCCCTCTCGATCCTGACGACCAGGGGCAGGACCATCAGCTCGGCGTCGTTCGCGTAAGAGTCGTGTGGGTGGGAGTCGTGTGGGTGGGAGTCGTTCGGCTGGGAGTCGTTCATCGCCGTCCAGCATGCCTGATCGCCAGGGACATGCCGGTGGCCAGGAGGCAGAGCAGGCCGGAGCCATACCACGCGAGGTCGTAGGCACCCAGATGGTCACGGGTGAGCCCGGCGCCGAAGGCCGCGATCGCGGCGCCCACCTGGTGCGAGCCGAACACCCAGCCGAACACCACGGCCCCGTCGGCGCCGTAGATCCGCCGGCACAGCGCCACCGTCGGGGGCACGGTCGCCACCCAGTCGAGCCCGTAGAACACGATGAAGATCAGCATGCTGGGCTCGGCGGTGGCCGCGAACAGGCTGGGCAGGATCATCAGCGACACCCCGCGCAGCCCGTAGTAGACGGCGAGCAACACCCTGGGGTCGATCCGGTCGCTGAGCCACCCGGAGGCGATCGTGCCGGCGATGTCGAAGATCCCGATGATCGCGAGCAGTCCGGCCGCCATCGGCTCCGCCATGCCGTGGTCGTGCGCGGCCGGGATGAAGTGGGTGCCGACCAGGCCGTTGGTGCTGGCGCCGCAGATGGCGAAGCCGCCCACGAGATACCAGAACGGGCGGGTTCGCGCCGCCGACCTGAGCACCGTGACCGCCCTGACGGCCGCGTTGGCGGTGCTGGGTTCGGGACGGCTCGCGCCAGGCTCGGCTCCGAGCGCGGTGGTGCCCACGTCCTCGGGACGGTCGCGCAGCAGCCACCACACGAACGGCGCCACGGCCAGCGCGGCCGCCGCCACGGTCAGCGAGGCGACCCGCCAGCCGGGCCCCTCGGCCAGCCAGGCCAGCACGGGCAGGAAGATGAGCTGGCCGGTGGCGCCGGCCGCGGTCAGCACGCCGGTGACGAGCCCGCGGTGCCGTACGAACCAGCGGTCGGTGACCGTGGCCACGAACACCAGCGCCATCGAGCCGGTGCCGAGCCCGACCAGCACGCCCCAGAGCAGCAGCAGGTGCCAGCTCGCGGTCATGAGCACGGTCAGCCCGCTGCCCGCGGCCACCAGCAGCAGCGCCAGCGTGACGACGCGGCGCATGCCGAAGCGGTCCATCAGAGCGGCGGCGAAGGGGGCGGTCAGCCCGTAGAGCACCAGGTTGATCGACACGGCCAGCGAGATCGTGCCCGTGCTCCAGCCGAACTCCGCGTGGAGCGGGTTGATCAGCACGCCCGGGGTGGCGCGGAAGCCGGCCGCGCCCAGGATGGCCACGAAGGCGACGGCCGCGACGAACCAGGCTCGGTGCAGGCGCACGCGGCGGCGGGTGGCGCTCAAGGTCATGGGGACCATCGTGAGGCTCCACCGGTGCGCGGGCGAGTGACCGGATAGCCAACATCTGAAAGAATCCGGCCATGACCCATCGGATCGCGGTCGTCGTCCTCGACCACTTCGCCCCGCTCGACCTGGGCGTGCCGGGGCAGGTGTTCTGGGCGGCGGAGTCGGCGGAGGGCGAGAAGCTCTACGAGGTGGTGACCTGCTCACCCGGCCGCGCACCCGTACGCTGCTCGGCGGGCTACACCGTGCTGCCCGACCACGACCTCGACGTGCTCGACACCGCCGACACCGTGCTGGTGCCCGGCATCCACGCGGGGCGCGCGCTGCTGAACGGCACGATCAACGACACCCTGGCCGCCGCGCTCCAGGACCGCCCGCGGGTGATGTCGATCTGCACCGGCGCGTACGTGCTGGCCGCCGCCGGCCTGCTCGACGGCCGCCCGGCCACCACCCACTGGCGCGACGCCGACCACTTCAGGAGGTTGTTCCCCAAGGTCAGGCTCGATCCCGACGTCCTGTTCGTCGACGACGGCGACGTTCTCACCTCGGCGGGCGTGGCGGCCGGCCTCGACCTGTGCTTCCACGTGGTCAGGCGCGACCACGGCAGCGAGGTGGCCAACCGGGCGGCGCGCCGCTGCGTCATGCCTCCGTGGCGGGAGGGCGGTCAGGCCCAGTACATCGAGCGCCCGCTCCCTCCGTCCACCGACACCGGCACTGCCGCCACCCGCGACTGGATGCTGGCCAACCTCGACGCCCCGCTGGATCTGGCGGCCCTGGCCGAGCACGCCAACATGAGCGTGCGCACCTTCACCAGGCGCTTCCGCGAGGAGACCGGCCTGAGCCCGGCCCGCTGGCTCATCCGGCAGCGGGTCGAGCGCGCCCGCCATCTGCTGGAGACGACCGACCTGCCGGTGGACCAGGTGGCCCGCCGCGCGGGCTTCGGCACCGCGGTCTCCCTGCGCCAGCACCTGCACTCGGCCGTGGGTGTGTCGCCGCTCGCCTACCGCCACACCTTCCGCCGGCCCGTGGGCTGACCGTTCAGTCGAAGAGGTCGGGCTGTTCGCGGGTGATCTGGTCGTGCAGGGGCTGGTAGTTGATCCAGCCGACCAGGTCGTTGCCGATCTGCCGGTGGGTCAGGGCGGCGTTGGCCGGTTCGATCTGGATCACCTGGCCCGCCGCCTTGGCCACGAGCTGCACCTGGGCCGAGCGCTCCATGGTGATGAACCACCAGGCCGCCGCGTCCACCGAGTCGCCGACCGTCAGGAGGCCGTGGTTGCGCAGGACGACGGCCTTGTTGCCGCCGAGCGCCGCCGCGATGCGCTTGCCCTCCTCCAGGTCGGTCACCACACCCGTGTAGTCGTCGAACAGCGCGTTGTCCTGGTAGAAGGCGCAGGCGTCCTGGGTGATCGGCTCGATGATCTGGCCGAGGGCCGACAGGGCGCGGCCGTGGACGGAGTGGCTGTGCGCGGCGGCCACCACGCCGGGCCGGGCCTGGTGCACCTGGGAGTGGATGGCGAAGGCGGCCTCGTTGACGGGGTAGCGGCCCTCGACGACCTTGCCGTCGTGGTCGACGAGGATAAGGTCGGAGACCCTGATGTGCTTGAACGACATGCCGAACGGGTTGACCCAGAAGTGGTCGGTCAGCTCGGGGTCGCGGGCCGTGATGTGCCCGGCCACGCCCTCTTCGAAGCCGAACTTGCCGAAGATCCGCAGCGCCGCGGCCAGTCGCTCCTTGCGGTGCCGGCGCTCCTCCTCGACCGTCTCGAACGAGGGCGGCAGGCGGAAGATGAGGTCGTCCGGCATGGCTCTCCCTAGCGGTCTAGAGCGGTCTAGAATGGCGTTCTAGCCACACTAGCGCCGTACGGGTGCCTCGGACCATCTCGCGCTGCTGCGCGAGTCTTCCTGCCCCGCCGAGATCACGTCCTCAGCGGGCGGTCGTAGGGTGAAACGCATGGAGGGGTGGGGGGCGAGAAGCCCGTTCGAGGAAGAGCTGGAAGCCGCGCACACGGCCGGGGACCTGGCCCGTTGCCTGTCCCTGCTGCGCGAGGCCGACTTCGCGCTGCCGATCAGCGCCGAGGCGGCGGCCGGGCTGGAGCGGCCCGCGTGGGCGACCGTGACCGATGACGAGCGCACCTGGGTGGCGGCCTTCACCTCGGTCGAGGCTATGCGGGCCGTCACCGGCGTCACGACGTACCGGGTCACCTCGCTCCCGGAGCTGGCCGCCGGCTGGCCGGACCCGCACTGGGGGCTGGCGGTCAACCCCGGGCTCCCGGTCGCCTTCCCGCTCGAATCGGGGACGGTAGCCAGGCTCGCGGTCCCGTCCATGGCGCAGGATCTCCTCCTGGACCCGGCGTCGGGGCTGCCGGTCGTCCAGAAGCTGCTGCGACCGTCCGGCATCCACGCTCTCCTGGTCGGCGGCGAGGCGCGGGTGTCCGGCTACTGCCACCACGCACTGGACGTCGCGCACATCGCCACCCCCTCCGTGCTGGCCGACGCCCTGGGCGAGCCCGACGCGGTGACGGACGACGGATCGGTCAACATCCTGCGCTGGCATGCCGCCGGGCCCGCCCTCTACCGCACGCCGTACGGCGGGGTGGACGAGGACACCATGGCCGCGGTCGCCGGCTGGGTGGAGGAGGAGCCGCCCTTCATCGGCCTGGGGCTCGTGCCGAACGTCAACCAGGTGATCCGCGAGTACAAGATCGACGGGGTGGTGCTGACGCACGGCGCCGTGATCGTCGAGCTCACGGCGGAGGGGATCGAGCGGCGGCGCGCCGTCTATGACGGCGACACCGGACGATGGCTGCTGGTGCACGTCATGCCACGCGAGAACGTCGCATGACCTGGTACGGCTACCGGGCCCGCTGGCAGGGCGTGGAGTACGCGGCCACCCCTGACCCGCGTCCCGACGGTCTGTGGATGCGACTGCGCAGCCCGGTGCCCGCCGAGGGGTTCGAAGAGGTGGAGCCAGGGTTTTTCGTACGGCCGGTCCAGGCCGACGCGTGCGAGGAGGCCGTCTTCGTCACCACGGTCTGCGTGTGGCGCGGCGAGCCGTTCCAGGTGGTGGACGGGATCGGCGACGAGTTGCTGCTCGAATACATCGGCGGACGGGTCACGGTCGCCAGGCGGCTGGAGCTGGAGCGGGTCGAGCGCGGTGTCCACCGGCGCCGGGTCTCGCTCAGCGAGGTCGGCGACCTACGTGAGCACGTGGAATCTCTTCTGTGCTAGAAGTTCTTTCTGTTCACCTCTTGTGCCCAATGTGAAATTTATGGAAAATCTTGCTCAAAGTGGGCGATGTTACCTGTGCGTATCGGGGTGAACGTGGAGTTCGGGTCGGCTGAGGCCGCAGGCATGCAAGCCTACGCGGAGGAGCTGCGCACCACGTTCATGCGTATGCAGGACGAGGCGCTGGAGCTGCATGCGCAGGCCCGCGCCGTACGCGTGACGGAGACGTCGGCCGATGCTCTGGTCTCGGCCACCGTGGGCGCGCGCGGAGAGCTGATCCGGCTGGACCTCGACCCTCGCATCTACCGCCGCCCCGACTCCAGGCAGTTGGCCGACACGATCACCGAGACCGTCGGCCGCGCCGCCGCCAAGGCGCGTGAACGCGTCGTGGAGATCTTCGCCCCCCTGATCCCGCCCGACCAGATGGAAGCCCATATCGAAGGCGACGTCGAGACCGCGATGCGGCAACTGGCAGACCGGATGACCGGGAAGGGATGACGTGATCTCATGCTCAACGGGGTGCGCTTCAGCGACCGGACCGTGGCCGCGGGCCTCGGCGTCTGGAACGACATGGCCGGCGTCCTGAAGAAGGAATGGGACTCGGCGGCCTCCGAGATCGAGGACCACATGGCGGCCGCTCCCTGGGGACAGGGAACGGAGGGCCTGCAGTTCCAGGCGGCGCTCATGCGGAGCGGCGGACCGCTGCAGATGGTCAGATCCGGGCGTGAGATCATCGAGCAGATCGTCCAGGCGGGCCAGACCCTGCGCGCCACCATCAGCAATTCGGTCGCCACCGACCAGGCCGAGGCGGCACGCATCCAGAGGTTGCTCACCGAGATCTGACACCTACCAGGACCGCCCATCGAACGGCGGCCGGAATCCGGCAGGTGACAAGAACCCGGGGGGGACATGGCCGGCGGGCCTATAGACGTCAACACCAGCACGTCCGGCGGCCTGCCGTCCGCTGGAGAAGGTGGGACGTCGTCCACCGACATCCGGCCCGTCTGGGAGACCGAGTCCTTCCCTGACTGGGTCAACTATGTCCTGATCCCCCTGCTGGCCTCCGGGCAGTCCTGGCCGAAGGCCAGCGAGAGCGGCCTGTGGGCGATGGCCAAGCCACACGAGCAAACGATGAACGCCATGGTCACCGCCTTCGATCCGACGGCGCAGTCGGTCAAGCTGGTCCTCTCCGGGTGGCATGCGCCCGCGACACCCGGCTACCTCAGGCAGGTCAGCCGGCTGTTCGGGGAGAACACGGGAGCCGGCGCACTGGCGAAACAGTCCGACGGCTACTACCGGCAGATCGACGCCTTCGCCCGCGAGACTCAATACTCGAAGATCTCGATCAATGTGGCCTTCTACATCGCCCTCATCGCCGCGTTCATCGCGCTGCTGGCCGCCTTCTTCTCAGCGGGCTCCACCGCCTGGCTGGTGGGCCCGTACGCCGCCGCGGCGCGCAGGGCCATCGCCCGGATCCTGGAGGTGCTCGCCATCAACGCGGGACGCGGGTTCGTCGCAGCCTCCGTGGGCCGGGTGACCGCCCTGGCCGGCCTCTCCCGGCTGATCGCCTCGCCGATGGCCCGCGAACGGTTAGAAGAGGTCGGCGAAGAGGTCTACATCGACTACAAGAGCCAGGAAGAGCAGCGGAAGATGGGCACCCGGGAGGGGACGGACTGGAGGAAAATGGCGGCCTCGGCCGTCGGCGCGCTCTTCGGTGCGGACGTCGGCATGAGGCTCGCCAACAGGACCTCCAGGCTCTCCAACTCCATCCCGGGCATCTCGCAGCTGAACCGGCTGGCCGGTGACTCGCCCGGCTTCGGCAACGCCTTTCTCCGCTTCCCAGGCCGGGCCATGAGCACCGGCCTCAACAACACGATCGCCTCACCGGTCGGGAGTGTGGCGGCCAACGCGCTGGTGTACGGGCAAGTGGCGATGCCGGGCGCGGACGCGTTCGTCGGCGGCTTCATGGGCGGTGTCGGCCGTACGGGGACGGTCAGCCCGTTCAACCCGGACGTGGCCATGGCCCTGGCCAACCCGAGCGCGGCACTCGCCCAGGCCACCGACACGGCCAACCGCAGCGACGTGACCAGGGCCGTCGACCAGGCCATGGCCAACCGGCCCGCCCCGTCCACCGCTCCCACCTCCTCCGCGCCGTCACCGGCGGGGGTGACGCCGGCCGCGCTGAGCCCGTCCGGCTCTCCTGCGCCGTCCACCGCGTCCCCTGCCTCGACGACCCCCGCCTCGGCCGCCCCTCAGGCGCCCGCCTCTGGGGCCCGCCAGCCCGGCCAGCAGCCTTCGCCAGACCCTGGCACCACGCAGCAGACCGCTCCGAACGCCCCGCGCACTCCCGCCCAGCAGGCCGCGCATACCCAGCCGAGCCCGCCCGCGTCGCCCGACCCGACCGCGCAGCCGGATCCGCACAGGTCGTCCCCCGGCACCCGCTCGGCGCAGACCACGCCTCCGGACCAGAGCGCGCAGCCGGACCAGACCCGGCAGGGCCAGCAGGAGCAGCCCCACCAGCCGAACCAGAACGCCGGTCGGCCAGATCAGCAGGTCTGGCCGAGACCCGACCCCGCCGCGAGCACCGAGCCAGGCCCGAACACCCCACCTGCCTCGAACACCCAATCCGCGGCGAACGCCCAGACCTCCCCGGGAGTCCCGCCGGATCAGGCCGCGCAGCCTACCCCCTGGGCGCCGCCCGATCCGGCGATGGCGCCGCCGGCCCCGGTCAACGCTGCGGCGCCCGACCCGGCCGCCCAGCCCACGCCCTCCGCCGGCAGTACCACGACGGCCGGCGGCACGACGGCGGCCACGGCGCCCAACACGCTGTCCGCCGTGATGGCCCAGGCGGCCGTCACGGAGGCGCAGCGCCTGGCCTTCCCCCATGCGATCCCGCTGCAGGACGGCGGGGTCTTCCTCACCGATGCCAGAGGGCGGGCGGTCAGTCTGTCACCGGAGGCGTTGCGACGCACCGAGGAGCGGCTGACGTCGCGAGCCGCGAACGGCGCGACCGCGGAGCGGCTGGTGGCGGAGGCGGCGGCCGCCCTGGGCGCCGAGATCGCGATCGCGGGCGGCAGGCCCGCGAACGAGGGCGCCCTTGAGGGCCTCGATCAGCTCGCCGACGCCGATCCGGGCACCGCGTCCGACGCCGCCGACCACAGCCGCGCCTGGAACGACGACGTGGAGCACGCGGAGCAGGTCGCCAGCCGGTTGTCGGCCAGGGCTCTCGGTCCCGACGCCGCCGTCCGCGCGGGCTTCTACGACATCGCGGCCCAGGAGATCATGGACCGGCTGGCGGCTCTCGGCACGCAGCAGGCCCCCGCCCCCGCCCCCGAGACCGGCGGCCCACGGACCGTGCCCGCGCAGCAGATCGAGAACTCGCTGTTCCAGCCTCAGCGCCGGCGTCCCGCGCACCACGGCGCGGTGACGGGCACGGAGATCCGGGCGGCGATCACGGCGGATCTCGACCTGACGGACTTCGGCGGCGAGGTGCTGAGCCTGACCTGGGCGGACCCGTCCTCCACCACGATGCTGGTCGAGACCCGCACGCACGGCACCCTGCACTACCGGATCAGGATCGGCGGCGTCAGCGGCGACAACGTGGCCGAGTCGGAGATCCGCACGGGCTCGGTCACCGACCCGATCGTCATCAAGATCGCGCCGCGTGCGTCGAACGAGTCCCTGTACCGGGCGGTGGTGCACGAGATCTCACACGGCGGCCAGACGCGAGCGGCCGCGGAGTCGCGGTCGGAGCAGGGCACAGTGCGGCGATGGGTGTCGAGGACGCGTCCCGTCGAGGGCGTCGACGAGTGCGTCACGCCGCGGCTCAACGAGTTCCGCTTCCTGACCAGGAAGTGGCGCGCGGCCGGGTCGATGGACGAGAAGCAGCGCTGGGCGCACGAGATCGACCAGTTGCTCGCCGACCTGCGTGACCGCGGCCAGTCGCCGCCCCTGCCGCCGTGGTCGAGCGGCAGCGCCGCCGCGCCGCCCCCGGTGACCACACCGCACGCCGACCTGGTCGCGTACGTCCGCCGGACCGTTGATTCGCTCACCGAAACCATGGCCGGGTTGGAGGCACGGTACAACGCCAAGGAGGCGAGCGCGAAAGCGGCTCTGGCGGCGGCCAAGGTGGCGTGGGACCAGGCATACAGAGCCGATGGGCAGAAGGACCATGGCGCGCCGGAACGCGCGCGGAAGGCGAGAGTCAACGAGGCCAACGAACTCACCATGTACGAACGGCACGAACGCATCGCGCAGGCGTACGACACGGCGGGCGAATACGCGCACTACGCGCGGGAGGCGTACGAGCTGTTGCTGGCCGCACTCGAAGGGGGCGCCGCGCCCGCCGAGGTCGCCGCGCTGGCGGAGCAGGCCAAGAGCTGGCTGGACCTTTTCCAGAAGGCACTGACCGCGTCGCTGCCCTCATTGGCCGCCCTGCCCAGCTTCGTCCCGGCGGACCGGCTGCCGCATCTGAACAGGCTCACCGAGACGGTCAACGACCTGCTCCAGGAGCGCGGCATCGACGAGATCTTCACCCCCGCCGAGCTGGGCCGCAGGTTGTCCACGGAGTTCAGCCGGGTCCTGTCGGCCGACGGCGCGTTGATCAGGGTGGGGCGCGACACCCCCGGCGAGATCCTGATCAAGTTGTCGGTCACCGACCTCGTGGAGGTGCTCGACCCCGGCAAGGTCGCCTCCGAGATCATGCAAGGCGTGCTCCCGCAGGGCGGTCAGACCATCGGCGCCACGGCCAACGCCCACCGCGGCGTCAACGTGGGCCTCAGGCTGGACCCGTTGATCGCGTCGTTGCCCGAAGGCCAGCTCAAGGAGTTTCTCAAGCATCTGGACATGAGCGCCACGTACAACACGGGCTTCTCGAGTTCGGTGACCGGCAACGCCACCGATTTCGGGCTGGACGGCGGTGTCGAGGACAACCGGGGCGAGTCGGTCCAGTATGACGGCAAGGCCCGATGGAGTGTCCAGGCCCGCTCCTCCTCCATGGAAGGCTGGCCGCCCGAGGTCGTCGTGGACCACGGCTACCACGACGACGTCGGCAGCCTGCGAGCCTACGTGTCGCACGCGTACATGGACAGCGCGCCGGTCAACCCGTTGCGGCTGCCCGCGGACCAGCGCCGGGCGGAGTTCCCCGAACACGTCGTCCTCGGCCTGACCGGGATGCTCAAGCTCGCCGACGACACGATGAAGGCTCTGGGCGAGAAGAACTTCCCGCCGGGCAGCGTCGCCCGCCAGCAGGTCCTGACCGCCTTCATCGACGACTTCTACAGCCGCATGGAACACGCGGTGAACGATCCACAGGGTGTCCCCCGGATCATCCACGTGGACGGCCGCCCGTTCGCCCAGTTGTCGTTCCGGGCCGTGCCCCGGGTCGACACGGCAGAGCCCGTCGGCGCGCCCAGCCGCTCGCACTGGCAGGAGCGGCTGCGCGTCGGGGTCACCAGCGCCACGGGCAACCAGTCGTCCAGCCGATCCGCGGGCGTGGGCGGCTCGCTCGGCCTCAGGGTGGTGCCGGAGCTCGACGCCGTTCGCGGAGACGGCGAGTACGCGGTCGCCTCGGGGCCGAACGGCCGGGCCTCCGCCGGTGCCTCCGCCGCGGACGGGCTGAGCGTGAACGGCGTCACCTACCACCCGAGCGTCCAGCGGTACACCGGTTACACCCAGGGCGTGGAGCTGGAGTTCGACTACGAGGTCACGGCCCATCTGATCGAGGACGACAAGCAGATAGGCCCGATCAAGGGAGAAGGCAGCGGACTGTTCCGATTCGCGGAGTCGGACGCCTACTGGTACGGCCTGCCCGTCGTCCGGCAGGCCATCGAAGTCCGCGAGGACGGCACGGTGGTGCATCGCGACGACCCTGATCCCAACCCTCCGAAGGGCCGCAAGGGCGAGCTGCCGAGCTTCTACGGCAACGGCCCCGGCAAGTTGCGCGGCGCGGGCCCCGCGCTCGTCCGGGGGATCGACGATGCCGACCGGCTCAGGAAGGAGACCGAGGACAAGCTGCGCGCCATGGGCGTGCTGGCCCCGCTCGACCCGGTGACCGGAGAGCCGATCTACTCCTCCGATCCGCTGGAACGGCTGAGCCAGATAGTCAACGAGCGCGAGATCGCCGATCAGCTGGTCAAGCACCGCCTGCAGACCGGCTACGACCAGGCCGCGCAGGACGGCATCATGATCGACCTGGTGACCCTGCGCAGTGGGCGGGCGCCACGGCACCTCACGCTCCGTGTCACACTCGACCAGCACTTCACCGACGAGCATGGCAAGCCGAGGTCCGTGTTCGGGGGCATGAGCAAGAAGTACGCCATCGTCAACCTGGACATCGGCTCCGACACCAACGTGTGGTCGCACGCACGCAATGAGAACGTGTCAGGCGGCATCGGTTACGGCGCCAACCATCCGGTGCCCAAGGAGCAGGAGGGGGTCAGCCCCAACGCCGGCGTGGGCGGCGGACGTGACTATTCGCGCAACCTCTCCCACACCACCGGTCTCACGATCAACGGGGTGAAGCTCACCGAGTCCACCGTCCCCCCGGCGATCTTCGACGTCCCGCACACCGCCCGCGTCGAACTGCTCCATGCCAACGGCGACGTGGAGCTGCTGGCAAGCGTGGACGGGAGCGCCCGGCTGCTGATCTCCGGTGACTACCTTCCCGAGGACGGCACGGAACGGCCCCTGCCTCCGCCCTCCGCGCCGGCGCCGACCCCCGACAAGATGATGCGGCACGCGACGATCCAGCACATGGACGTGCCAAACCTCCTGGACGTGGCCCGGGAGCTGCTTCCGCGAGCAGCACGTCCGGACTCACCCGCTTTCCATCATCTCGCCGAGTTCCTCAACGTCCGCAGCCTCATCGCCCACCCAGAGATGCTTCTCACCCCGTACGGCACGGAGCTTGTGATCAGACCCCAGGGCGCCGCGCCGACCAAGGCGTCGATCTCCGTACAGGGCAGGGTGGGGAAGTCGGTGTTCCTGGGCGTGAACAACGACGTCAAGGGCAACATCAACCTCACGCTGTACAGCATGGGCGTCACGGCCGGCCGGTCGTCCGGCGGAAAGGTCGAAGGCTCGGTGGGTGTGAATCTCCAGGACGCCGACGGCTCCGGGGAGGGCGGCAAGGTCGGCGGCGGCCACTTCGGCGGGGAGTCACGCTCGCAGTACGACCTGGCCATCTATGGCAGGGAACGGCTCGGGATCGGGCTCGGCAAGGAGTACAGGTTCCTGACCGAGATCGAACTGGACGTCACCGCCGTGGAGGGGGACGGAACGCAGGTCACCAGAACGGCCGACGGCTCCATGCTCTACACGGTGCCGGAGCGTGTCGCCCTGCGCCTGTACGCCGAAGGGAGCCTCGATCTGCCCCTGTACCAGGTGGCGGACGTGGTCGAACGGTTCCTCGACCGCACCTTGCAGCTTGACCGCAGCGTGGCCGTACCACTCGTCAAGCGCTACCTGTCGGAGTTGTCAAAGTCCACGGACTGGATCCCGCTGGCGGCCGGGCATACGCCGGCCGTGCTGATCGGCGGGCTGAAGACGGTCGTGAACGCCGGATCCACGCTGACGAAGGTGGACGACTTCCTGGCCAGGGCCACCGAGCTGATCGCGATCCCGCGTGAGGTGGAAATCCCCCGATGGTTGATGGACTCGATAGGAATCACCCTCATCGAGGACATCCGCCTGGCACGCGAAGGCACGGACGTCGAGCTGCTCAACGCCGTCCTCGATGCCGTCGAGGCGGTCGCTCCGGACGCCCTCCACGACCGGGTGATAGCCGACAGCCTCCGCAAGGCCATCGGGGATACGCGCTGGTGGGGGCCGATCGACAACATCTTCAGCTCGGACGGCCTGCCGCCGCTGCGCTACTACACCCCCTACGACGAGCTCGGCTGGCGCGACAAGGTCGTGGTGACGGTCCGGGCCGAGTTCACCGACCCGTCGGCGGAACTGCTCGAGAGCACGAACGAAGTCGGCGCCATCGTTCAGGACTACAACTACAAGGAGCAGGGCAGGTCGCAGACTCGCTCGACGTCCAACTCGGTGAACGCCGGCGTCGACGTCTCCGACGAGGGGCACGGTCACAGCCCCGGCGTCAACGCCGATCGCAGCCGCGCCAGCACCGGTTCTTTCAGCGAGCAGGAGACCGAGCTCCAGCGCTTCGCCTTTTTCAACGGCATGGACCTGGTTCAGCAGCGGGTGAAACTCGTGATCGAGGTGGAGCGGACCCGTCAGCATGCGGGCGCGGTCGGGCTCACCCCCCGGGAGGAGCCTGCGGGGAAGGTCACCGTCGAGCTCACCGGCGATATGGACCGGCTGATCCCGGCCGGGCTGACCAGGCCCGTGGGGACTCAGCCCGCGGAGCCGGGCAGGACCTTCGACCCCCGGCAGGTGCCTGCGATGCACAGCTTCATGGCCAACTCGGTCAAGACCGACCTGTATCAGAGGATCAGCGAAGCGCTCAAGGACCCGCGGCTGTTCGGTGAGGCGGTCGAGGTGCTCGATGTGGAGCTGCGCAACCAGCTGTCGGAGATGGCGACCACCTCTCTGTTCGAGCGGATGACCGGCGAGCGGGGCCACCGGATCCGACTTCCGGTGATCGGATTGCGCAACCGCGAGGTGGACGTCTGGGTCAAGGCGGTGCAGTCCAACCTCCAGCTCCTGGCCCGCGGCCTGGAAGGAGTGGAGATCGGGCATGTCTGGCGTTTCCAGCGGATCGCCGGCTCGTCGTCCAGCGGCGGGATGGCGTTCCCGATCGGCGGAAGTTTCGGCCTCTCCGACGCCTCCTCCGGCGTGAACGGCGGCGTCTCCGTCGGCGAGCAGTCCTCGGTCAGCAGGACGAACGCCGGGGGCAACCGCCGGGAGATGAGCCGCTTCGAGAGGGACAACGCGGTCATCGTCCAGCTCACCACGGACTATGACCTGACCTTCACCAGGCAGGCGCTCACCCCCGAAGGGACGAGGTACGAGGCCATGCCCATCCACCTGCCCCGCGCCGCCACGGGCGAGGTGGTCGCCATCATGTCCGAAACCGACTACGAGGCGCTGGTAGCGGCCATGGAGGCCGGCTCTCCCCTCGGCCCCGAGTGGGAGTTCGTGCCGGAGCCCACGGCCTCCTGGGGGCCACAGGCGAGCACGGCGCCGCGGGAGCAGGTGGAGCAGGCGGACCCGGCCAGGCCGTGGGGCTCCCTCATGGACGCCCGGGTCAAGGCCGGCCGCTCAGGCGCGGACATCAGCATCGACGTCACCGGACCGGACGGCCGCACTTACACCTACCACATCTCCCCCGACGGGTCGCTGCGCAGCGAGGACGCCAACCGCGCCTTCGCGGAGGCGTTCGCCACCCTGTCGCCGCCGCTGGTGGAGCTCGCCGACCGCATGGGCCTCGACCTGCGCGACCTCTTCGACAACCCCCGGACCCAGGCCACCTTCGCCAGCCGGGTCCAGACGGAGCTGGCCGCCCGGGGCGCGGACCTCACCGCCCTGGAGGCGCCCACGGTCTGGCCCTCGCGCCCCGTCCTTACCGGCGAGACCGCGAGCGGCGGCCGCTCCGTGGGCTCGACGGGCGGAGTGGGCGCGCCAGAGGTCGCCGACTCCGCGTTCATCGCCGACGGTAGATCGCCGCACCTGCCGGACGCGACGCTCGACGAGCTCAAGGAAGCGACGGCACGCGACCTGAGGATCTCCGACTTCGGCGGGAAGCTGCTCGGTCTCACCTGGTCGGGATCGACGCTGACGGTGCAGACCCAGGCGTGGGGGACGCTCACCTTCCAGGTCGAGGTCGGCGAGGTCCCCGCGGGCCGGGTGGCCATGACGGACCCCAAGACGGGCCGCATGGTGGTGTCCGCGCGTACCTCGAACGACCAGCTCGCCCGCGCGGTGCTGCACGAGATCTCACACGCCGGCCAGGCCATGTACGCCGCGCGGCAGAACGTGCTGCGCCGTCTGATCTCCCACGCGAAGTCGATCGTGGGCCACGACCATTGCGTGTCGGCACACTTCGACGAGTTCCGCCACCTGGCGCGCAGGTGGGCGGCCGCGAAGGCGGCCCACGACCTGGAGCCCACCCCCGAGAGGGAGGACGAGGCACGCAAGTGGCGGCACGAGCTGCAGGCCCTGGACGCCCGGCTCCGCACTCTGGGTCACACACCTCCGTCGTTCCCCTGGACGACCGGCCGGTCGGCGACCCCCGACTTTTACGCCGGCGCCGTCGGAGCCCTCCCGACGACCGAGGCGGGTCTCGGCACGCTCGCGGACCTGTCCGGGGTCGGGGCCATCGCGCCCACCGGCTCCCCGAGGACCGCGACCACACCTGCCGGGCAGCCGAGCACCTTCGCCGTGACCTCGCCCGCCGGGCCGCTCACCCTGGAGGTGGCCGAGGCCGATCTGCCGGCCGGCACGGTGGAGGTGCGGGCGTCGGCGCCGGGCACACTCTCCGTCACCGTGTCCCCTTCCGACGGCACGAGCGTCCGGATGCGGCTCGCC
The DNA here is from genome assembly GCF_059358955.1 of Nonomuraea sp. CX421. Classification (NCBI taxonomy): domain Bacteria; kingdom Bacillati; phylum Actinomycetota; class Actinomycetes; order Streptosporangiales; family Streptosporangiaceae; genus Nonomuraea; species Nonomuraea sp. CX421. The sequence continues at coordinate 19,713 of NZ_JCADBK010000006.1, read as the reverse complement.
GAGCTGATCGCGGAGGCCGTCGCCGACCAGTTGGGCATGGAAGCCGGGCACGCGCTGCGACCGGGGCCGCTGAGCTCCGTCCCCGACCTGCGGCGCGGCGACGCCGCGACGCTCGTCCGCGTCAGGGCGCTGATCGAGGCCCGCGCCGCGGCCTCGCCCTTTGAGCGCGGCGCCATCGAGGACCGGCTCCGCGCCGAACTGCGGGACGCGGGGCTGACGCCCGGCACCGAGGGAGCGACGGCCAGGCAGGTCAGCGCCGCCCGCACGGGCCTGCTGCCCGCCGCGCACCTGGACCTCATCAACGAGCTGTCCGGCCGGACCGTGCACCCCACCGCCACGGCCACCGTCGCCGCCGTCGCCCGCACCGCCGCCCTCCTCGGGGCCACGACCACCAGGTACGGCTCCACGTTGATCGACATCACCCTGCCCGATGGAACGCGGATGCCGGTTGAGGTGGTCACCGGTTTCACCTCCATAGGCGACACGGTCGAGCTCACCACCGCCCATGGCGTGCACATGCTGACCGTGGACCACGGCTGGCCTGTGCCGGCACTCGAGCGCGGCGCGGCCGTCAGGATGGTGAGCGCGATCCTCACCGCGTCGGGCGTGCCTGAGGACCAGCCCGTGCCGGTCCCCAGCGCTCCGGGCGGCACCCTTACCAGGAGGGAGGTCTATCTGGCCATCGAGCTCCAGGAACTGCTCAACCAGGTGCGAACCGCTACCCCTCAGCAGCGTCCCGGCCGATTCGCCCTCCTTGTTCACATGGCCGAGCTCCGGGGGCTCGGCAGGCGCTCCCCCGACCGCGACGCCAATCGGGCCCTCCTGCCGTACCCGATCGGCGCGGAGCTCACCGAGGTGCTGGACCACAGCATCGAGGGCGAGCCCCGGCACGCGTTCTGGGAGCGCATGCGCAAGATCGCCAACGGCACCGGCTGGTACCCCCCGGAGGAGTACGAGGAGGAACGCCACGTCCCGGAGCAGTCCGACGACGGCGGGGATCAGGGGGCCTGGGAACAGGAGAGCCGCGAGCGGGAGGCTCGGGAGCGGGAGGCTCGGGAGTCCGCTAAGCCCACGCCCGCCGCCCCCGAGCCGCATGTCACCTACTCCGCGCCGCCCGATCCCAGTGCCGTGTACACCGCGCCGCCGCATCCCAGTGCGACATACCACCCGCCCTCCAGCCCGCCCGGCCCCAGCGACCCCGCCCCCAGCACCCCGGCACCGGCGAACCCGGCGCCCACGCCGAAACCGACTCCCACACCCACGCCATCCGACCCCGAACCGACACCCACCCCCTCAAGCCCCCAGCCCACACCAACCGACCCCGAACCAACGCCCACCCCCTCAAGCCCCCAGCCCACACCAACCGACCCCGAACCAACGCCCACCCCCTCAAGCCCCCGACCCACACCAACCGACCCCGAACCGACACCCACCCCCTCAAGCCCCCGACCCACACCAACCTCCACCCCATCGGACCCCAAGCCCCCAGTCTCGACACCCACACCCGGGACCCCCGAAGCAACACCGACGTCTTCGACACGCCCCACCGTCCGCAGTTCCAGTCCCACTCCGGAACCATCCGCGGACACGCCTGGGGTTGAGGTCCCGGCATGATGGTCGGCGGAACCAGTGACGCAGGAAGGGAGCACGCGATGCCATTCGCCATAGCACGCACGAGGGACGAGGCGCATCTGTACCTCGACCTGCACCCGTGCGCCTGCGGTTCGGTCGAGACGACCTGGGACACCGCGCTGGTGACCGCCGGCGGCGAGCTGACCTCGCGCTATTCGGGCGCCTGCGATGACTGCGGCACGGAGCGGGAGTTCCTGTTCGGCCTGCCCGAGCGCGAGACGATGACCGGTGACTTTCCCAACTTCGGCGGCGGCGAGCCCTCCCAACTGCTCGACGCCGGCGAATGGCTCTGGGTGGCCGACCTGACGGCGGGCAACGTCCCGACCGACGACGAGGCCGCCGCCCGTCAGGCGCTGACGATCGCCACGGCGGCGGTCGAGGAGGTGGTCAAGTTCATCCCGGCGGGCCATGACAGGGTGCCCGACCATGCCTTCTGGTCGGCCCAGGGCCGCGACACGCGCGACGCCGAGCCGGGCAGGTTCTCCCTCGACCGGCTCCTCATCGTCCGCGACACCTACCGCGAGCTGGCGGCCGCCCATGCCTGAGGCCAGGACGATCGCCGAGGCGTACGTGCACATCGGGCTCACGGTCGCGGACGGAGCGCCGGGCCCCAACCCCGACTACAGCCGCTGGACCACTCTCACGGAGGGCGACGACGCCTGGACGCTGGTCTTCGACCACGCCGGCCACCACATCGAGCTCCGCGTCCCCTACCAGACGGAGTACGAGGCCAGGCGCGACGGTCTCCACTTCGGCACCGGCACCTCGCCTCTGGTCGACGCGGGCCAGTGGGTCCTGGTCTCCACCGCCTACGCCCGGATGGCCGTCGAGGACGACATCCTGTCCTCCCCTGACGCCGCCGACGGCTGGGAGCTGGCCAGGGACGCCGCGTTGGAGGCGGTCAAGTTCATCCCCGAGGGCGACGAGGAGCCGCCACCGGGCGCGTTCTGGACCGCCCTCGGCACGCAGGCCCGCGCGCAGGAGCCCGAACGCTTCACCCGGCGGCGGCTGCGCGACGACATCGACTTCTACCAGGAGAGCCTCGACCGCCTGCGGCCCGGATAACCGGTTGCCCGGCCGGACGGCCACCTGCTGCACTACGGGGTGACGGCCGCCGACCAAGGAGCGAGCACATGCGAGGAACGTTCATGTCCACCCGGGAAAGGATCATCAGCCTCACAAAGGACATGACGCTTCGTGCGAACGCTCAACTTGGGGATCCTGGCGCATGTAGACGCCGGTAAGACGAGCCTGACCGAGCGGCTGCTGCACGCCGCCGGTGTCATCGACGAGATCGGCAGCGTCGACGACGGCAGCACCCAGACCGACTCCCTGGCGCTGGAACGACGGCGGGGCATCACGATCAAGTCCGCCGTGGTGTCGTTCGTCGTCGGCGACGTCGTGGTCAACCTGATCGACACCCCTGGTCACCCTGACTTCATCGCCGAGGTCGAACGCGTGCTCAACGTGCTCGACGGCGCGGTGCTGGTCGTGTCGGCGGTGGAGGGGGTGCAGCCGCAGACCCGCGTGCTGATGCGCGCGCTGCGACGGCTGCGCATCCCGACGCTCGTCTTCGTGAACAAGATCGACCGTCGCGGCGCGCGTGACGCCGGCCTGCTGCGGAGCATGTCCGAGAAGCTGTCCCCGTCGATCGTCGCTATGGGTTCGGCCCACGCCCTGGGCACCGCTCGCGCCGCCTTCACGCCGCATGCTCCGGACGACCCCTGCCTCGCCGCCGCGCTGGCCGATCTGCTCACCGGCCACGACGACACGCTGCTGGCGGCGTACCTTGACGACGAGCGGGCCCTCACCCATGAGCGGCTGCGCCGCGAGCTCGCGGCGCAGACCGGGCGAGCGCTGGTGCACCCGGTGTTCTTCGGCTCGGCGATCACGGGCGCGGGCGTGCACGCGCTGATCGCCGGCGTCCGCGAGCTGCTGCCCGCCGGCGGGGGCGACGCCGCCGGACCGGTCTCGGGCACCGTCTTCAAGGTCGAACGCGGCCCGTCCGGCGAGAAGATCGCCTACGTCCGACTCTTCTCGGGCACGGTACGCCTGCGGGACCGGCTGCCGTTCGGTCACCACGGCGAGGGGAAGGTCACCGCGATCAGCGTCTTCGACCACGGCGCGGACGTCCGGAGCGCGTCGGTGTCGGCGGGACGGATCGGCAGGATCTGGGGGCTCGACGACATCCGCATCGGTGACCGGGTCGGCGCGCCCCGCGCCACGTCCGATGACCACCACTTCGCCCCGCCGACGCTGGAGACCGTCGTCGTGCCCCTCGACCCGGCCGGCAGGGGCGCGCTGCACGCCGCGCTCGCCCGGCTCGCCGAGCAGGACCCGCTGATCGACCTGCGGCAGGACGACGTCCGGCAGGAGCTCTCCGTCTCCCTGTACGGCGAGGTGCAGAAGGAGGTCATCCAGGCGACGCTGGCGGAGGAGTTCGGCGTCGACGTCACCTTCCGCGAGACGACGACCATCTGCGTCGAACGCCCGGCCGGCACCGGCGAGGCCGTCGAGGTGATCGCCAAGGAGCCCAACCCGTTCCTGGCGACCGTCGGGCTCCGCGTCGACCCGGCCCCCGTCGGCTCGGGCGTGCGCTTCGTGCTGGAGATCGAGCTCGGCTCGCTGCCGTCGGCGTTCCTCAGGGCGATCGAGGAGACCGTGCGCGAGACGCTGCGCCAGGGCCTGCGCGGCTGGCAGGTCACCGACTGTGCGGTCACGTTGACCCGGTCGGGCTACTGGGCGCGGCAGAGCCACTCGGGCGGGGTGTTCGACGCGAGCATGTCGAGCACCGCCGGAGACTTCCGGCACCTGACGCCGCTGATCCTGATGAGCGCGCTCAGCCGGGCGGGCACCCGGGTGTACGAGCCCATGCACCGCTTCCACCTCGATGTCCCGGCCGAGTCGGTAGGGGTGGTCATGCCCGTCCTGGCGGGCCTGCGCGCCGTGCCCCGCGACTCGGTGGCGCGCGGCTCCTCGTACGTGCTGGAGGGCGACCTTCCGGCGGCCCACGTGCACGCGCTGCAGCGGCGGCTGCCGTCGCTGACCGGCGGCGAGGGCATCCTGGACTGCGCCTTCGACCACTACCAGGAGGTGACCGGCACTCCCCCGGCCCGGCCGCGCACCGACCACAACCCGCTCGACCGCAAGGAGTATCTGCTGCACGTCATGCGCTCCGTCTAGCAGCGGGAGTCTTCACACCGGCAGCGCGGTCGAGGACATCAGCAGGAGCGCGACTCCCAGGCCGACGTCGAGCACGAAGCACGCTTCGGTGAGCGAGCGGCTGACGACCTTGTCGCGGACGAAGTGGATCACGTCCCAGATCGCGTGTCCGATTGCGGCGACGGCCGCCAGGAATACGGCCAACGCCGGACTGGACATCATGGCCGTCAGGGCGATGGCGCTGAAGCCCACGAATCCCAGCACTTGCACTCCGACTTCCCGGCGATCGACCCCGGTGCCGCGAAGGAACCCGAAGATCGCGAAGCCTGCGCCCATGACGAGCAGCGTCGCGGTCGGATCGAGTCCCGTGAGGCGGGCAAGGACGACCGCGACGCTCGCGACGCCCACCATCACCCAGACGCTTCGCCGCGATCCGACAGCGGCGGCGGCGAGGTAGCACATCGCTGCCAGCATGATGATCATCGCGGTCACATGCGGATCCGCTCCGTTCGCGATATTGGCGATCAGCGCCAGCAGACCGAGGACGGACGGCCAGCGTGCGAGGAGGTGATGTCCGACAGCCGCGGCGCGGCCGGACGGATGACGGTGTGCGTGGGTGTCGAGATTCGTCGTGTTGTTCATACTCGACAGCCTCTGCTCGGTCCCCGCCGGGTGGACCCGTGCATCTGTCATGAAAAGTCCGTGCACCCTGAAGAGCCTGACGTCAGACCCACCCGTTCTCGCGTGCGATCCGGTAGGCCTCTGAGCGGGTGTCCGCTCCGAGTTTGTGGGTGACGATGGCGAGGTAGTTGCGTACGGTTCCTGGCGAGAGGAAGAGCTCCCGTGCGACCTCCCGGACTGGCCGGTCCGCCTGCGCGGCCAGAAGCACTTCGGTCTCGCGTGGCGTCAGCGGTGTCGGCGGCATGGTGAGCGCATCTGCGGCGAGTACGGGATCGACGTAGCGCCGTCCTTCGTGTACACGACGCACGACGTCGGCCAGCGCGGTGCCGGGGGCGCCCTTCGCGAGGAATCCCCGCGCTCCGGACGACAGTGCCTGGCGCAGCACGTAGGGATGACCGTGGCCGGTGAGTATCACCCCGGCGCACTCGGGTAGCACTCGGCTGAGTTCCACGATGACGCCTAAACCGTCGAGTTTCGGCATCTGTAGGTCGACAACCGCGACATCTGGTCGGTATGTCACTGCCTGTTCGACCGCCTGCCGACCGTCACTGGCGACGCTCACGACCTTGATGTCCGGCTCGCGCTCCAAGAGCCCGACGAGCGCCTCTCGAATCAACTCATCGTCCTCGGCCAGGAGGACCCGGATCGGCGAGCTCATCGGGACCGACCCGCATCGTTTCGGCATTCCACTTTTACCTCAAAACGGTTCTTATCGGCCTGGCGATCGACGATCAGATGGGCGCCCATGGCGGTGCAGCGGGCCGAAAGCGTCGCCAGACCGCTGCCGCCGGACACCTCACTCCGCGCGGCCTCGCGGACTCCGTCATTCACGACGGTCAGCCTGATCAGCGGTTCGGTGTCCGCAACGGTGATCGACGCATGCCGTGCGTCACTGTGTCGCAGCACGTTCGTGACCGCCTCTCGGACCACCGCCGCCAGGAGGCGTGACAGCGCCTGGGGGATACGTGGAAGAACTTCTTGGTCGGCATCGATGCTCGCCTCGATTCCGGCCGAACGGAGCACGAGGTCGGCGGCCTGGAGCTGGGTCGCGAGGTCAGCGGTCGTCTCGCCGTGGATCGCCCGCCGGACTTCGACCAGCGTATCGTTTGCGAGCTCGCGGATCCCCTCGCTTTCCATGGCTGCCTGGGCGGGGTCACGGCGGGTGAGGTCCGCGGCCAATTCTGCTTTGAGAGCGATGATGCCGAGGCGGTGCCCGAGCACGTCGTGGAGGTCGCGGCTGACGCGCAGGCGCTCCTCGGCGATCGCGAGTTCCGCCTGCGCCTCCCGCCCTGCCTGCGCCGCCCACAGCAGCCGCAGCAGCCACACGAATGCTTGGCACATCGCCCATACCACCAGGGCGCAGCCGAGCGTTATCAGGACACCTGCGGCGATTGCGGTATCGAACACGAGGCCACCGATCGAAGCCGCGGTTCCCAAGGCCACCGCCGCCACGATTCCCGTCTGCCACGTGATCAGCGCACAGGCGGCGATCGCGAAGCCCGCCAACCATGCCCATGGTTGCTCTCCACGCTCCGCCCACCCGTACGTTGGTGCCCACAGCGCCAATGAGACGGCCAAGAGGAGTGCGGTCCTCCACCATGCGGCGCCGAGGGCAGGACTCGGGCTCACCACGACCCACAACACCAGCATCATGGCGGCACCGAATAAAGCCAGCCCGGTCATGAAGACCGCGGCAAGCAATATGCTCGGAGGCGTCGTCAAGGACATCGGGATGATCAGCGCCCACGCAAAGCAGGCCATCAGGACGCCGAGCACAATCAAGCGAGGACCTGGTCGATTCACCGATCTCAGATCATCCATTTATTGCTTCTTTCGTTGACTCGACCGACATCCCGTCGAAAAGAGCTGGGCGTCGGGACTTTCCCTTGAGTGCGGGCACCGATCTCAAGCGGCGGCCTTCAGGCTATCTGCCGTCTTCTCGTCGTCGATCGAGCTCAGCCGGCCGAGGCGGGAGTGCCGCCTGACCGTGTTGTGTCGGGTGATCCATCGGAACACCGCCAGGCGGACGGTCTGGGGTCGGGCCGGCGGTGCACGCCCTGAAGCGTGTCGCTTCGCCACGATCCTCAGCGTCACGAGCAGCCGGCGCAACGAAAGAGCCTTGCCCGCGATCACGCGGGGCAAGGCTCGAACGTCGATGATGGGGTGGAGCTATGGGGATTCGAACCCCAGACCTCCTCCATGCCATGGAGGCGCGCTACCAACTGCGCCATAGCCCCTTGCTGCGTGAACCAGTGTATCGGACTCCGCAGACGGTCAAGCACCCCCAAACCGCGTACGGCACAGGGGCGCCGACGTCACAGGCGAGGGTCAACCGGCGGCGTGGGCCCGTTCGATGAGGCCGGCGAGCTCGGTCACCATCGGGTCCTCCGCGGTGCCGGCCAGGCGGCCGGCGTGCTCCGCGAGCGCGGGGAGGTCGAGGCCGAAGGCCTCGCGGTCGCGCAGGTAGAGGGCGAAGGCGGCGGCGACCACGTCCACCTGGAGCCGGAGGGGGGCGTCCGACCAGACCGAGTCCGCGAGGGCGCCCGCGTCGACCGACTTGCTCGCCTCGGCGGGGCTCCTGGTGTCGGGGTCCTGCCAGCGCACCGTGGCCTGGGCGAGCTGGCCGGTCGCGCCCGGCCTGAGGCGCACGGAGTAGAGGGCGGTCACCGCGTGGCCGGGGCCGATCTCGCCGCCGTCACGGCTGTCGTCCCTGAACTCCTCGGCCTTCAGCGCGCGGTTCTCGTAGCCGACGAGCTGGAAGCTCTCGACCACGGACGGGTTGAACACCACCTGCGCCTTGGCGTCGCGGGCGCGCAGCTCGATGGTGGCGGGGAGTTGCCTGACGAAGACCTTGTCGGCCTCCTCCTGGCTGCTGACGTAGACGGCGGCGCCGTCGCCGTTGTCGGCCAGCTGCTCCATCAGCTCGTCGCCGTACTCACGGCCGACGCCGACGGTGAGAAGGGCGATCTGCCGGCCGGCGTGTTCCTTGACCCGGTCGAGGATGGTCTGCCATGCGGTGCTGCCCTGGTTGGCCAGACCGTCGGAGAGCAGGATGACCCGGTTCGTGGCTGCGGGACGGAAGGCCTTGGCCGCCTCCTGGTAGCCGGCGACCAGGCCGGACTCGAGGTCCGTGCCGCCCTGGACGGTGAGTTCGTCCACCGCGCGGTGCAGGTCGGCGCGGGCGGCGAGCGGGGTCATGGAGGCGAGCAGCCGGGCCTCGTCGCTGAAGGACACGATCGACACCTGGTCGCCGGGAGCGAGCTGGTCGAGCAGCGTGTGCAGGGCCTGCTTGACCAGGTCGAGCCGGCCGGTCTCGGCCATCGAGCCCGACACGTCGACCACGAACGTGAGGTTGGCTGGGCGCCGGGCGGCGGCAGAGGAGCCACGGGTCTGCAGCCCCACGCGCAGGACCGCCTTGTCGCGGGTCATCCGCGCGCCGTCGAGGTGGACGGTGAACCCGTCGTCCGGGGGCTCCACGTAGTCCTGCCTGAAGGAGTTGACGAACTCTTCCGGCCGGATCTGCCCAGGTTCGGGCCAGCGCCCTTCCTGGAGCGTACGACGGGCGTAGCCGTACGAGGCGGTGTCCACGTCGAGGGCGAAGGTGGAGATCTGGGTCTCGGCCGGGGCCTTCTCGCTCTTGAGGGGCGAGGGCTTGGCGGTCGGGACCGGTTGCCGGTGCTCGCTGCTGGGGGCGCGCTCCCCGGAGTCGCCGGAGCCTTCAGGGCCGCCACCGCACGCGGCGAGCACGAGCATTCCAACAAGTCCGACACCTATGACTAAAGGACGAAATTTCACTGCAAGCACCTCCACGCCGTATGACGGCCCGGGTGGACGGGTGGCCGGGCCGGTGACGTAAGCGAGCGCAAACCGCGACCGCCGCGTGATCGGTTGTGGCAAAGCGGTCATATCCGGTAGGCATGGGTGCCGTGCGCGTCTATTTGGGCTTGGCCGCGAAGCGGCAGGACATCCCGGCCCGTGTCCTCGACCGGGTTCGAGCCGTCGTCGAAACCGCTTTCCCCGTGCCCGCCGACGTGATCCGCGGCAGAGAGTGGCACGGCAGGGGCGTGTCCCTGTTCGGGTGGACCAACGAGCCCGACGACTCGCGGCGGCCTCCGCTGATCTCCGAGGAGACCGGCCGGGTCCTCGGGCTGAACGGTCACCTGGCCGATCCGGCCGACGCCGCGCGGCTGCCCGGCGACACCGTGGGCGGTTGCTTCTCGGCCTGGATCGCCCGTGACGGCGAGCTGACCGCGAGCACCGCGATCAACCGGGTCTGCCCGGTCTTCTACGCCGAGACGCCCGACCTGCACGTCGTGGGTAGCCGCGCCCTGCTCGTGCACCTGGCCGCCCAGCAGGTGGACCGGATCGACCACGACCTGATGGCCCTGCAGACGATGATCAGGCAGGGCTTCTTCCTGTCGGACGAGACCCCGTACAAGGGGGTGTCGGCGCTGCGTCCCAGCTCGCGGATCGACCTCCGGGGCGGGAGCCGGACGATCACCGAGACCCCGCTGCCGGAGGCGGCGCCCGCGCCCACGTCGGCGCGGCGCAAGCGGGCGGCCGTCGACGAGCTGGCCGACGCGCTGCTGGCCACGGTCGCGCCGCTGCGCGAGGCCGGCGAGCCGGTGAACCTGGCGCTGACCGGCGGGCGCGACACCCGCATCCTGGCGGCGTTGCTGCACGCGGCGCGGGTGCCGTTCCGGGTGACGACGAACGGGCTCGACACGCACCCCGACGTGATCCTCGCCCGGCAGATCGCGGCCAGGCTCAAGGTCGAGCACACGGTCATCGCGCCGCCGCAGACCGCGGCGAAGGACGCGGTGATCGTGGAGCACCCGCTGAGCCGGGCGTGGGAGACGCTGCGCACCTGTGAGGGGATGACCTCGGCGTACGAGTCGATCGTGAGCTACCTTCCCTACTCCGGCAAGCCGACCATGTCCGGGCAGAGCGGTGAGACCCTCAGGGCCGGCAGCCTCAACCTGCTCCAGACCGACCTCGGCGACAAGGCACTGCTCCGGCGGATCAACAACACGTTCTACAAGGACGAGAAGCTGTTCACCGCCGAGGCGAACGCGCACGCGCGGGAGCTGGCCAAGCCGTGGCAGGCCCGGCCGAACCGGCTGGAGGCGCTGGACCACATCTACATCTGGTACAAGGTGGGCCGCTGGCAGGCCAGTGCACGGGCGGGCTCGCTGCGCCGGGGCGACCCGGTCCGGCCATTCCTGGACAACCGGGTGGTGCGGGCGGCGTTGAGCCTGGACCAGGGCTGGCGACTCTCCGAAGAGGTGATTTATTCGCTTATTTTGCGCTTTGCCCCCGAGCTGCGGGACGTCCCGATCGAGGGGAAGCCGTGGCGGTTCGCGGAGGCGATGGCGGCGCGTCGGCCGCGCTGGTTCGAGCGGACGCACGTGCCGCCCGCGCATATGCCGACTCCCAGGACCGGCGGCGGGTGGAGCTGGCGCACCAGCCCGGGCCCGGCGCTGACGGACGTGCTGCGCGAGCAGGTGCTCGGCGGCCTCGACGCGCTCACCCCGATCGTCAACCCGGACGAGGTGCGCGCGCTGTTCGCCGATCCCGTGGTCAAGAAGCCCGCCCTGGCCTGGCACCTCTACACGGTCAGCACGCTGCTCACCGGCCTCTACCCCGGCAAGGAGCCCGAGGGCCTGGAGGCGATCAGCGTCTCCCGGCCAGGAGCCTGACCCGCGCGGGCGCGGGCCCGGCGCCAGGCGAGCGCGGCCGGCACGCCGGCGGCCAGCCCCGCCGCCCCCGCGACGCCCAGCGCGCCCGCCACACCTATGTTCGTGGCCAGCAGCCCGCCCACGATCATGCCCATGCCCTGGACGGCGACCAGGGCGGAGGAGGCGATCCCCAGCACCTGGCCGCGCCGCTCAGTGGGGACGATCCGAACGAACTCCGCGTTCGCCGTCACCTGGTAGGCGCCGAGCGCCCCCACGAGCGCCCACAGGAGCAGCGCCGCGACCGGACCCGGGACCACCGCCGAGACCAGCAGCGGCACGCTCGCGGCGCACGCCAGCGGTCCGAGCAGCCGCAGCCGCGTCTCAGTGGGGCAGAACCGGGTGAAGAGGAACACGCCCAGCACGTTCCCCACCGGCATCGCGGCCATGAGCAGGCCCACCATCACGGTGCCCTGGCCGAGCCCGGCGGCGTAGGGGGCGGCCAGCGCCTCCGGCACCACCTGAAACCCGGCGAGCATGGCGAGCGCCAGCAGGCCGCGCAGCCGGTGGTCGGAGACGAGCAGGCGCAGCCCCTCCAGCGGCCCGCCGCCCCGCCCCAGGCCGGCCCCCGCGCCTCCCGCGGCCCGCGCGGCGGGGTGCGGCCGGATGCCGCGCAGCACGATCAGCGCGGCCAGCGCGAACGCCACCGCGTTGATCGTCAGCGACCCGGTCGTGCCCACCGCCGCCACCAGCACGCCCCCCGCCGCGAACCCGGCCAGGCTGACGATCTGCGAGGTGAGGTGCTGGATCGCGATGCCCGACTGGTAGACGTCCTTGGGCAGGATGTCGGGCGTGAGCGCCATCTGGGCGGCCACGGCCGGCGATTCGAGCAGCTGCGAGGCGAAGATCAGGGCGCAGAGCACCGGCAGTGGGATCCCCGGCACGGCCACCAGCGCGATCAGCGCGGCCCGGGCCAGCCCGCAGACGACGATCAGCCGGCGGCGGGGCCAGCGGTCCGCCAGCCCTCCCAGCAGCGGCCCGCCGATCAGCGCCGGCACCAGGGTGAGGGCGTACACGAGCGCGGTCACCGCGGCGGACCCCGTGCGCTCGTAGGCGAGCACCGCCAGCGCCACCCGGCCCAGCTGGGTCCCCGCGCGCACGACGGCCATCGCGCCCCAGAGCGCCCGGAACTCCGTGACGGCGAACGCCCGGCGGAAGGTCCCCACCCCACCGCTCTTCATCGCCGCCTCCCCTCAGCCGTTCGCGTCAGCCATTCTCTCAGCCGCTTCTCTCAGCCGCGTCTCTCGGCCGCTTGTCATCGCGCGGAGGCGGCCGGCGGCGCACTGGAGGCGCCGCCGGCCGCAGGGTGAGTCAAGGCCGTCCGGAGACCGGGAACCGGCGCACGGTCCCCGTCCAACCGGCCCGGCCTGGTCCGCTCAGTTCCAGATGATGTCACGCATCGCGGAACCCACCTCCCCTTCAGTGCCCGTCGTTGTCGTTCGGCCGCTCAGTTCCAGATGATGTCGCGCATCTCGGAACCCACCTCCCGTTCAGTGCCCCGTGGTTCTCGGTGCCCCCGTCGTCGTTCGGCTGATCCGCCCAGTCGAAGCAGCGCAGAACTCCTCCACTTCCCCCGTTGGACCGCCCGCCGGACAGAGACGCGGGCTGGCGCCTCCCTTTCTGCCAGGCCGGGTTGATGCGCGAGCTATACGCCGGCTACACGCCTTTCCGCCACTCCGCGCCGGAGGCCGGCCCGGCCCCGTCTCCCCGGCCCTCGCGGACCCGCGCGAGCAGTTCCACGGCCTCGGCCCGCATCAGCGGGGAGGCCAGGCTGTCGATCCGCGGCAGCAGACGCTCGATGGTCTCCTCGGCCTGCGCGAGATCCCCCAGGCGCAGCAGGACGCCGCCGACCGCCAGGCCGATCTTGCAGAGCACCAGGGCCAGCTCGGAGCGTTCGGCGTGGTCGAGGGCCAGCGCGAGCTGGGTCCGGGCCTGCCGGTGGTCGTCCGCCTCGATGGCCACCTGGGCCAGGCCGAGCCGGGCGAACGCGCCTCCGGTGAAGTCGCCCACCCGGTCGGCCGCCTCCGCGACCGTGAGGAACGCGGCCCGGGCCTCCCCCACGCGTCCCACTCTCAGATAGACCTCGCCCAGCCAGAACAGGGTGTTGAGCCGCTTCCAGTCGCCGCGGCTCTTCTCCGCGACGCGAACGGCCTCCTCCAGGTACCGCAGCGCCTCGGCCACGCGGCCCTCAACGAGGTGGATCTGCCCGATGGAGCGCAGTGTGAAGGCCTCTCCCGAGTGGTCGTCCAGGACTCTGAAGGTCTCGCGTATCCGCTCGTAGCGGCGCAGGGCGACGGCATGCTCGCCGCGCGTGCGCTCCAGGTGGGCGAGCATCCGCCAGACCTCGGCCAGCCCGTGCTCGTCCCCGATCTCGACGAAGATCCGCTCGGCCGGCTCCAGGGTCAGTACGGCCTCCTCCAGGGCTCCGGTGAGCACGCCCAGCTCCGCGGAGAGCGCCGGCACGATGGCCTGGGCCCGGCGGTCTCCGGACTCCTCCGCCGCCCGGCCCGCGATCGACAGCATCTCCCGGTACTCACTCGCGCAGCACCGGATGTCGTACAGCCAGCCTCCCATCAGGGCGATCCGCCAGCACTCGTCGAAGAGCCCGTGGGCCGACGTCTGCCGCAGGACGCCGAAGACCGTGGCGGCCTCGGCCTCCAGCCAGTCCACGGCGTGCTCCGCCGCGTGCCGTACGACCTCCTCCTCCATGGGGACGACCAGCTCCTCGGCGAGCCGGGCGTAGTAGTCGTGGCCCCGGTTGGCGCCCCGCGCCTCGGCGGCGAGCCGGAGCAGGTGCCGGGCGGCCGACGAGAGCACGGACAGCGCCGTGTCCGCGGTCTCCTCCTCGGCCATCCGTTCCCGGCAGTAGGTGCGGACCAGGTCGTGCATCCCGTACCTGACCTGCCCGGTGCCGTCGACGCCGGTCACCCGCAGCAGGTGGATGTCCGTCAGGCCCTCCAGCATCTCCTCCGTGTCGGCCGGACGCTCGCCGCTGATCGCTACGGCCAGCCACGGCCCTGCCTCCGGGACGTCGAGGAAGGCCAGCCGCCGCAGCAGGCGGCGCTCCGCCTCGCCGAGCGCCTGGTAGCTCAGATCGAGACCGGCTCGCACGGCGAGCCCCGAGTACGACAGCTCGTCCAGGCGGCGCTGCTCGTCGGCGAGCCGCCTGGCCAGCTCCCCGATGCGGCGGTGGGGTCGCGCGGCGAGCCGCGACCCGGCGATGCGCAGCGCGAGCGGCAGCCCGTCGCAGAGCCGCGCCACCTCGCGGGCTTCCCGGTCCTCGGCCGCGACGCGCTCGCTTCCGGCGATCCGGCCCAGCAGCTCGACCGACTCCTCCCCGTCGAACGGGAGCAGTTCGACGGTGGTCTGCGCGCCGAGACCGGCCAGCCGTCTGCGGCTGGTCACGAGGACGGCACAGGTGCCCGCACCGGGCAGCAGCGGCCGTACCTGACTCTCGTCGGTCGCGTTGTCGAGCACCACGAGCACCCGCCGGTCTGCGAGCAGCGTCCGGTAGAGCGCGGACCGCTCGTCGCAGCCCTCCGGGATCTCCCTTCCTTCGACGCCCAGGGCGCGCAGGAAGCCGGACAGCGCCTCGGCCGGCGCGGCCGGCCTGCTGTCGGCCCCCCGGAGGTCAACGAAGAGCTGGCCGTCGGGGTAGCTTTCGCGGATCCGGTGCGCGGCGTGCACGGCGAACACGGTCTTGCCGACCCCCGGCGGGCCGGTCACCGCGCAGATCGGCGGCGCGTTCCCCTGCTCGCCGGCCAGGACGGCCAGCGCCGGCAGGGCCTGAGCCAGTTCCCGATCCCGTCCGGTGAAGTCGGGGGTGTCCGCCGGGAGCTGGGCGGGCGCGCCACCGCGCGCCCGCGCGGGCCCGTCGGTCTCGGCCCCGGACAGGAACCCGTTCGGCGGCGGGGCGAGGGCCGGATCGGCGCGCAGGATGGCCTGCTCCAGCTCGATCACCGCCAGGCTCGGGTCGAGCCCCTGCTCCTCGACCAGCCTGTGGCGCAGGTCGCGGGAGAGGTCGAGGGCCTCGGTGCGGCGGCCATCGCGGTAGAGCGCGAGCATGAGCTGCGCGTGCAGCCGCTCCCGCAGCGGGTGCTCCATCACCAGCCGCCGCAGCTCGCCGATCGCGTGGTGGTGCCGTCCGAGCGCGAGCTCGGCCTCGATCAGCCTCTCCACGCAGCCGAGCCGGGTCTCCTCCAGATGGGCGCGGACCGCCTCGACGTAGGCGCCGGACGCGTCGCTGAGCGCGGGGCCGCTCCAGAGGGCGAGGCCCCGGCGCAGCGACCGGACCACCTGCTCGGGCCGCTGCCCGGCCCCGGCCTGCCGGGCGCACTCCTCGAACAGGGCGAGATCCAGGTTCGCGGCGTCGGCCCGTAACGTGTAGCCGCCACGGGACGAGACCACCTCGTCGATGCCGAGGGCACGCAGCTCCCGCCGGATGACGTGGATCCCCGAGTAGATCTGGGCGCGGGCCGACGTCGGGGGCGCGCCACCCCACAGCGCGTCGATCACCGCCTCCATGGTGACGACCCGGCCCGCGTTGAGCAGCAGGAAGCCGAGCAGACCGCGCCGTTGGGACCGGCCGAGGGCGCTGACCGCGCCACCGCCGCATACGCGGACAGGCCCCAGAACGGTGAAGGCCAGGCCGCCCCCGTGCGGCACCTCAAGCGTCATCGAACGATCTTTACTGATTTAGCCAGTTTTCGGCAATTTGGCAGCAAACTGGTCGATTTGAGCCCTTCGCTGGGCCTCTCGGCCGGCCCGAGATCAGCACCGGGCCAGGCGTTCACCAGTGCATCAGGAGCATCTCGGCGGAGAAACCGGGGCCGAGCGCGAGGAGCGCGGCGGGCTGGCCCGGGCGGGGAGGCGTCTGCTGGAGAACGTGCAGCACCGACACCGACGACAGGTTGCCGTGCTCGCGCAGTGACCGCCGGGTCAGCCGAACGGCCTCCTCGGGCAGGCCCAGCGCCCCGGCGAGCGTGTCGATCACCTTGGGGCCGCCGGGATGGAAGATCCAGGAGGCGACCTGGTCGGGGGTCAGGCCATAGTCGGCAAGGAAGTCCCTGACGTCACCGCCGACCTTCCGCGCGACGAAGTCGGTGAGCCCGGCGTCGAGCACGACGCGGAAGCCGTGCTCGCCGACCTCCCAGCCCATGAGGTGCTCGGTGCCGGGATAGAGCCTGCCGCGCGTGGCGAACACCTCCGGCCCCGGCCCGTGCCCGGTGGCCACCACCGCCGCCGCGCCGTCCCCGAACAGGGCGCCGGCGATGAGGTTCGCCACCGAGGTGTCGTCGCGTTGCACGGTCAGCGAGCAGAGCTCCACGCAGACCAGCATCGCCACGTGATCCGGCCAGCCGCGCAGGTAGTCGTTGAGCCGCGACAGACCCGCCGCCCCCGCCGCGCAGCCCAGCCCGAACACCGGCACCCGCTTGACGTCGTCACGCAGCCCGGCGCGCTGGGCCAGCCGGGCGTCGAGCGAAGGAGTGGCGAGCCCGGTGGTCGAGCAGAGCATCAGGTGGTCCACCTTCTCCGGTGGCAGGCCGGCTTTCTCCAGCGCCCCGCTGATCGCCCGTTCGCCCAGGTCCAGCGCCGCCTCGACGTAGGCCTCGTTCGCGCGGGTGAACGAATCGAGCTTGGCGTAGTCCTCCAACGGGAGCGCCAGGCTGCGGCCTTCGACGCCGACGGCCGCGTGGAAGCGTTCAAGGAGGTCTCGATCGGCCGAGGTCAACTGGGAGAACGCCTCGGTGATCTCCGCCTGCGCGTAGCGGTGACCGGGCAAAACGGTCTGTACCCCCGAAATGTGCATGCCTTCTCTCTGCCGCAGGGAGCCGAGGGCTAACATGCGGCCATGCTCATGCCCGAACGTCTGCCCACGATCGCCGTGCTGGCCTTCGACGGGATGGCGCCGTTCGAGTTCGGCTGCGTCGTGGAAATCTTCGGACTGCCCCGGCCGGAGCTCCATGTTCCCTGGTACGACCTCAAGGTCTGCGCCGAGACGACCGAGCCGCTCCGGGTGGTGGGCGGGTTCACGATGCGGGCCGCTCATGGGCTCGACGTGCTCGCCTCGGCCGACACGGTGATCGTGCCGGGGGTGCCCGACGTGCGCGGTCAGGTCTCCGAGGACCTGGTCCGCGCGCTGCGGGCGGCGCACGAGCGCGGCGCACGGATGGTGTCGATCTGCTCCGGCGCGTTCGCGCTGGCCGCCGCCGGGCTGCTCGACGGGCGCGAGGCGGCCACCCACTGGAAGTACGCCGACCTGCTGCAACGCCGGTTCCCCGCCGTCTCGGTCAACGCCTCCGTCCTGTACGTGGACGACGGCGACGTGCTGACCAGCGCGGGCAGCGCGGCCGGGCTCGACCTGCTGATCCATCTCGTGCGCGTCGACCACGGCCCGAGCGTGGCCAACACGGTGGCCCGCAGGCTGGTCATCGCGCCGCACCGGGAGGGCGGCCAGGCGCAGTTCGTCGAGAGCGCCGTGACCCCGGTCGAGGACGACGGCCCGGTGGCCAGGGCGATGGAGTGGGCCCTGGCCAACCTGACGGAGCCGATCAGCGTCGGCGGCCTGGCCAGGGTGGCGCGCATGTCGGAGCGCTCGTTCATCCGGCACTTCAGGCGGCGGACCGGCACCAGCCCGCTGCGCTGGGTGAACTTCCAGCGGGTGTCGGCCAGCCTGCCGATGCTGGAGTCGACGACCGTGCCGGTGGAGGAGATCGCGGCGGCGGTGGGCTTCGACAGCCCGGTGACGTTCCGCCACCACTTCTCGCGGGCGATGCGCACGTCTCCGTCCGCCTACCGTCGCGCCTTCAACGGCTCCTCGCGGGCTCAGGGACGGGTGGTGGCTCTCGGGCCTGGTTCGAGAACGGCGTAGGCGTCGCGGACCCACTCGGTCAGGACGGGCCGGGTGCCGGCCGGGTCGATGAGGTCCTCCACCAGGAAGGCCTCCGCCGTGCGGAACGGCGACCGGACCGCCTCCAGACGGGCCGCGATCTCGGCCTTGAGGGTCGCGGCCTCCGGGCCCGCCTCGGCCAGCATCCGCTTGAAGGCCACCTCCAGCCCGCCCTCGATCGGCAGCGACCCCCAGTCGCCCGACGGCCAGGCGACGCGCAGGCCGTACCTGTGGTGGGGCCGGTGCGCGGCGCCCGCGACCCCGAAGACACGGCGGACCAGCACCGACGCCCAGGGCACCGTCGACTGGTAGACGGCGGCCAGCGCGCGGGCGCCGTGGCGGATCGTGCCGGCCCGTTCGGCGGTGCTGCCGATCACGAAGCCGGGCTGGTCGACGAGGTGCACGACGGGCAGGTGGAAGGTCTCCGCCAGGTCGACGAACCGGGCGGTCTTGTCCGCGCCCAGCGCCGTCATGCCGCCACCGTACACGCGCGGGTCGCTCGCCAGCACCGCCACCGGATGCCCGTCGAGCCGGGCGAGCGCGGTGATCGTGGACGGGGCGAACCGTCGGCCGAGCTCCAGCACACTGCCGGTGTCGAAGACCAGATCGAGGATCCGGCGCATGTCGTACGGCCGGCGGCGGTCGCGGGGCACGATCCCGGCCAGCTCCGGGTCGGCGCGGCCGGGGTCGTCCTCGGACGGTGTGACGGGCGGCAGCCGCCAGGCGCTCTGCGGCAGGTAGGACAGCGCCCGCCGGGTCAGCTCGAACGCCTCCTCCTCCGAGGCGGCGACCAGGTCCACGGTGCCCGCCGCCGAGGTCGCCCGCCAGCCGCCGAGCTCCTCCTTGCCGACGCTCTCCCCCATCCCGGCCTCGACCACGGCCGGACCGGCCACGAAGACCTGGGAGAGCTCCTTCACCATGATCGAGACGTGTGAGGTGACCAGGCGGGCGGCGCCGAGCCCGGCGACCGGGCCGAGCGCCAGCGCGATCACCGGGACCCTCCCGAGGTTGGCCACGACCTGGTCCCAGCCGGGGTTGAACGGCACGTACGTACGGCCGAAGTCCTCCAGTTGCCTGACGCTGCCCCCGCCGCCGGTGCCGTCGATCAGCCGGACCAGCGGGACGCGCATCTCCCCCGCCATCCGCTCGGCCAGGATCTGCTTGTCGTGGATGGCCGCGTCGGCCGCCCCGCCGCGC
Source organism: Nonomuraea sp. CX421 (assembly GCF_059358955.1). Lineage (NCBI taxonomy): Bacteria > Bacillati > Actinomycetota > Actinomycetes > Streptosporangiales > Streptosporangiaceae > Nonomuraea > Nonomuraea sp. CX421. Next base: position 417 of record NZ_JCADBK010000006.1, on the reverse strand, counting down.
ACGGTGAAGTCGTCGCCCGCCACGACGATCCGCCGCCCGCCGAGCGTCGCCCGGCCGATGATGACGTTCGACGGCGTGAAGCCGTCAGGCCCGGTGGCGTGGCCGGTCAGGGCGCCGATCTCGGTCCAGGAGTCGGTGAGCGCCGCGAGGCGTTCGCGGATCGTGAGCCGTCCGGTGGCGTGCTGGCGGGCGACCCGTTCCTCGCCTCCCATGCGCTCGGCCAGCTTCCGTCGGCGCTCCAGTTCGGCGAGTTCGGGCTCCCACACGGCGTCTCCCATCCGTACCGGCTGGTCGGTAGGTTAGTCGAGACCGGGACGGATGAGAACGACCCGGACGGGAGGATGCTCCTATGGATGTCAAGCGACGTGTTCTTGATCGTTTGATGTGATGAGTCGATAGAGCTCGCGGGCTACGTAG